>DAIOUL010000017.1:0-39344 GCA_036759545.1 Rhodanobacteraceae bacterium
ACAGGAACAGGTTCTTGGCGGTCTGCTGGCTGATCGTGCTGGCGCCGCGCAGGCGTTCTCCCTGGTCGGCGTCGCTGATCGCCGCGTGGATCGATTCGAAATCGAAACCCAGGTGGAACGGAAATTTCTGGTCCTCCGCCGCGACCATCGCTAGCGGCGCGACCGGCGCGATCTTCGACCACGGCACCCAGTGATAGCGCAATTCGAAATCGTGTTCGCCATGCAACAACGCACCGACACGTCGTTCGAGCATGAAGGCGCTGGTCACGGGCGGGATAAAGCGCAGCAGCAACACCGGCAGCCAGGTAATCAGGAACAGGATCAGCAGCGCTACGACCGCGCGGCGCAGCCAGCGGCGCCAGCGCGGACCACCCTGTGCAGCCATTACGCCTTGGCCTTCAGCCAAGTCTCCGCAGGTTGCGCGCGCGCGAACAGGAAGCCCTGCCCGCATTCGCAGCCGAGCTTGCGAAGGACTTCGCGCTGCGCCTCGGTTTCGATGCCTTCGGCGATCACCTGCATGGACAGTGTTTCGGCGAGCGCCAGGATCGCCCTTACCACCGCCACGCTACCGCCGCTGTCGCCTTCCGCGAGGCTGGCGACGAAAGATTGATCGATTTTCAAGGCCTGCAACGGATACTGGTGCAGGTACGAAAGCGAGGAATAACCGGTACCGAAATCGTCCAGCGCCACGCTGATGCCGTGCGAGCGCAACGTCTGCAGCATGCGCTTCACGTCCGGCGGATTCTCCAGCAGCGCGCGCTCGGTGACCTCGATCCGCAACCGGTGCGCTGGCAGTCCGTGTCTCGCGAGCAAGGAGAGCAGCCTGCGGTCGAGATCTTCTCCGCGGAAGTGCCGACCTGACAGATTGATGCTGATGAATGAGCCGTCGGCCGTCAGCGCCGGCGCGCGGGCGATCACCTGCTCGAAGATCTGCCAGTCGATCGCCTCGGATGAGCCGGTCTCTTCGGCAACGGTCAGGAATTCGCCGGGGAGCAGCACCCCGCGCTCGGGATGGCGCCAGCGCATCAGCGCCTCATAGCCGATGAATGCGCCATCGGACAAGCGCACGATGGGCTGGTAGTGCGGCTCGAATTCCCCGCGTGTCAGCGCACGTCGCAGGTCGTTTTCCACTTCCAGCAAGGTCAATGCCTGCTGGCGCAGACGCTCATCGAACAAAGCCCAGCGATGGCGTCCCTCCGCCTTGGCCCGATACATCGCCGAATCCGCATCGCGCAGCAGTTCTTCCGGACGGCGGTACTGCGGCGCGGCGATGGTGATGCCGATCGAAGTCGAAGTGAACAATTCTTTCGCGGCCAGACGGAACGGCGCATTCAATTCGTTGATGATGCGTTGCGCGATGTGGCAGGCCGCGTCGGCGTCACCGATGTCTTCCAGCAGCACGCCGAATTCATCGCCACCCAGCCGCGCGACCACGTCCTGCGATTTCAGGCAGGCGCGCACGCGGCCGCCGGCCTGGAACAGCAGATCGTCGCCGATCAGATGCCCGACCGAATCGTTGATGACCTTGAAGCGGTCGAGATCGAGGAATAGCACCGCGAACAGTTTCGAGGGATCGGCGTGATAGCGCTCGAGCGCCTGCTCCAGGCGTTGCGTCAGCAGGCTGCGGTTGGGCAAGCCGGTGAGCGAGTCGTGGAGCGTTTCATATTTCAGCCGTGCCTCGACGCGCTCGCGTTCGGCGATCTGTTCGCGCAGATCGCGGTTGGCCAGCGCCAGCGCGCGCGTGCGCTCGCCGACCCGGCGCTCGAGGCCGGTGTACGCCTGCTTCAGCGATTCGGCCGCGCGGACGCGCTCGAGTGCGTTGGCGATGTGGTAGGAGACGAAGGTCAACAGTTCCTGATCGCGCAGCGTGTAGCGGTGTTCCGGCGTGTAGCTCTGCACCACCAGTGCGCCGACCGTGCGCTCGGCACATACCAGCGGCACGCCCAGCCAGCACACCGAGTCGTGGCCGCTCTGCACGACCTGGCCGAGTTCGCGCATGTGCGTGATGTCGTCGGTATTGGCCAGCAGCGCCGCGCCGCTGTTGAGCACGTATTCGGTCATGCCCTTGCCGAGCTTGCGCGGCCGGCGCTCCGGATCGCGCTCGTCCACGGAGTAGGGAAAACTCAGTTCCTTGCCGTCTTCCGACAGCAGCGCGATATAGAAATTGCGCGCGTACAGGAGTCCGCCCACCACGCGATGCACGGCGGCGTAGAACTCCTCGATGGTTTCGGTGGTATTGGCCAGTTCCGCGATGCGGAACAGCGCCGCCTGCAGCCGTTCACCGCGCTGGCGTTCCAGCACCTGCTGCTGCAGGACGCGATTGGCCTCACGTAACGCTTCGGTGCGTTCCTCCACGCGGCGCTCGAGTTCCGCGTGCGCGAAGCGCCGCTCCAGCGCGGTCTGGATGTGCTGCGCGACGTAGATCAGCAACGCCTTGTCGCGCTCGCTGTAGTGCACGTCCTGCAAGTAGCTTTGCACCACCACGCCGCCGACCACCTGCTCGCCGCGCATCAGCGGCACGCCGAGCCAGCACACGCAGTCGGGGCCGCTGCCGCGATACGGTCCGCCCACATGCGCCGCGATGTCATCCAGCGAGCCCATCAGCGGTTCGCCATGCCGGATCAGATACCAGGTCGGGCCGTACTGGATTTCCTCCATCGGCTGATGACGGCTGGGGTCCGGTGGATCGGGATCGGCTACGTCGGCGAAGTACGCAAAGCGGATCGTGTCGCGTTGCGCGTCGTACAAAACAATATAGAGATTTTCCGCGTACATCAGACTGCCGACGATGCCGTGCAATGCACGCAGCGTCTCGTTGATGTCCTGATTGGCGCTGGCCTGATCCGCGATGGCATACAGGGCGCGTTGCAGACGCTCTGCCTCTTCAAGGCGCACCACGGAAGCGGTGAGTTCCTCGTGGCGCTCCAGATCGGTCAGACGAAGATCGATCAAGCGTGCGATGGTCTGCAGCAGTTCGCGATCCGATGACGGAGGAGCCGGATGCAACTCCAGCATGCGGTCGTGCTGCAGCGGCAGACGCAGCGTCGCGGGCTCCAGAGATTCGACCGTGGCTTCGGCGACATTGCGAAGCCGCGCGTGCACCCCCGGCAGCAGATGTCCGATCAACTCGTCGGCCGCCTTTTCGATCGCGGCCGGGTGTCCTGCGGACCATAGCCGACGGCACAGCTCCAGCATGCCCACGGCAGGGGGGCTGCGAGGTTCCAGCGGAAGCGCAGTCAGTGGCTGAACGCGGCTCACGGGTTTTGGTCTAAGTCGTTGATGGTCGTGGGCAGTGTAGCGATTCACATGTGCAGGAATCATGCCGCCGGGAGCTTGTTCGCCACTCCTGCTGAAGTTTGACGATTGTTAGCAAAATGTAAGAAAACCGCGGTATACTTCCTCCCAGCGACCGAGCCTTGTCCCGGGTCTTTGATGCGCGCTATATCAGCCATTCTGCCAGCCGTATTGGCGCTCGCCTTGCCGCTGCATGCCAGCGGCCAGAGCCTGCCGCCTGCACCTGCGCAGAATCCGCAAACTCCAGCCGGCAAAGTTTCCGCCAACGGCAACGCGCAACCTTTGTGGCAGGGCGCGAACGGCCAAGCGCTCAATGTGGTAACTGAGGGGCAGCCCCCGTCCGCAGCTGCGCCCGCTTCGGGCGCCGCGGTGCTCGAATCGCGTACAAGCAAGGCCGACACGGGGTTGCAGCTCAAGGTGTCCCCGAATGTCTATGCGCGCGCGCGGGTTTCCCAGCGCGAGTGGCTGGGTGCCGCGCCCTGTCAGCCGGCTCAGCCGGGTGCGCAGAACTCGGTTTGCATCGACAACCCGCCGCTGGCCTCCGCCCAAGGCGGAGAGGTCGGGGCCGGATATGCAAACGATGCAGTGAAGCTCGATCTCTCCGTGGGGCAGTCGCGGGCGGAGGGCGCTTCTGTCGAGACGCTGCACACGGCTGCCAACCTGCCAAGGGTATTGCCGTCGGGTGGTGGGGCTTCGGTGGCCGAGCCGCTGCTGTTTCCAGACAGCACCAGCACCAGCGTAAATGCGCGAGGTCAAGTAAGGGTGTTGCCCGGCACGAAACTCGATCTGGGCGCAAGCCAGGGCCGCGTGCATTTCCTGCCGGGCACCGGCGCCGCAATAGCCGACGATCTGAACCAGACTACGTTGAGTCTCGGCATCGAACACGGACGCGTCAGTGGCACGATCGTCGGCCGCATGCTGCAGCCCGCGTTGCCGGGGTCCTCCACCGATCTCACACAGCGCTGGACGGGAATCGACCTGGGGGTTAGCGTGCGCCTGCCCTGGCAGGGCGAACTCACCTTCGGCGCGCAAAACGTGTGGTCCTCCGGAAAGCAGCCGCTGCTGAACCCGCAGGACATCAGTCCTGAGCAGGCCCGCGTTCCGTACGTGCAGTATCACCAGGATTTGTGAGCGCCGCACGGCATCCACAACCGGGCCTTTCCGCGCGTTACAAGTGCTCGAGCGACACTCTGCTCAAGTTCGGTTGGGCGCTCTTGCAATTAACAGCGTTTTCACGTATTGATTGTTCATCCGCAGCGGGACGGAAAGGCCGGATCGCCGGATCATAAAGAGGGGACGGGCAGCGGCTGACTGAATCTTAGGGATGATCTCGACTTCCGGCGCAGTCAAGACTGCGTTGCATACGCACGCGTATGTTAGTGGGGGATTCCCAAAGGGTTAGGAAGTTGTTAGCATCCGTTACTGCCGAGGGTTAGTGGCGGCTCTGGCGTTTTCCAGGGCGGAGCACTTGTCCCGAAACCGTGTCACATCTGACGTTGGAGAGTGTAATGAAACTTGACCGCAACGAGCTTTCCAAAGCCGTGCGCATGGCTCTTTCGATGGGTGCCGTAGCCGCCGTGGGTGCGGTGGGAACTGCCTACGCACAGGACCAGAACGCCACTCAAGGGCAAAACAACAATCAGCCGCAAACCTTACAGACCATCGTGGTCACGGGTTCGCATATTCGCCGCGTGGATCTGGAAACTTCCAATCCCGTGGTCGCGGTTTCCGCGCAGGAGATTGCGAATACCGGCAAACAGACGCTGGGTGACGTCGTGCAGCAATTGCCGGTAATCACCGGCGGCGTGGAGAATCCGAACGTCAACAACGGCGGCGGCAGCGGTTCTACCAATATCGGCCTGCGTGGCCTGGGTGCCAGCCGCACTTTGATCCTCGTGGATGGTCAGCGGCTCGTCGGTTTCCAAGGCATTGTCGACCTGAACTTCATCCCGACTTCCGCGGTGGAGCGCATCGAAGTGCTGACCGACGGCGCATCGGCCGTGTATGGCTCCGACGCGATCGGCGGCGTGATCAACATCATCCTGAAGGACAATTATCAGGGTGCGCAGTTCCAGGCCAATTACGGCATCTCCGACAACGATGATGCGGCGCGCCGTGGTGGCAGCTTCATCTTCGGCCAGAGTTCCGACAAGGGCAGCATCCTGGCGGGCGTCGAATACAACAAGTTCGACGAGTTGCTGCAGTCTTCGCGCAAGTTCTCGGCAAACGCGGTTTCACTTTCCACCAGCGGCGGGTTGCCGTATCTGGTGGTCGGTGGCTCCACCTATGCGGCGCGCGACCGGGTCAATTATCCGGGCGCAAACGCGATGGGTTGCGGTCCTCTCGGCTTGTCGTTGAACGAGGGTGCGGCAGCGAGCGGAAAGAGTCCGACGACGGTTTCCGACTACCATTGCTTCAACAACAGCGACTTTTACAACTACGCGGCGGTCAACCTGATCATGACCCCGCAGGAGCGTACCAATGGATTCTTCAAGGGTACGTATCACCTGACCGACAACATCGATTTCGATGTGATGTATCTGCATCAGAAGACGGTGTCCAATTCGCAGTTGGCACCGCCGGTGTTCGGTACGGCGACAGGCGTCACCATTTCCGCAGACAGCTATTACAACCCGTTCGGTGTGGATTTCACGCCCAGCAATGGCAATGGTTTCCGCACACGCCTGTTCCCGGTCGGCAACCGCCAAGCCCACAACGCCACAACCAAGGATCAGATCAACACGCTGTTGAAGGGCAACTTCAATATCGGCAATCAGAACTGGACCTGGGACGTGGGCTACAACTACGGCCACGCTTCGCGCATCGTCACCAACATGGGCTATCCCAACCAGGCTGCGCTGATCCGGGATCTGGGCCCGTCCCATCTCGATCCCGCCACGGGCCAGGTGGTGTGCGATGACGCTCCGGATGATCCGACTTGCACGCCGTTCGACGTGTTCAATCAATTCAATCCGTACACGCAGGCGGTCGAGGCGGCATCGGCTGTCACGACCCAGACCGATACGTGGTATCAAACGCGCACCGCTCACGGCGACATCAGCGGAGGTCTGTTCGATCTGCCCGCCGGCACCGTGCAGTTGGCGGCCGGCGTCAGCTACAACAAGCAATACACCAACAACGTGGTCGATCCGGAAATCCTGATCGAGGAGCAACCGCCGTATTCGTGCGCACTGGGTAGTGCCTGTTCTTCGCATCTGCAGGGTGGCTTCAACGTCAAGGAAGCCTATGCCGAAATGTTCGTGCCGATCCTGAAGGACATGCCGTTCTTCCGGGCATTGAACGTGACCTTGGGCGACCGCTATTCCAAGTACAACACCGTCGGTGGCACCAATAACTGGAAGGTCGGTGTCGAGTGGAAGCCGATCGACGACCTGCTGCTGCGCGGCACGGCCACCAGCGTGTTCCGTGCGCCCAGCATCGCACAGCTCTACGGTCCGCCGGTCAGCAGCGCACCGCGGCTGAGTTTCGACCCGTGCACCGGCTTCACCGGGGCACCGGCCGGCAGCGGCCCGGCGTTGGCATGCATCAATGTGCCGACCAACGGTTCGTACGTAGACTCCTATGTTCTCTCAGGCCAGCAGTTGACCGCGATCAACGGTGGCGCGCAGTTCTTCGGCGTCCATCTGAAACCCGAAAGCGGCAAGACCTATGATTTCGGCGCCGTCTATTCGCCGCACTTCGTGCCGGGCTTGTCGCTGAGCGCGGACATCTGGCGCGTGTATCTCAACAACACGATCAACAACGTGGGCGTCCAGACCTCGCTGCTCGAGTGCTACAACGGCGTGCTGTCGTTCTGCCCGAATGTGGCAAGTCGCCTTCCGGAAAGCTCCCCTGGCGCGAACGATGGCGGCGATCCGAACGTGTGGATCCAGCCGATCGCCAACCTGGGCCGCATCGATGTCAAGGGTGTCGACTTCCAGGCCAACTACAAGCTGCCGCAGTTCTCGTTCGGCCAGTTCAACGTGGCGTTGGCGGGTACCTATCTCAGCCAGTACAAGATCACCACCGCTCCGGGTACCGCAGGTACTCTGGTGTTGAACGGCCAGGGCAACATGGGCCAGTTCGGCTCGGCGTTGAACGGCTCGTGTCCGTTCCCCGCCGGCGGCATGTGCTTCTTCCCGCGCATCCGCGCCCAAGGTACTTTGGGTTGGCAGTTGGGTCCGTGGGATGCGCAGTGGACCACGCGCTACATCAGCGAGTTCAACGCCGGTTCGGATGATCCGTCGCAGTACTCGAACCTGGAGAAAGGACTCGGGCCAGCCACGGGTACCATCCCGCCGTTCGTGGGCCACTACGGCGCCACGGTGTACAACAACCTGCAGATGGGCTACAACATCGAACCGATCAACACTCGCATCGATGTGGGCGTGGACAACGTGTTCGACAAGCAACCGCCGATCTTCTACGCCAACAACAGCCTGAACGCCAACACCGATCCGGAAGACTTCGACGTGATCGGCCGCTACTACTGGGGCCGCGTGACCGTCAAATTCTGATCGGGTCCGTTACAAGCGATTCGCTGCACCATCCGGGCCGCACGAGTATTCTCGTGCGGCCCTTTTTTCTTTCGTTGACCATGACCGATATCACAATCGATCCGATCGTCGCCGCGATCGAGGCGGGCGCTCCGACCGAAGCCGAACGTTTGTGCAGAGATTATTTGCAGCGTTCGCCGGGTTCGATAGATGTCCTTGCACTCTTGGGCACCAGCCAGCAGCAGCAAGGCAAGCTTCATGCTGCAGCGGAGACATTCGCGCTCCTGACGCGCCTGCAACCCGGTGAACCCACCCACTGGGGCAATTACGCGACCGTTCTATACATGGCGGGCGATCTGGAAGGAGCAGAACATGCGGCCGAAACCGCGGCCACGCTTGCGCCCGATGACGTGGGGCGTCTCGATCAGTTGGGAAGATATCAGTTGCAGTCTGGCAAACCTCTGATCGCGCGCGACACCCTGTTGCGGGCGTTCCGGAAAGCTCCCGAGTTGCCCGCAGTACGGATCGATCTGGCGCGCGCGTGTTCTGCTTGCCGCGATTACCGCGCCGAAGACCTGATCCGGCCCTGGAGGGAATGGTTGCCATTGGACGATGCCCTGCAACTCGATCTCGCGAATGTGTTTGCGCCGTTGGGCGAGGTAGAGGAGGCTCGGGAGGTCTTGGAAGACTTGTTGCGGCGTGCGCCAGCGAACGAAAGCGCACAGCTGCAGCTTGCCAGCATGTATGAGCGCGCCAATCGGCTGGAAGATGCGGAGTCGCTGCTGAATCGAATTTCTGCCGGTCGCGAAACAGGGCGGGAACTCCAACGCGAGATCGTCTGGCAACGCGCGCAACTGGCGGCGCGCAAACGCGATCATGCAACGGCCCGCCATCTGCTGCAGCAAGCCGGCGCGCGAGATGACAAGGATTACGTCTACTGGTTCGTCCTGGCTTCAGTGTGCGACAAGCTCGGCGATACCAACGCCGCCATGGCCGCGCTGGAAACTGCCCACGCCGTGCAGCTGGAGGAACTGCGAACCATCGCACCCTATGTGCTGGAGCGGGAAACCGACATCTTGCCTGCGGCCAAGTGGCGTATTGGCACGGATGATTATTCGGCTTGGCCGCAACTGAAAGCCCCGGATGTCTCACAGTCGCCCGTTTTCGTGGTCGGGTTTCCACGTTCCGGTACGACCTTGCTGGAACAGATGCTGGATTCGCACCCGCAGTTGCAGTCGATGGATGAGAGGCCGTTCTTCAACATCCTTTCCAATCAGCTCGAAGATGTCGGCATCGAGATTCCCCGCGATCTGGGCAAACTCACCCAACGTGATTGCGACGAGTTGCGCAAGGGCTATGTCATCATGGCGTGTTCCAAGGTTCCGCGCCGCTGGAACTCGCGGCTGGTGGACAAGAATCCATTGAACATGTTGTGGCTGCCCATGATTCACCGCCTGTTTCCCCAAGCCAAATTCGTCTTGGCCGTCCGCCATCCGTGCGATGTCATCCTGAGCTGTTACATGCAGAACTTCCGGTCCATTCCGCTGGCTTCAGCGAGTCTGTCGCTCGAGCGCCTTGCTCGCGCCTATGTCACCGCGATGGAAAGCTGGTTGCATCACGTCGACGTGTTCAAACCGGACGTATTCATCTCGCGTTACGAAGATCTGGTTGCGGATACGCCGGAACAGACGCGGCGCATTGCTGCGTTCCTGGGTGTCGACGAGGCTGACGCAATGCTTCACTTTGCCGAGCGCGCGCGCGAGAAGGGCTATATCAGGACACCCAGCTACACGCAAGTAATCGAACCCATCAACACCAAGGGCCTCGGCCGCTGGCATCGCTATCGGGAATATTTTCAGCCGGTCATTCCGGTTTTGCAGCCGATGCTGGATCACTGGAACTATTCCGTTGCCCCGATTGCCGCCACCGCAATGTCGGAGAGCTGAAGTGGGTGTCAACGACCGGCTGTTTGCCCCGCCGGCGAAGGACAGGGCAAAGGTCGAGGCGAGGCAAGCCGCAATGCCGCTGCAGCTGAGATTGCTCTTGCAGCAGGCGAATGAGGCGTTGATCCAGGACGATGTGTATCGGGCGCAGCGGGCGCTGGACGCGGCATTGAGGCTGGCGGTCGATCACCCCGATGTGCTGCGTCTGCACGGACTGTTGCTTGCGAAGGTCGGCAACTTTGCCGGCGCGGCCATGCAGCTCGAAAAATCCGTTCTTGCCGCACCCGATGATGCGCTGGCGTACTGGCAATATGCGCGGGTCTGCGAGGACGCCGGAAATATCGAAGCAGCCTTCCAGATACGTCAACGCGCCGCCGAACGTCTGCCGGATTCGGCATTGGCCTGGGCGGACCTCGGCGAGCATCTTTTCCAGTATCAAGACGCCGAAGCCGCGTTGTTTCCATTGGAGCGTGCAACCCGGCTCGCGCCGGACTACGCGCCTGCGCAACTCAAGTACGGCAGCTCACTGGTCGCTTGCGGACGTGCAGAAGAAGGCGCTGCCGCGGTGCGGCAGGCTTTGAATGCAGAGCCGGCCTTTGGCGCGGCGTGGCTGGAACTTTCCGATATCAAAACGGTGCCCATCACTTCCGGTGAGGCCGAGCGGATGCGGAATCTTTTGCGCGGCAACGAGCTGGATGGCAGCGAGCGTACGGCGGTCGAGTTCGCCTTGGCTCGATACTGCGAGGAGGCAGGTGGATTCCAAGAGGCTTTTGATCTTCTGATGGATGCCAACGCGCGGCGGCGCAAGGAGCTGCCGCCCTGGCCGATCGAGCAGTTCCGCGCAGAGGTGAAACGCGCGGAGCAGGTATTCAGTGGACCGCATGCATCGGCGGAAGATTCGCGGCTCGGCGAGCAGGTGGTTTTCATCGCCGGCATGCCTCGTTCCGGAACCACCCTGGTGGAACAAATCCTCGCCTCGCACCACGAAGTGCAAGGTGCAGGCGAACTGGGCGAGTTCGCAAAAGTATTGACGGAGGAATCCACACGGCGCCGGCAGCGATATCCGGAATGGGTGCCGGATGCGACAAGCGGGGACTGGCATCGGCTCGGTGAGCGATATCTCGAACTCACAGCGCGATGGCGCGTGCAACGACCGCGCTTCACCGACAAGATGCCGAGCAACTGGCGCGCGATCGGCGCGATTCGTGCGATGCTGCCCGCCGCGCATATCGTGATCTGTCGTCGTGATCCGCTCGAAAACTGCTGGTCCTGCTTCAAGCAATACTTTCCCAGTGGTTGGGAGTTCACCTACGATTTGCAGCACCTCGCCGAATTCTGGAGAGCATTCGATCGCGCCGCAACGGAATGGACAGCGCGCGATCCGCAGCGCGTTCGTGCGCAACGGTATGAAGCATTGCTTGAAAATCCCGAAGCCGAAACAAGAGCTTTGCTCGAGTTCTGCGGGCTTCCCTTCGATGCCGCCTGCCTGCGCTTCCACGAATCGCGTCGCAGCGTGCATACCCTAAGCGCCGCACAAGTGCGTCGGCCGTTGCAAAAATCCGCGTCGCGCACCATCGGCTATGGCGCCCTGCTTGATCCATTGAGGATTGCGTTGGGGCTGCCGCCGATTGGTACCACGAATCAGCCGAGGCAAATCGTCTAGGACGTGTGGCCAAGTACGGGTGGCGCTACGCCGGCAACTGCAGCAGCTCAGGAACGTGGGACTGATAGTTTTTCCAGCGCCCGACCGATCGGGAATACACGGGCTGCCGCGCTTGCCACAGGCTGGCCGTGCTGATGGTCGTGGTGGCGGCCGATTCGACGGGTTCGCCGGGTAGTCCGATCCACTTCGCAAGCGCACGGCTGATCTGCGTGCTGTCCGCGACGATGTCTTCGTAGCGCACCATTCGCACCGAGTCCGGATAGCGGGTTTTCCAATGCGCCGCGAGCCGATCGGAGTCGCGCATTACCGCCTGGATGTCCGCGAAGTCATATGCGAAGCCCTGCACTTCTTCCAGGAACGACTGCATCCAGATCGAAAGCGCAAGATCGCGCCGATTGCGTTGGCAGAAGATCACTTTTGCATCCGGAAACATTCCCAACATCAGGTCGACGTAGCGGAAATTCAGCGGCTGCTTGTCGATGAACCAGTGTGCATCGAGGGCATCGTCCTGCCTGGCGTGCTTGCAATACATCTCCGAAGTCCGCTGCAGCGCTTCCTGGCCGGGCGCGTCTGCGAGATCGGGCGACTGAACCAGCTTCGCGATCCACGGCAGTTCGCCGCGATTGCAGACTTGACGGTAACGTGAAAGCAGTTCCGCCAGCAGCGTGGTGCCGGATCGCGGCATGCCCACGACGAAAATCGGGACGAAGCCCGGCGTTGCCGCGGCCGGTCGCGCCGGCTGTTTCGCCGCGAGCCGAGCCTCGACAGCACGTCGCCAATCCTTGCGCGACCAGCGCGTCAGTGAATGGGCCAGCGAATTGGCCTGACGAAAGCACGCGGCCGCCTGCGCGTACTCACCCACGTCATCGTTGGCCTTGCCCAATGCGAACAACAATGTGGATCGGGCTTTTTCGCTCAGGTCGTTGCGCGAAAGACACTTCTGCAACAGCTCGAAATCCGGGTGCGAGGCGTCGGCATATCGTTGCGCATGCGCCAAGCCGTGCGGGACGTGCCATTCGCAAGCCTGTGCGCTTTTCTCCAGCGCGAACAGATAGTGCCCGCGCGCACTCGTGAAATCGCCGGTCTGCAATTGCAACATCCCCGCATAAGCATGCAACCGTGGATCCTGCGGCGCTACGGCGATCGCCTTTTCGGCTACCGCCGCGGCATCGGCTTTGCGATCCGCCTGATCGAGCATCTCGACCGCCTTGATGGCCACCTCCGGATCAAGCGAAGGACCATCGAAGCAGGCGCGGATCACTTCTGCCGCGGCATGCGTGCGCGCCTGGCCGATCAGCAACTGCGCCAGGGTGAAGGCGCTCGCCATATCGTGCGGGCTTTCGTGCAATAACTCGCGCAACAAGTTCTCCGCATCCGAATGGCGCTGCGTTCTCGAAAACACGCCCGCCAGGGCGCGGCGCAATTCGAACGATCGCGGGAATTCGCGCAGTGCGCCCACCAGTGCTGCTTCTGCACCGGCCAGATCACCGCGGATGATCTGCATGCGTGCCCGTTCGAGCGACTGCTGCTCGCCGTTTGCAGTCGATGGCGCGGACAGGGTCTTCATGCAGCGAATGCAGGCAGCCCCAGTGCTGCACGCAGCGGATCGAGCAATGTGCCGTAGCGCGCTGCATGTGCGGTGTCGCGCCGCAAGGGCTGCCGCACCTGCGTCGCACTGGGCGAACGTACGTCACGGCGGTTGCGGTGAAACTCCAGGCAGGCTTGCTCGAACGGCAGACCACAGAAATCCAGCAGCGCCCGGACGCTGCGCTCCGGATCATCGATCAGATGTTCGTAGACGTGTTCGTATACATGCGCGGGATGTAACGCCAGCCAATGTTGCGCACTGCGATCGAAGTCCCGCCAGAACGCGGCGAGCTTCTCGAAGCTGCGTTGATACTCATTGTTTTCGAGATATTGCCGGTAGCATGAAAAGCACGTTTCCAGCGGGTCGCGCCTGCAGACGATCACGCGCGCCGCGGGCAGCATCGCGCGAATCGCGCCCACATACATCCAATTGCCGGGCAGCTTGTCCGTGAGCCACGATTTTCGGCTGCGCCAGTGCGCCGTTCTTTGCAGATAGATTTCACCCAGCCGCTGCCAGTCCGCGGGTTGCGCATCCGCTGTCCAATGCGGAAAGGCCTTGCCGCGCTGTCGTGTTTCCGCGCCGAGGATCAGCGGCAGATCAGGCAACTCTCCCGATCCTTGCACCTGCGAATGCGAAGCGAGAATCTGCTCGACCAGCGTCGAACCCGAACGTGGCAGACCGACGATGAAGATCAGGCCGCGGCCCAGGTCCGGATCTGAAGCACCTGCGGGAGGTGGTGTAAACGCATCCAGGGTCGCCGAGATCCACGCACTGAAAGTACGTGCATCCCATCGCCGGCTTTGCAGCGCGATCGCATTGGCACGATCAAGCGCCGCGAGCGATTCACTATAGCGGCCGAGTTCATCCAGGGCCTTGGCCATGGCGAATCCAATCGCGATGCGGTCATGGTCACCCGCCTGCGGATGTTGCAAAGCCTGTCGCATCCGCGTGATGTCATCCGCACCGAGCTGCTTCGTCTTGAGATCCGCGAGGCCCCACCAGGCCATTCCGGTCCAAGGCTGTCGCGCGAGCACGCGGCGGTACTCGGCCGCGGCTTCCTGCGCGAGACCCTGGATGCGCAGCATGTCGCCGAGCAGCGCCCGCGCGGGCATGTGCTGTGGATCGAGCCCCACCGCTTGCCGCAGGGCTTCGGCTGCCTCCGCGTGGCGCACGCTGCGCGTCAGCATCACCCCGAGATTGAACCAGGCGACCGCGAGATCCGGCTGCAATTCGCAGGCATGTCGCAGCGCGCGTATCGCCGCATCGAAGTCGCCGCCGGCACCGAGCACGGCGCCGAGCGTGTTGTAGTACAACGGATCATCGGGACTTCCGGCCACTGCCGCCTGGGCCGCGCGCACCGCTTCGCCGTACTGTCCGCGCAGATCGAACAGGCCGGCATGCAGGCGAAGCACCTCCGGGTGGTGCGGATCGGATTTGAGCAACGGCTCGAGATGGAGGGCGGCTTGCTCGGGCCTGCGCAGTTCGAGCGCCTGCGCTGTCGCCAGCACGTGTCGGATCGAGGCGGGGCTCAAACCCTGCAGTCGGGCGCGGGCGATCATTTCGGGACCAATGTGGGAAGCATCTGGAGAATTGGCCGTGTGCAGGCCTGATATACCATACTTGGCCGATGCGTCTTTGCATCGATCAGTGATGCGTACGCACATCGTCCTCCGCATGCAAGACGTCCTCACAGATAATGATACCGCTGGCTTCGAGCTTGCTTCTGCGCTGTGGCAGCGTGGCGAGGTCGCCAAGGCGGAAGCGATTCTGCGGGATATCGTGGCGCGCGTGCCCGCACACGAAGATTCGACGATGCTGCTGGCGGAAGTGCTGCGGGGGCAGGGGAGACTGGATGCCGCTTCCCGCGCGGTATTCGAATTTTGCAGCGCGCGCGGCTTCGATCTCCAGGCCAGCTTGCGCGGTGCGCGGTTCATCCAGGAATGCCAGCGCCAGCAGATGGCGGACGAGGTGTGCAGGAAAGCCCTTGCGCGCGAAAGCGCTTCGCCGGAACTCTGGAATCTGGCCGGCAATATCGCTCGCGAACTGGGGGAGTTCGAGCGCGCCCGCCGGTGCTATCTCGCTTCGCTGGACAACGGAGTGGATTTGAACAGACACGCCGTGCTGGGTGCCCTCGCACATACCACGCATTACGCTGACCTTTCGCACCCGGACTTCGCGCGTTTCGTGCGGCACTTCAATGACGCCGCATCTCCGGCACACGCGCGGGCCACGACCGGCTTCGGTCTGGCCAAGGCTTACGATGACGTGGGCAGATATGACTCGGCGGCGCAGATCCTGCGCCAGGCGAACGCCTGGATGCGCGCGGAGCAGCAGTGGGATCCCGCCGCGTGGACCGACTTCGTGCGATCGCGCATGCGCGGCCGGATGGCGCACGCGCGCGTGACAGCGTCCGCAGATTTCGTTCCGATTTTCGTGGTGGGACTGCCGCGAACCGGCACGACCCTCACCGCAGCGCAATTGTCGAAGCATTCCGCTGCGCGCGATCGCGGCGAATTGCGGATACTGCGATTCATCGCCGGTACGCTGATCAATGGCGGTCATCTGGAGGACCCGGGCGCGATCGAAGAAGCCGCGCAGTTGTACCGGGTACATGCGCGCCAGGACGACGAACCCGCGACATGGTATCTGGACCAGGACCCACTGAATTTCCGCTACCTCGATATAGCCGCCGCGATGTTCCCGCAGGCGCGCATGATCGTGTGCCGGCGAAATCGGCGCGATACCGCGTTGTCATTGTGGAGCCAGGATTTCGCTCATCCGGATTGCGCCTTCGCGTACGATTTCGCAGATATCGCGCACTACGCGGCGGGCTACGACGATCTGATGCGGCATTGGCAGCGGACATTGCCGGTGCCGATGCACACGATGGATTACGAATCGCTGGTCGCCGATCCGCAAGGCACGCTGGAAAGTCTGCGCGAGTTCGTCGGGGCGCCTCGCGTGGACGCGAATGCCGCCGCGGGCCCGGCGCCGATCAATTCGTCCAGCGTCTGGCAGGCGCGCCAGCCGATCTACTCCACCTCGGTGGGACGCTGGCGCGGATACTTGCCTTACATTCCGGAGTTGGCGCAGTTTGCGGAATAGCGGCCCGCGCGGCGTCAATGTGCGCCGCTCTGGATGTGCACGTCGCCGCTGAAGCTGTTGACGGTGATCGCACCGTTGCCTTGCCCCACGCGCGCGTCGAGGTGTTCGCCGGGACCGTGTTCGCTGCCGATGGCCTTGCCGAAGTCGCTGTGCAGATCGCCGGAGAAAGTGTCCGCCTTGATTCGCGCGGACGCGTCACCGGGAAGGCCCAACCGCACGTCACCGCTCATGGTGTCGATCTTCCAAGCCGCGTCCGGCGCCACCGCGGCGTCGAGCTGGATGCGCCCGGATACCGTGCCGAGATTCACCTTGCCCATCGGGCCTCCGCGCAGCAGCACCGCGCCCGAGACCGTCTGCGCATTGGCGTTGCCGCTCAACGTGGCGGCCTGCACGTCGCCGGAGACGGTCTGTGCCTCGAATCGGCGCGCAGATCCCGCGAGATCGACGTCGCCGCTGACCGTGTCTACTTTCACATTGCCGGCTCGAACACCGAGGTGCACGCGCCCGCTGACGCTGCCGGCCTGCACGCTGCGGCCATCCATACCGTCGATATCCACCGGCGCGCTGACGGTGTGTACCTCCAGCGCGGCTGCGTGCGGCACGTGGATGTCCAGCGATGTCGGTCCCATGTTGTCGCTGCCGCCCAAGTTCAACCAGCCGGAACTGCCGGCGCTTTCCACCTTGATTTCCAGCGCACGCGGGTCGCCCGTGATCTGCAACGGTTTGGCGCCGCTGCCGAGATTCCCATCCACCTGCACGCGATTCTCGTTCCAGCCGGTGACGCGCACATCGCCCTTCACGTTGCGGATGATTACCGTCGCGTCCGGCGCCGCATCGTGGCCGAGGTGAATGGGCGTGTCTGCATGCGCCGCAAACGCGAGGCTCAGCAATGCGGCGGCGCCGGGAAGCGAGCGCCAGAACATCGCAAGATTGTTGTGACCCATGGTGGTGTCCTCAGCCTGCGTCGCGTTCGAGACGCTGCAGTCGCGACTGTTGCCGTTCAGTTCGTTCCAGCAGTTGCTGCAGATAATCCGCATGCGGCGCGATCGCCAGCGCCTGTTTCAATTCGCCCTGCGCTGCGCGCAGTTCCACTGCCGCGCCCCGCAGACGCGGATCGGCCGGCTTCCAGTGATTTATGGGCGGATCGGCTGCAGCGACGAACGCACTCGAATGTGCGGCTGTTGCGGGCGCGCGGCCGGCCTGCATCATGCGCGTGCCGAACACGCCCGCCAGTACCGCCACGGCTGCGAGCGACGCCGCCATCGCCAGCCACTGCAACCGATGCGATGTGCGTGGCTGCGCCTCGATGCGCGCGGCGATCTGCGGCCAGAGATCGCGTGCCGGTTCGACCGTGCGTGACAGTGCGCGCAGTTTCTGTCGATCCTCAAAATGCAGATTCATGTTCCGCTCCCAGTGCACGCCGCAGCAGGCGGCGCGCGCGATGCAATTGTGCTTTCGACGATCCCACCGCCATGTCGAGTTCGGCGGCGATCTCCTCGTGCTTCCAGCCCTCGACGTCGTGCAGGACCAGCACCGCACGCGTGCGCGGCGACAATTCTGCGACCGCGCGCTCCAGTTCCTCGCGCTCGGCCGGGCAGAAAGGCGATGCGCCGGACTCGGGAAGCGAGTCGTCTGCCACGCCCTGCTCGACCGGATCGCTTTTCCCTGCGCGCAGGTCCATTAAAGCGGTATTGACGGCGAGGCGGTACATCCAGGTGCCGAATGCACTTTCGAAACGAAAGCCCGGCAGCTTCTGCCACGCCCTCACGAACGCTTCCTGCGTCAGTTCTTCCGCCCGGGCTTGGCGGCCGCCGGTCAGACGCAGAATCGCGCCATGCACCCGGCCCACATGACGGCGATACAGCGTTTCGAACGCGCGCGTATCACCGCCCGCTGCCGCCCGCACCAGCGGTGCGTCGTCCGAAGTTTCCCGAGGCACCACGTCCGCTCGAGGCGCGCTGCGCGCTGGCTGCATGAACATTCCGGTTGCGAGGCAGGCGGCATCCATTTGATCCTTGGATGCTCGCCGGCAGCGTAAGGTTTAGCGTCGAAGACGCGTTTCCCGGCGCATCAACATCAGGATGCCGCCGCGGCCCTGCGTCCCGTGACGGATGCTTCACCGGCGACACACATCAACGCACCGGCCACCCGTTGCTGTTCCGCGCGCAGCTTCTGCGGCAGGCGCTCGCCGTAGCCATCCAGGTATTCGCCGATGGCCTGCATTTCCGCACCCCAACCGTTGGCATCGAACTCCAGCAGGGTGTCCAGTGCGCCATCGGCTATGTGCAACCCGTCGGTGTTGAGATCTTCCGCGTTGGGCAACAAGCCGATCGGCGTTTCGGCCGCGCCCACTTCGCCGTTCACGCGTTTCAGCATCCACTCCAGCACGCGCAGGTTGTCGCCGAAACCGGGCCACAGGAACTTGCCGTCCTTGCCCTTGCGGAACCAGTTGACGTGAAAGATCTTCGGCAGTTGCGAATCCGGCTGGTCGAACGACAGCCAGTGGGCGAAGTAGTCGCCGTAGTTGTAGCCGCAGAACGGCTTCATCGCCATGGGATCACGTCGCACCACGCCGACCTTGCCAGCCGCGGCCGCGGTAGTTTCGGAAGCCATGCCGGCGCCGACCAGTACGCCGTGCGTCCAGTCGCGCGCCTCGAATACCAGCGGAACGAGCGACTCACGCCGGCCGCCGAATACGATCGCGCTGATCGGCACGCCTTCGGGGTTCTCCGCCTCCGGCGACCAGCTCGGACACTGCGTGGCCCGCACGGTGAAACGCGAGTTGGGATGCGCGGCCGGGCCGTTGGCGGGATCGTAGTCGCGGCCTTGCCAGTCCTTGACCGGCTTGCGATCGTCCAGCCCTTCCCACCACGGATCATCGTCCGCGGTGACCGCGACGTTGGTGAAGATCGCATCGTGATCGAGCATCTTCACCGCGTTGGGATTGGTTTTGTTGGACGTGCCGGGCGCCACGCCGAAGTAACCGGCTTCCGGATTGATCGCGTAAAGCCGGCCGTCCTTGCCCGGCGTCATCCAGCAGATATCGTCGCCGACCGTCCACACTTTCCAGCCATCGCGGCGATAGCCCTCCGGCGGAATCAGCATCGCGAGGTTGGTCTTGCCACAGGCCGATGGGAACGCCGCGGCGATGTATTTGATTTCGCCTTTCGGATTCTCGATACCGACGATCAGCATGTGCTCGGCCAGCCAGCCTTCCGCGCGCGCCTGGAAACTCGCGATGCGCAGCGCGTGACACTTCTTGCCCAGCAACGCGTTGCCGCCGTAGCCGGAGCCGTAGGATTTGATCGACAACTCTTCCGGGAAATGCATGATCCAGCGCTGCTCAGGATCGAGCGTGCCGATCGAATGCTGGCCTCTCACGAAGCGCCCTTCGCGCTCGATGCGCTCCAGTGCCGCGGTGCCCATGCGCGTCATGATCCGCATGTTGGCGACCACGTAGGGCGAATCGGTGATCTCCACGCCGCAGCGCGCATAGGGCGAACCCAGCGGGCCCATGCAGTAGGGGATCACGTACATCGTGCGGCCGCGCATGCAGCCGTCGAAGAGTGCATCGATCTTTGCGTGCGCTTGCGCCGGATCCATCCAGTGATTGTTGGGGCCGGCGTCATCCTGATTCTTTGTGCAGATCAGCGTGACCTTTTCCACGCGCGCCACGTCGCGCGGATCGGAGCGGTGCAGGTAACAGCCCGGATGCGTGTGCTGGTTCAGTTCGAGCAGATCGCCGCTCTCCAGCATCAGCTCGGTCAGCGCCTTCGATTCTGCCTCGGAGCCGTCGCACCAGTGCACCCGGTCGGGACGGGTGCGCGCGGCGACTTCGTCCACCCATCGGTTCAGTGCATCCAGCTTGCTCGGCATGTCGTTCCTCGCCCGGAAAGGTGCAAAAAAGCACGGTAATCCGGGCGTGAGGCGAATGCAAGGAAGCCCGGGCGTTACGCAACCGGCGGCGTCCGCTTCATGCTGCGGCGCTCAAATGCTGCTGCGCATCATGCGGCCGCGTCGTGTCCGACCAGCGTCGCGATCACGTGTTCGACGTAGGCGTCGAACTGCTCGCGCGAAAGCGGCGGCAGATCGGGAATCAGGTTCAACTGCAGGAACCCGGCGTAGGCGGCGTAGGCCAGCCGGGCACGATGCGCGGCCTCGTCGGTGGGCATGCCCGCCTGACAGTAAGCCTGATGCAGGAATTCCATGCGCCGTTGCGACACGCGGGCCATCACCTCGGCCACCGACGGCTGATCGATCGCCTGCAACATCGCCGCGTAAGCCCGGTGCGGCTGCACCTCGCGCGCTACCCACAGGAACAATTCGCGCAGGCGGGCACGCGGGTCTGCGATCGGTGCGATGCGGATTTCCAATTCGCGCTCGTCACGCGCTTCCCAGCGCAGCAGTGCCGCTTTCAGCAGTGCTTCGCGGGTCGGGAAGTGCCAGTAGAAACTGCCCTTGGTCACGCCCAGCCGGCGCGCCAATGCTTCCACCGCCAGCGCGTTGACGCCCTGCTCGGCGATCATCGCCAGGGCGCCGTTTTCCCAGTCTTCGGCGCTCAGGCGGCTTCGTTCGTTGTGCAAAGGCATGGATGACACGCAGATCCCCAGTGATGAAGAACGCAATGCGAGCCTTATGCCAGCGCGGGGAACCGAATATCGAGACGATCTGCTAAAATATACCGTACGCATGCGTATGGTATCGACCATTTCACCCGATCCAGGGCCATCGGTATCCGGAATCGCCTTGGCGATCGACTCGCGCGGGCCGCCGACCGGACCGGCGCTGCTGTTCGTGCACGGCTTCGGCCAGACCCGTCATGCCTGGACGCACAGCGCGGAAACGCTGGCGGAGCAGGGCTTCCGCACCTTCACTTTCGATCTGCGCGGCCATGGCGACAGCGAGCACGCGCCGGATGGCCGCTACGATTTGCAGCACTTCTTGGACGATCTGCTGCGCATATCGCAATCGCTGCATCAACCGCCAGTGTTGATCGGTGCTTCGATGGGCGGGCTGCTGGGTCTGGCGCTGGCCGGCGAGGTGACTCCGCCACCGTTCCGTGCACTGGTGCTCGTCGACATCACGCCGCGCTGGGAATCCGCCGGGGTTGCGCGCATGCTCGGCTTCATGCGCGCGCATCCGAACGGGTTTGCGGATTACGCCCAGGCGATCGCAGCGATCGCCAGCTATCTGCCGCATCGCACGCGTGCCAAGCGTCAGCACGAACTGGAACCGCTGTTGCGGCGCGGCGCCGATGGGCGGCTGCGCTGGCACTGGGATCCGGCGCTGCTGGACACCATCGCGCATGAAGGCGAACGCCATCAGCCCAGGCTGCTGGACGCCGCGCGCAAAATCGAAGTGCCGGTGCTGCTGCTTTCCGGCGGACGCTCGGATGTGGTGTCGCGCGAAACGATCGCCGAGTTCATGCACCTGCTGCCGCACGCGCAGCATGTCGAGATTCCGCGGGCCACACACATGCTGGCCGGTGATGACAACGATGCGTTCACCGCCGCGATCGAAGACTTCATCCGCTCGCTGCCGGACGGCGGCGCCACGAGGCAAACTCCATGCACGTGATTCTGATCCTTGTCGCCGCGCTGATCGTCACCGGAGCCTGTGCGTATTTCCGCCGCGGCCTGTGGCTGTGGACGCTGCTGACGGCCGCTGCGATTCTCGGCGTGGGTTACGGATTGCACGCAGTGCGCGCGGCGTGGATCGTGTTCGGCGTCTTCATCGTGCTCTTCGCGCTCCCCTTAGACCTGATTCCGCTGCGCCGCGCGCTGTTCTCCAAGCCGCTGCTGAAGATCTTCCGGCGCGTGCTGCCGAAACTGTCTGAAACCGAACAGGTGGCGCTCGATGCGGGCACGGTCGGCTTCGAAGGCGAATTGTTCGCGGGCAAGCCGGACTGGTCGAAGCTGCTTTCGCAACCCGAACCGCGACTCTCACCCGAAGAGCAAGCTTTCCTGGATGGCCCGTGTGAACAATTGTGTCGCATGGTGGACGACTGGCAGATCACGCACGAATTGGCCGATCTGCCGCCGGAGGTGTGGGAATTCGTCAAGCGCGAAAAGTTCTTCGGCATGATCATCCCCAAGCGCTACGGCGGGCTGGAGTTCTCCGCGCTGGCACATTCGGCGGTGCTGCAAAAGCTCTCCAGCATTTCCACCACGCTGGCTTCCACCGTCTCGGTACCGAATTCGCTGGGACCCGCGGAATTGCTGCTGCGCTACGGCAGCGAGGAACAGAAGAATTTTTATCTCCCGCGTCTGGCCGATGGCCGCGAGATCCCGTGCTTCGCACTGACCGGGCCCCACGCGGGTTCGGATGCGACTTCGATCCCGGATTTCGGCATCGTCTGCAAGCAGAGCATCGACGGCGTCGAGGCGCTCGGAATCAAGCTGACTTTCGACAAGCGTTACATCACGCTGGCGCCGATCGCGACGATCATCGGTCTGGCATTTCGTCTGTACGATCCGGAACACCTGCTGGGAGACAAGGACGATCTCGGGATTACATTGGCGCTGATTCCGCGCGATACGCCCGGCTTACAGATCGGACGCCGGCATTTTCCGCTGAACATTCCGTTCCAGAACGGACCGCTCTCCGGCAAGGATGTGTTCGCGCCATTGTCGACCTTGATCGGTGGCCCGCACATGGCCGGGGAAGGCTGGAGGATGCTGGTGGAATGTCTCTCGGTCGGCCGCGGCATTTCGCTGCCCAGCAACGCCACCGGTTTCGTGCGCATGGCGGTGGCTTCCACTGGCGCGTACGCACGCATCCGCAAGCAATTCGGCCTGGCGATCGCGCGATTCGAAGGCGTGGAGGAAGCGTTGGCACGCATCGGCGGTCACGCCTACGCGATCGCCGCGTTGTCGCGCGCGTCGGCTGCCGCAGTGGATCGCGGCGAAAAACCGGCCGTGCCTTCGGCGATCGCGAAATATCACGCCACGGAACTCGGCCGCGAAGTGGTGAAAGACGCGATGGACGTGCACGGCGGCAAGGCCGTGCAGCTCGGGCCTTCCAACTACATGGGCCGCAACTGGGAAGGCGCGCCGATCACGATCACGGTGGAAGGCGCCAACATCATGACGCGCAGCCTGATGATCTTCGGTCAGGGCGCGATTCGCTGTCATCCCTGGGTGCTGAAGGAGATGCACGCCGCGCGCAATCCGGATCGTGAAGCGGGCTTGCGCGAATTCGACCGCGCATTGTTCGGTCATCTGGGTTTCGGAATTTCCAACGCGACGCGCAGTTTCGTGCTGGGACTGGCGTTCGGCAAACTCGGGCTGGTTCCGGGCGATGCGTACACGCGCCGCTATTACCGCAAACTGGATCGCTACGCGGCGGCGTTGGCGCTGGTCGCCGACACCGCGATGGGCGTGCTGGGAGGGCGGCTGAAGTTCAAGGAGAAGCTCTCCGCGCGCTTGGGCGATGTGCTGTCGTATCTCTACATCGCCAGCGCGATGTTGAAGCGCTACGAAGACGAAGGCCGGCCCGAAGTGGAGCGTCCGCTGCTGGCGTGGGCGTTCCATCAATCGATCTGGAACATCCAGATGGCGATCGACGGCGTGATCCGCAACTTTCCGGTGCGGCCGGTCGCTTGGCTGCTGCGGTTTTTGGTCTTCCCGTTCGGCCGCCGCGAAGTGCCGCCTTCCGATCGATTGGGCCGCCGCGTGGCTGCGTTGCTGACCGCACCCAACGCCGCGCGCGATGCCTTGCTGCGCGGGATTTATCTGACGCCCGCGGCGAACAATCCGGTCGGTCGCATGTGTGCGCTGTTGCCGGAGGTGGTGGCGGCCGAGCCGGTCGAACGCAAATTCCTGAAAGCGCTGAAATCCGGTGCGATCCATTCGCACGACTATTTCGAACAATTGCGGCAAGCCGAAGCGGCCGGTGCGATCAGCCCGAACGAACGCGCGCAACTGGAGCACCTGCGCCGCGCCACCGCGGAGTTCATCAACGTGGACGATTTCGATCCGGAAGAACTGCGCGCGGCGGTACAACGCGAGCGCACGACCGCATCATCATTGCGTTCGGTGGCGTAACCGTTTCAATAAACGACCACGCTACGGATCGATTCGCCGCGGTGCATCAAGTCGAAACCGTGGTTGATCTCCTCGAGCTTCAGCTTGTGGGTGATCATCGGATCGATCTGGATGCGGCCTTCCATGTACCAGTCCACGATCCGCGGCACGTCGGTGCGCCCGCGCGCGCCGCCGAAAGCCGTGCCGATCCAGCGCCGGCCGGTGACGAGCTGGAAAGGCCGCGTGGAGATTTCCTGGCCGGCGCCGGCCACGCCGATGATGCACGAGACGCCCCAGCCGCGATGACAGCATTCCAGCGCCTGCCGCATCGTCTTGACGTTGCCGATGCACTCGAACGAATAGTCCGCGCCACCTTTCGTCAGTGAAACCAGATACGGCACCAGATCGCCTTCCACTTCCTTCGGATTGACGAAATGCGTCATGCCGAAACGTTCGGCCATCGGTTTCCGTCCCGGATTCAGGTCCACCCCGATGATCATCGCAGCACCGGCCAGCCGCGCGCCCTGCACGACGTTCAGGCCGATGCCGCCCAGGCCGAACACGATCACTTTCGCGCCCGGTTCCACTTTCGCCGTGTTGATCACCGCGCCGACACCGGTGGTGACGCCGCAACCGATGTAGCAGACGGTTTCGAACGGCGCATCCTCGCGGATCTTCGCCACCGCGATTTCCGGCAGCACGGTGTATTGCGCGAAAGTCGAGGTGCCCATGTAGTGATGGATCATTTCACCGCCGGAAGAAAACCGGCTGGTGCCGTCCGGCATCACGCCGCGGCCTTGTGTGGCTCGAATCGCGGCGCAGAGATTGGTCTTGCGGCTGAGGCAGTATTCGCACTCGCGGCACTCCGGGATGTACAGCGGAATGACGTGGTCGCCTTTGCGCACAGATTTCACACCGGGTCCGATCTCGACCACCACGCCCGCGCCTTCGTGCCCGAGGATCGCGGGAAAGCGCGCCTCCGGATCGTCGCCGGACAGGGTGAACGCATCGGTGTGGCAGATGCCGGTGGCTTTCAGTTCCACCAGCACCTCGCCCTCGCGCGGGCCTTCCAGATCGAGGGTTTCGATCGTGAGCGGTTTGCCCGCCTGATGCGCGACCGCGGCTTGCACTTTCATGCGCGTTCTCCGCTCTGAGCTTCCCCGAAGTGTAGCTCTTGTTAGAAGTGCGGCCATGGATGGCCGCTTTTGGTCTTTATCGATCAGGAGAGATGAAAGCTTACTTTTCGGTCCATGGAGCAGCGATCAGGGAGGATCGCAAAACAACTTCGCGCGTGACTGCGATCAGGCGACCGCCACCGCGCTCGCGTGCTCGCGCGTTGCCGCGAACGTCACCGAAGGCGCGCGCTCCTGCGCCAGTTGCAGGTTGACGCGCGTAGGCGCGAGATAGACCAGTTCGCCCGCGGCATCCAGCGCGAGGTTCATCGCATTTTTTCCCCGGAACTCTTCCAGCTTCTTCGCGTCCTCGCAATGGATCCAGCGCGCGGTGACGACGTTCACCGGCTCGAACGCGGCATCCACGCCGTATTCGTCCTTCAGCCGATACGCGACCACGTCGAACTGCAACACGCCGACCGCGCCCAAAATCAAGTCATTGCTCATCAACGGGCGGAAGAATTGCGTGGCGCCTTCCTCTGACAATTGCGCCAGACCTTTCTGCAATGCTTTCATCTTCAGCGGATCGCGCAGGCGCGCGCGGCGGAACAGCTCGGGCGCGAAATTCGGGATGCCGGTGAAGGAGAGCGCTTCGCCTTCGGTGAAGGTGTCACCGATCGAAATCGTGCCGTGGTTGTGCAGGCCGATCACGTCGCCCGGATAAGCGACCTCGACGATCTCGCGATCGGACGCCATGAAGGTGAGCGCGTTGGCGAGCTTGGTTTCCTTCCCCGTGCGCACTTGCAGCGCCTTCATACCGGAACGGTAACTGCCCGAGCAGATGCGCAGAAAGGCGACGCGGTCGCGATGTTGCGGGTCCATGTTCGCCTGGATTTTGAATACGAAGCCGGTGAGTTTGTCCTCATCGGGCGAAATCGTGCGCGTGGTGGTGGCGCGTGGCCTCGGCGGGGGTGCGTGTTCGACGAAGAAATCCAGCAGCGGCTGCACGCCGAAATTGTTGACCGCCGAGCCGAAGAACACCGGCGTCTGTTCGCCTGCGAGATATTTTTCGAGATCGAACGGGTGCGAGGCGCCTTGCACCAGTTCCAGTTCCTCGCGCAATTCGGCGAGCACGTCGGCGCCGACCCGCGCAGCGAGCCCTGGATCGCCCAGGCCTTCGAAGATCGTCGAATCCTGGCGCGTGAAGTTGCGGCCGGGTTCGTACAGATGCACTTCGTCGTTCAGCAGGTGATACACGCCTTTCAGGCGGGAGCCCATGCCGATCGGCCAGGTCACCGGCGCGCACTGGATCTTCAGGACCCCTTCGACTTCGTCCAGCAAGTCGATCGGCGAGCGGCCTTCGCGATCGAGCTTGTTGATGAAAGTCATGATGGGGGTGTCGCGCAGGCGACACACATCCATCAATTTGATGGTGCGTTCTTCCACGCCTTTGGCGCAGTCGATCACCATCAGCGCCGAATCCACGGCGGTCAGCACGCGGTAGGTGTCTTCGGAGAAGTCCGCGTGGCCGGGTGTGTCGAGCAGGTTGACGATGCGTCCCTCGTAGGGGAACTGCATCACCGAGCTGGTGACCGAGATGCCGCGTTCCTTCTCCAGCGCCATCCAGTCGGACGTCGCATGCCGTGCGGCCTTGCGCGACTTCACCGAGCCCGCCATCTGGATCGCGCCGCCGAACAGCAGCAGCTTTTCGGTCAAGGTGGTCTTGCCCGCGTCCGGATGCGAAATGATCGCGAAGGTGCGCCGGCGCGCGGTTTCTTCAATGTGTCGCGACATGGGTTTGCGCGGAATGGCAAACCCGTAATTCTAGCGTCGGCGGGTTCTTGCTTGAATCACTTCGCCAGCTTCGTCAGCAGGCTGTGCCAGAAATTCAGTGCGGCCGGCACCTTGGAAGCCCGCAGTTTCTCGTTGAGCCCGTGCGCGAAGGTGTCGTTCGGTTTGGAGAACGTTGGATCGACGCCATAGCAGGGCACACCCTTGTTGCGGAAATACATGCTGTCCGAAGCGCCGGCAGACATGCCCGGCACCACATCCACGCCGGGAAAGCGCTCGTGGATCGTCGCGGCAACCGCGTTCATCACGTCCGGACGCAATGGAGATGCGGGGCTTTCCACCGGCGGCGGTTGCTTGATGCTGATCTGCACCGAAGGATCGCCGATCACCTTGGCGAGGGTGGCTTGCACGGCAGTCACGTGCTCGCCCGGGAAAATCCGGCAATTGATGTTGGCTGTGGCGCGTTGCGGCAGCGCGTTGAGCGCGTGCCCGCCTTCCAGCATGGTGGCGACGCAAGTAGTGCGGATTTGTCCGACGTAAGCCGGGTCGGCCGAGATCACCGCCGCGGCCTCGGCGTCATTCGGATTCGCTGCGAACGCGCGCATCGCCTGCGCCAGCGGGCCGGTGGTGTGCTCGCCCGTAGCCCTCAACGAAGCCAGCGTGATGTCGCTGTGCTGCACCGGAAATTGATACGCCGCGACACGGTCGAGCGCTTTCGCCAATCGATATATCGCGTTCTGCTTCGGATTCGGTTCACTGGAATGTCCGCCCGGTGAAGTGACCGTCAGCGTGAAATCCGCATAAGTCTTTTCGGCCGCCTGGATTTCGTACACCACCGGTTTGAAGTTCGCGTTGTAGGTGCCGCCGCCGGCATCCGCGTTGAGCAGGAATTCCGCGTCGTGATAGCGCTTGGCCAGCTCGCGCGTGGAAGCCATGTCGGTTTCCTCGTCGCCGGAAAACACCAGGATCATCTCGCGGCGCGGCGCGAAACCTTCGCGCTTGAAACGCATCATGGTTTCGATCAGCGCGATCACGTTGGTCTTCATGTCGGCCACGCCGCGGCCGTAGAGGTAGCCGTTCTCCTCGACCAGCTTGAACGGGTCGCGCTGCCAGTCGGCAGGATTGGCCGACACCACGTCCATGTGCGCGGAGAGCAGGATCGGTTTCAGGTTCTTGTCGCTGCCGCGGTAGTGCACCACCAGCGCCGCCGTGTGCTCGACCGGAATGATTTCGATGTCCGATTTGGCGAAGCCCGCCGATTTCAGCTTGCCCGCCAGATATTGCGCGAACGCCGGCACCTGATCTTTGCCTTCCTCGGTTTGCGCGGCGATGGCATGCCGCAGCATGTCCATGGTTTCGGGCATGGTTTGCGTGCTGGTTTCCGCGATGCCTCGGGACGTCGGGGCAAGTGCCAGAGCAAGAAAAGCAGCGGGCGCAATGCGCGATGTGGACATGCGACGTACTCCGGATGTTAAGCATTCTTGAGTATAGCCATCGAAATGACGGACCGTTATCGAAAAGTGCGGACATGGATGTCCGCCTTTGAATTCTCCCACGCGACCCGATCGCGCCACACTATTGAATGGCGTTCACATCAGCGATCACGTGAGGATTGCACAAATAAACACATAGACGTCTAAACGTCTATTGACATGCCGGGCGACACCCGTTAGAGTTTCCGCAATCACCCATCAAGACCGGCAGAGGGACAGGCCCGACGACGCCGGGGCAACCCGCGAAGACTGTCTTCGCAAGGTGCCAATTCCTGCGGAGATTCCGGTTCCCGGAATCGACGGGAGATGGGTCGAAGCGCGGCTGTCGAGCCTCCTCCCTCGCACCGCGCCGAGACTCCGGCCCGCCGCATGGATGCAGCAAGAGCCGGAGAATCGCAATGAGCCAATCGTCCCGTTTCCCCTCGCAGCAGCCCGCCCGCTGTACCCGCGCCGTGCGCGCCGGCATCGATCGCGATCCCGCACACGGCGCCGTCACGCCGCCGCTGCATCTCTCCAGCAATTTCGCTTTCGCCGGCTTCAACGGCAAGCGTGCATACGACTACACGCGCAGCGGCAATCCCACGCGCGATCTGCTGGCCGAGGCCTTGAGCGAACTGGAAGAGGGTGCCGGCGCCGTGGTGACTTCCAGCGGCATGTCCGCGGTCGCGCTGGTGCTGGAACTGGTTCCTGCAGGCAGCACGATCGTCGCCGCGCACGATTGCTACGGCGGCACCTGGCGCTTGCTGGATGCTTGGGCGAGGAAGAATCGTTTCGACGTGCGCTTCGCCGATTTCACCGATCCGTTGGCGCTCGGTGCGGCGCTCGATTCGAAGCCCGCGCTGGTCTGGGTGGAAACGCCGTCCAATCCGCTGCTGCGTATCACGGACATCCGCCACGTCGCGCAGGCTGCGCGTGCGGCGGGCGCGCTGTGCGTGGTGGACAACACCTTTCTCTCGCCCGTGCTGCAACAGCCTTTGAAACTGGGCGCCGACATCGTCGTGCATTCGACCACCAAGTACATCAACGGACACAGCGATGTGGTCGGAGGCGCCGTGATCGCGAAAGACGAAGCGATCGCAGAACGATTGAAGTGGTGGGGCAATTGCCTGGGGCTCACCGGAGCACCGTTCGATAGTTGGTTGACCCTGCGCGGCTTGCGCACGCTTTCCGCGCGGCTGCGCGTGCACCAGGAGAACACGGAAACCATCGCCGCGCTGCTGCAGGCGCATCCCGCGGTGGCGCGGGTGTACTGGCCGGGCCTGCAGGAACACCCCGGCCACGTACTCGCCGCGCGCCAGCAATCCGGGTTCGGCGCGATGATTTCGTTCGAACTGCACGGCGGTGAAGCAGCGGTGCGGGCGTTTCTCGATGGCTTGCGGCACGTCACGTTGGCCGAATCGCTGGGCGGCGTGGAAAGCCTGATCGCGCATCCGACCACCATGACGCACGCGTCCATGAGCGCGGAAGCGCGCGAGGTCGCGGGTATTTCCGATGCGCTGCTGCGACTGTCGGTCGGCATCGAAGATGTGGACGACCTTTGCGCCGACATCGGTGCTGCGTTGGAACGTGCGGCGATCGTCTCCGAATCTGAAACCACCGAGGTGGCGCAATGAATGCTTCGACGAAAATCCTTTCATCGCGCATCGGCGTGGTGCTGCTGGGCACCGGCGCGGTGGGCAACGTGTTGCTCCGGCAACTCGGTCCGGCCAACCGCGCCGGCATCGCGCTGGTGGGCGTCGCCAACTCGCGCAAGCAATATGCGCTGGAAAGCGGGCTGAGCCTCGCCGGTGCCCGCGAGCGCCTGGACACGCACGGCGAGCCTCGCGATGATGCGACGCTACTCGCCGCGCTGGATGCATTCGACTGCGACCGCCGCGCGATCATCGATGCCACCGCGTCCACACAGGTCGCGGCGAAACACGTCGAGTGGCTGCGCGCCGGCTACGACATCGTCACGGCCAACAAACCTGCGATCGGCGGCACGCTGGCGTCCTGGCGAGCGGTGCAAGAAGCCGCGCGCGGGGGCGACAGCGCGTACGGCGATTCCGCCACGGTCGGCGCGGGCCTGCCCGTGTTGTCGACGCTGCGCAGGTTGCGCGGCGCGGGCGATCGCCTGATCGCGCTGGAAGGCGTTTTTTCGGGTTCGCTGTCATGGCTGTTCAACCATTACGACGGCGCGCGGCCGTTTCAAGCGCTGCTCGCCGAAGCGCGCGCGTGGGGTTACACCGAGCCCGATCCGCGCGCGGATCTGGCAGGCAGCGACGTCGCGCGCAAACTGCTGATCCTGGCGCGCGCGGCGGGTTTCGCATTGGATGAGCACGAGGTCGAAATCGAAAACCTGGTGCCGCCGCACTTGCGCGAAGTGGATGCGGATACGTTCCGTGCGCGGACGCACGAACTGGATGCGTCGCTCGCAGCGCGGCTCGCTTCGGCGCAAGAAAAAGGGAAAGTTTTGCGTTACCTCGCGCGCCTCGACGCGCACGGCAACGCCAGCGTCGGTCTGTGCGAGGTGGATGCGGCCCATCCTGCCGCGCGCCTGATCGGTTGCGACAATCTGTTCGCGCTGACCACCGCCCGCTATCGCGCGCAGCCGCTGGTGATCCAGGGCGCGGGTGCCGGGCCGGAAGTCACCGCGCAGGCGTTGCTGGCCGACGTGCTGGCGCTGCGCGAGCGGGTCGCCGCGCCGCTCGCACTCGCGGTGTGAGCATCAATCCTTCAACAGCGCCGCGGGATCGGCGACCGCGCGCTCCACGTCGGGCGTGCGCCAGCCGCAGGCCAAGCCCCACGCGAAGAAGATCACGCCCGCGATCGCCACCACCAGCAGATCCCAGCCGAACGGAATCCAGCCCATCCCGCCGAATTTTTCGCTGCCGATCCACGACAGCGCGGCGATCACCGGCAGATAGGCGATCATCCACGCCGCGCCGCGCACTTGCTGTCCAAAGTGCAAACGTCCGCGTTTGATCGTGTAGTAGAACCAGATCGGCAGCGCGACCACCATCAGCAGGATGATCTCGCCGGTGCGCGGCCAGCGCGCCCAGTACAGCAGCTCGGTCGAGAACACGAAGGCGCAGCCAGCCACTAGCGTCAGTGCGGGAATGCGCAATGGCCGGCGAAGTTCCGGCGCGGTGCGGCGTAGCACGGCGACGCTCACCGGACCGGTGAGATACGAAATGATCGTCGCGACGGAAATCACTTCCGCCAGCGTCGCCCAGCCGCGGAAGAAGAACATGAAAATGAAGGCGACCACCAGGTTCAACCACATCGCCGGCCGCGGAATGCCCCAGCGCGGATGCACCTTGCCGAACACCGCGGGCAATGTGCCGTTGCGTTCCATGCCGTAGATCATGCGCGCGGTAGTCGCGGTGTAGGTCGCGCCGGTGCCGCTCGGGCTGATGAAAGCGTCCGAATACAGCAGCAGCGCCAGCCAGTTGAGATTCAGCGCAAGCGCCAGTTCCGCGAACGGCGAACTGTAGTTGAGCGATGCCCATCCGCCGCTCGCCAGTTGCGCGGGATCGACCGCGCCCAGGAACGCGACCTGCAACAACAGATACACGACCGTCGCCAGCAGGATCGAACCGATCACCGCGAACGGCACGTTGCGGCCGGGATCGCGCGCTTCGCCGGCGAGATTCACCGGGCTCTGGAATCCGTTGAAGCTGAAAACGATGCCGCTGATCGCGACCGCGGTCAGCACCGCCGAAATGCTGATCGCGTGTGCGCCGCCGTGCGCACCGATGTGGAAATTCTGCGGATGGAACGAAGTCGCCATCAGCACTATCGCGGTCAGCGCCGGCACGATCAATTTATAAAACGTGATCGCCGCGTTGGTCTTGGCGAACAGCTTCACGCTCCAGTAGTTCAGCAGGAAATACACGATCACCAGCGCTGCGGCGATGGCGAGGCCCGTGTGGCTCAGCTCGCCTTTGCCGCCGGGTGCGCGATGAAACAGATCCTGCGCCCAGGCCCATTTCCACGAGGCCATGTATTGCACCGAGGCTTCGGCTTCCACCGGGATCACCGAGGCGATCGCGATCCAGTTGGCCCATGCGGCGATGAATCCGACCAGCGAGCCGTGCGAGTAATGGCCGTAGCGCACCATGCCGCCGGATTCGGGAAACATCGCGCCGAGTTCGGCGTAGGTGATCGCGATCACCAGGATCACGACCGCGCCGATCACCCAGGCCCAGATCGCGCCGGGGCCGGCCAGTTGTGCCGCGCGCCAGGCGCCGAACAACCAGCCCGATCCGATGATCGAGCCCAGCCCCGTGAACAACAGCGCCCACGCGCCGACGTGGCGCCGGATGGCGAATTCGTTTGACATGCAGAACAAACCCCTCGATCAGCGACCATCCCTGGCGCGAAAGCCGCGGATGATGGCAGATCAAAAGCGATTAGTCAGTGCTCCGAGTCCCACCGACGGTTGCAGTGCTGCGCGGTCACGCGTGGAACTTGAACAGCAGATTCACTCCGATCAGCGCCAGCACCAGCAGGATGATCGTCAGCGGCAAACCCACGCGCATGAAATCTTTGGTGCGGTAACCGCCGGGGCCCGCCACGATCAACAGCACCGGGCTGGCGCTCGGGATCAGGAACGTGTTCGAGGTCGAAATCGCCACCAGCATCGCGTAGAGCGCAGGATTTCCGCCCGATGCCAGCGCGATGTTGATCGCCATTGGCACCATCATCACGGTCGCGCCGACGTTGGACATCACCTGCGAGAACAGCAGCGCCAGGATCGCCACGCCCGCCTGCAACACCCACTGCGGCAGCCCTCCGGAATGATGCAGGATCTCCTGCGCCAGCCACGCCGCCGCGCCGGTGGAATCCATCGTCCAGCCGAGCGGAATCAGGCACGCGGTGATGAAGATCGTGCGCCAGTTGATCGCCGAGTACGCCTCGTCCATGTTCAGCACGCCGGTCAGCAGCATGCCGATCGCGCCGGTCATCATCGCCACGGACAGCCGCAAACCCGCGAACAAAGCGAGCGCCATCGCCAGCGCGAAGAACGCCAGCGCGTGCCAGATCTTGCTGGGCCGCTGCTCCTCGGAAGGAATGTCCGTGACGGGAACGAGATCGCGGTCTTCCGCGGCGAGCGCGAGGTCGCGCCAGAAACTGTGCAGCACCAGCGTGTCGCCGGCGCGTAGCGCGGTCTTGCGCACCTCCTCGCCGCGGAACACCTGATCGCCGCGGTTTACCGCCAACACGGAAATGTTGTAGCGCTTGCGCAGCCGCAGCGCGCCCACTTCCTGCTTGATGAAACGCGAAGAGGGCGGGATCACCGCTTCGGAAATTCCCGCGCGAGTCGGATTGAACATGTCAGCCAGCGCACGCATCCGGCCGGTGACGCGGCAGTGCTGCGCCTGCGCGAATTCGCCCACTTGCGCGCGCGGTCCCAGTACGCCGAGCACCGTGCCGACCCAGATCAGTTGATCGCCCGGTGGCGCAAGCCGCGATTCATTGCCGTTCTTGATCGCCAGGATCGGCGGAGCGCCGGTCAATGACTCCGCTTCACTGACGCTCATGCCCACCAGTGGGCTTTCCGCGGTAACGGTGAGTTCCACCACTTCGCCTTCGAGGCCGTAGGTCTGCGCGAAGTAACTTTCGGTGCGTCCTGGCGTCACCTTGGGTTGCTCGGCTTCGGTGTCCGGCAACAGCTTGCGCGTGAACAGCGCGAAGAAGCCCAAACCCGCGAACAGCAGCAACAATCCGACCGGCGTTACCGCGAACAGGCCGAACGGCTCGATCGTCTGCGCGCCGGGCGGCAGATTGCGGTCCGCGCTGGCGATCAGGTCATTGAGCAGGATCAGCGGCGAATTGGAAATCAGCGTGGTGTTGGTGCCGGCGAGGATCATGAAGGCCATCGGCAGCAACATGCGCCGCAGCGGCACGCCGGTGCGCGCCGACACGCGGCTGACCACCGGCAGCAACAGGGCTGAAAGCGCCTGGCTCTGGATGATCGACGACAAGCCGCCGGCCATCGTGTTGACCGCCATCGACAGACGCGATTCCACGCCACCGGATACGCGCAAGATGAAGGAGGCGGCCTTGTTCAACACGCCGGTGCGATCCAGGCCCGCGCCCATGATCATCACCGCGATCAGCGAGATCACGGCGTTGCCGGCGAAGCCCTCGAACAATTGATCCAGCGGCAACAGCCCGGTGATGCCGATCACCACCACGATCAGCACCGCCAGCACGTCGGCGCGCACCCATTCCAGCACCAGCATCGCGATGGTGAAGCCGACCAGCCCGAGCACCAGGATCATGTCGGGGGTGAGGGTCAGCTCCATCGCGTATTCAAATCAGCTCATGAAGGATGAAGCGGGCGCGTCGGCGAACGCCGTTGCACACGAAAGCTTGCGCGCAGGCTCACACGCGGTCGTAGAGCAGATCGAAGACGCCATGGCCCAGGCGCTGACCGCGTTGCTCGAAACGCGTTTCGATCCGCCACGGCGGACGTTGTGCATAGCCATCGCCCCTGTTGCGCCAGGCCGGATCCGCATCCAGCACCTCCCGCATTTGCTCGGCATAGTCGGCCCAGTCGGTCGCCAAATGCAAGAGCGCGCCGAGTTTGACACGGTTGCCGAGCAACCGGACGAATCCGGACTGAATCAGCCGGCGCTTGTGATGGCGCTTCTTGTGCCACGGATCGGGAAACCAGATACGCACCTCGTCGAGCGAGGCCGGCGGGATTTCGTGCTCGAGCACCTCGACCGCGTCGTGATTCCAGATGCGGACGTTGCGCGCTTCGCGTGTGGCCAGCGCATTCATCAACCGGCCCACCCCGGGGCGATGCACTTCGATGCCGAGGTAATCGCGGTCCGCATCGTGCTCGCTGGCCCAAGCCAACGCTTCGCCGTTGCCGAAACCGATTTCCAGCACGCGCGGCGCGTGTCTGCCGAACAGCGCGTCGAGATCGCGTGGTGTGCCTTGGTAGTCGATGCCGAAGCGAGGCCAGTGCCGTTCGAATGCGCGTTGCTGGGCGGGGGTTGTACGGCCTTCGCGCAGGACGAAACTGCGGATGCGCCGCAGGTGTTTTTCTTCCTCACTCAATCGTGCCGTCCAACGGACTCGACGCCGAAGCGTAGCGCTTGCGCGGAATGCGCCCGGCGAGGAACGCGGCACGTCCGGCTTCCACCGCCAGCTTCATCGCGTGCGCCATGCGTACCGGATCGCGCGCACCGGCGATCGCGGTGTTCATCAGCACGCCATCGCAGCCCAGCTCCATCGCGATCGCGGCATCCGATGCCGTACCCACGCCCGCGTCGACGATGATCGGCACGCGCGCATTCTCGACGATCTCCATCAGGTTGTATTTGTTCTGGATGCCGAGACCCGAACCGATCGGCGCGGCCAGCGGCATCACCGCGACGCAGCCGATTTCTTCCAGGCGCTTGGCGAGGATCGGATCGTCGGACGTGTAAACCATTACCTCGAATTTTTCCGCCACCAGTTCTTCGGCGGCTTTCAGGGTCTGCACGATATCCGGAAACAGCGTTTTCTGGTCGCCCAGCACTTCAAGCTTGACCAGCGAATGGCCGTCCAGCAGCTCGCGCGCGAGGCGGCAGGTGCGCAGCGCGTCTTCCGCGGTGTAGCAACCGGCGGTATTGGGCAGAATCGTGTATTCGCCGGGTGGCAGCACCTCGAGCAGGTTCGGCTCATCCTTGTTCTGGCCGATGTTGGTGCGGCGGATCGCCACGGTGACGATCTGCGCGCCCGCGGCGTGCGTCGCGCGGCGCGTCTCATCCAGATCCTTGTATTTGCCGGTACCGGTCAGCAGGCGCGAGGAATACGCGCGGCCGGCGACGATGAGCGGATCGTCGATCGCTTCGTGCGTGGATGTTTGCGGCAGCGCGTTCATCCTCCACCTACCGCTTGAATGATCTCCACGCGATCACCTTCATTCAGCACATACTTCACATGCAGACTGCGCGGCACGATTTCACGATTCACTTCGACCGCCACACGGTTGCCGCCGTGACCGGATTCTTCCAGAAGACCCGCGATGGTGGTGCCTTGCGCGCACTCGCGCAGTATGCCGTTCAAGAGGATCTGCATCCAACCATTTTAGCGCGCGCGACGCGTCACAAAAGCAAACACCCGCGAGACAGGCTCGCGGGTGTTTGCGGATCGATCGGAGTCAGTGGCCGTTGTCCTGATTGTCGTGATCCTTCTTCTTCGGGGGCGGTTGATTCGACTGCGGCGGCGGCGGTGGTGCTGCGTGCTGCTGATGCTGCTGGGCGCGCATCTGTTCGGCCCGCTGCTGGGCCTGTTGGGCCTGCATCGCGCGCTGCTGTGCCTCGCGTTGCTGCATCATCTGCTGCTGGCGTGCCTGCTCCTGTTGCATGCGGGCTTGTTCGGCGCGTTGCTGTTGCGCCTGCGCACGTTGCTGCTCCTGCTGGGCGCGCTGCTGTTCCTGTTGCGCGCGTTGCTGCGCCTGTTGTTGCTGACGTGCCTGCTCAGCGCGCTGTTGCTCCTGCCGCGCTTGCTGCTGCTCCTGCTGTGCCCGCATCTGCTGGTCGCGCTGCCGCGCCTGCGCTTCGCGTTGCTGCGCCTGTTGTTGCTGACGTGCCTGCTCGGCGCGTTGTTGCTCCTGCCGGGCTTGCTGCTGCTCCTGCTGTGCCCGCATCTGCTGATCGCGCTGCCGCGCCTGCGCTTCGCGTTGCTGCGCCTGCTGCTGCTGCATGCGCGCTTGGTCGGCCTCTTGTTGGGCCTGTTGCGCCTGGACCGCGTGCTGGCGGGTTTGTTGCGCCTGCAACTGCGACTGTTCGCGGGCACTTTGCGCACGCTGCTGGGCCTGCTGCGCCTGCACGGTGTGCTGCCGGGCTTGCTCCTGCTGCTGGCTCGCTTGCTGCTGCGCTTGTTGGGCCGCGTTGCGCTCCGACGCGGAAGGTGCGTTGCGCTCGGGATGCGCAAAACGCGCCGAAGGCAGCTCGCCCGGACGCAACGGCGCCGCGCGCGGAGGCGGAGCCGCGCCATTGGACGGATGCACGGGCGCTTGGATCGGGCTGATACGCGCCTGACCCGGCGGGTTGTTGCGCGTCCCTTGTTCCGGTGCACGAACCGGAGCGCGGCCCGGCGACTGTGCCACCGGTGCATGCTCGAGCGCGCGTGGTGACAATTGCTGCACGTGTTTCATCGGCGGCAAAGACTTTGCGGCTTGCGGTTTGGCGGTGACGACCTGCACGCGTTGCGGCTGCGGTTTCGATGCCGCTTGCTGCTGACGCATCTGCCGCAATTGCGCGACCGGAATCGGGGTGCCGCCCTGCTTGGCGATCACACGCTCGCGCGCGGCGAACGGCACGGGCCGCGGCGGTGGCGCGTGTTTCGCGATCACCGTGCGATCAAATGCTTTCGCCGGTGTGGCGATTGGCCGCGCCGGCGGCCGGATGGCGAGGCTGGCCTTGGTCGGCGCGATGTGCACAGCGGGGGTTACCTGCGCCTGTGCGAGCGCGCGCGGCGGTACATGCAAAACGGCATTGCGCACCGGTTTGGCGCTGGTGAACACATTGCGCGGCACCGCCGTGAACGCGCGCGGGTCAGTGCGGTACGCATAGCGCGCCTCGTTCATGGGACGCTGCGCCGCGTAGCTGCCGTAGTAGTTGTTGATCACCGTCTTGTTGACGTAGACGTTGCGGATGTTGGTGACGTTGACGTTGGTGAAGTAGTTGCGCGAAGCGCGATACCACGGCACGTACACATCGCGCGGCCCCAGCGGGAACCAGCCGACCGGCCCGCCGCCGCCGATGCTGATCGATACCGAGAATCCCGATCCGCCGACGAAGGCCACCAGTGCCGGCGCGTAGACCGGACGATATTGGCGCGGGCCCGGGCACCAGCCCCAACGGTTTCCGACGTACACCCAGCGGCCGTAGTGGAAGGGCGCGAAGCCCCAAGGCGCATCGTCCACCCAGGTCCAGCCCCAGGGGTCGATCCAGGCCCAGTGGCCGTCGCGGTACGGTGCCCAATCCGCGGAAACCTGGGTCGGATACCACACTTCGCCGTACTCGGGCGTGTCATTCCAGGCGCCGTAGTCGTCCAGATCGTCGTAGCCGACCACTTCGGGCGACACGTAGCGGCGCGATTCGGAGTTTTCCCAGCGGTTGTCGCGCGCTTCGGCCCAGCGGTCGAAATCATCCTGTTCCGGCAAACCGGACACTTCCACATCGGCGAGTGCCGAATCATTGAAGCGGTACGACTGGCCGGCATCCACGGCACGGCTGGCGCCGTTCTCGCCATATACGGTGCCCGCGCCGTCGAACACCGTCACCATCGCGCCGTTGCCGTCGGGTGCGACATCCACGCGATACGCGCCGGGTTGATTGGCGACGAAAGCGACGGTCGGTGTGTCGATTTCGTAGGTCTGGTTCTGCCCCACGTCGCGCACGCGCAGGTTCAGCGTGCCCTGCGACAGCTCGACCTGCGCGGTGTCGTCATTGAGATCCAGGAAATTGAAGGCGCTGCCGTGGTCGATGCGCAGCGCGGCGCCGCCGAGTTCCAGTGCGGCGCGGCCATCGTCGCCGGTCAGCAGACGGTCGCCAGTGGTCAAGGGGCGATTGACGTCGGCGGTGCCGAAGTCGTTTTCGCCGGCCGGCGCGAACTCGACGTCGCCGGACAAATAAGCGAGCCGCGCGACGCGGCTGGAAGGATCGGTCTGCGCATCTTCGTATTGCGGCGCGCTTTGATCGGAGGGAGAACCTGGATCGTAAGACTGCGCGCCGGCGACGGTGGCCGAACCCAGCACGACGAGGGCCGCAGCAAGTGCGGCCGGGAGAATTTTGATCTGAAGCGAACGAGCGCGGGACATGGCGGGCTCCGCAGCAAACGGCTTG
>DAIOUL010000018.1:0-39243 GCA_036759545.1 Rhodanobacteraceae bacterium
CGGTGCGGCGCGCGACCTGGATGCCGCGCTTGTTCAGTTCCGTGGTGAGGCCCTGATCCGACAGCGGTTTGCGCGGGTCTTCCTCGGCAACCAGTTTGCGGATCATCGCCTGGATCGCGGTGGCCGATGCCGAGCCGCCATCGTCGGTGGCCACTCCGCTGGAAAAGAAATGCTTGAATTCGAACGTGCCGCGCGGCGTGTGCAGGTACTTGCGCGTGGTAACGCGCGAAATCGTCGATTCGTGCATCCCGAGTTCATCGGCGACCTCGCGCAGCACCAGCGGTTTCATCGCCTCCGGCCCGTAATCGAGGAACGCGCTCTGCGTGCGCACGATCGCCTGCGCGACCTTGAACAGCGTGTCCGCACGCGCCTTCAGGCTCTTCATCAGCCACCGCGCCTCCTGCAACTGGCCGCGTAGATAGGCCGCGTCGTTTCGGCGCGCGCGCGCGATCAGATCGCAGTAATGCTTGTTGATGGCAAGTCTCGGCTGGCAATTGGGCGACAGCGACACGCGCCAGCGGCCATCCACTTTCAGCGCGTAGGCATCGGGCGCGATGTATTCGGTCGGGGCCGGATCGAACGCGCTGCCCGGACGCGGATCGAGCCCGCGGATCAGCGTGGCCGCGGCTACCACGTCTTCCGGATTGGCATCCAGCTTGCGCGCCAGTTTCTGGAAATCGCGCTTGGCGAGCAGTTCCAGCTCGCCGGCGACGATGCGCAGCGCCAGCTCGCGCGCTTCGGTGTGCTCATCGAGTTGTTGCACCTGCACGGCGAGACAGTCGCGCAGGTCCAGGCTGGCGACGCCGGTCGGTTCGAAGCGCTGCACGCGGTGACGCACCGCTTCGATTTCCTGCAGTTGCGGCGCGGGACTCAAACTGGCTACCGCCGCCTGCACCGATTCCAGGCCTTCGCGCAGGTAGCCGTCCGGATCGATCGCATCGATGATCGCGGTGGCGATGATGCGATCGCGGTCGGTGAAACGCGCAAGGTTCAATTGCCACATCAGGTGCTCGCGCAGGCCTTCGACCGCAGCATCCTGGTGTTCGGGCACATCGTCGTCGTCGGCATGCGGCCCGCTCGGCATTTCCATTCCGCTGCCGGGCGTGTGTTCGTCCCAGGAGTCGGCGTCGTATTCGACTTCGGGCTCGGGTGCCGTTTCCTCGCCGGAGTCGCTGTCGGCCGTGTCGGCTTCGCCGTTCTCCGCCTCGCCGCGTTCGTCCGGGCTTTCGATTTCCAGCAGCGGATTGGTTTCGGCCAGCTCGCGCAGCTCGGTCTCCAGCTCGACCTGGGACAATTGCAACAGGCGGATAGCCTGCTGCAACTGCGGGGTCAGCGCGAGTTGCTGATGGAGGCGGAGCTGGATGCCGGGCTTCATCTCTGGGGATCGGGCCGTGGTCGGTGCGGATTTTGCATCCTAACGCGACCCGGTGTGAACAGATAGTTCTCGAATCGAGCGCTACTCGAGCTTTTTCGTCATTCCGGGGCCGTTCGCGCAGCGAACGGAACCACGGAGCTCTTGGCCATGGATGGCAGTTCTGCATGCACTGCAGGCGCAGATTGCAAAGTCCATCCATGGACTTTGCCCTTCGGGCCAACCTTCGGTTGTCCAAATTCGTTCCAGACGAATTTGTCCGGATCGCGGCTTCGCCGCGTCCGGAATGACGAAAGTATTTAGCTCTTTCCGAGTTCCGAGTTCCGAGTCCCGAGTCCCGATTAATCACATCCGGAACTCGTGCCCCAAATACACCTCGCGCACCTGTTCGTGCGCCAGAATTTCCGCGGGCGTGCCGCGCGCCAGCACCTTGCCCTCGTTCAAAATGTAGGCGTGCTCGCAGATTCCGAGCGCCTCGCGCACGTTGTGGTCGGTCAGCAGCACGCCGATGCCGCGGTCGCGCAGGTGCCGCACGATGCGCTGGATTTCGCCGACGGAAATGGGATCGACGCCGGCGAACGGCTCGTCCAGCAGCATGAAACGCGGGTTCGCCGCCAGCGCGCGCGCGATTTCCACGCGCCGCCGCTCGCCGCCGGAGAGGCTGATGCCTTTCTGCCCGGCGATGTGTGCGACCTTCAATTCGTCCAGCAGCGATTCCAGCTCGCGTTGTCGCTGGTCCGCATCCAGATCCTTGCGCAACTCCAGCACCGCCAGCACGTTTTCCGCGACGGACAGCCTGCGGAATACCGAAGGTTCCTGCGGCAGGTAGCCGATGCCGAGCCGTGCGCGCGCGTGCATCGGCAAGCCGGTGATGTCCTGGCCATCGAGCGTGATGCGCCCGCCGTCCGCTTCGATCAGTCCGACCACCATGTAGAAGCAGGTCGTTTTTCCCGCGCCGTTGGGGCCGAGCAGCCCGACCACTTCGCCCTGTTTGATTTCGAAGGCGAAGTCGTGCACCACCTGGCGCGCGCGAAAGCGCTTTTGCAGACCACGTGCGGCGAGCATCAGCGTGTAGAGCTTGCGGTGGCGGGATGCAAGGACAAATCGAGCGCCGGCGCCGTGCTCGCCGGTTTGGCCGGTGCGCCGGTCGTAGGTTGCGCCGGGGCCGTCGCTGCCGATGATGCGGCGGCGGGTTTCTTCGCCGGCGCCGCTTTCTTCTGCGGCTGCAGGATCATGTGCACCTGCCCGCCGGCTCCGCCTTCGCCGTTGATCTGACCGCTATCGGTGTTGTAGGTGAGCTTCGCGCCGTGGAATTCGCCCTGGCCTTCGTGCACCACCACCGCGTTGCCGGTCAGCACCACGGTATTGTTCGACACGGTGTAATCGATCGTGGCCGCCTGTCCGTGCACCATACTGCCGTCGTCCATCTGTTGGCGCATGTGCGCGGGCGTACCGGTCAGCACCGCATGTTCGAGCTTGTTGTCCTGATCGAAATTGCCGACCGCCTTGTCGCCGTCCAGATGCATCGTGCCCTGATCGATATTCACGTTGCCGGTCAAGGTGATGATGCCGTTGTCCTGGCTCATGACCGAATGAGAAGCGTTGACCAGCACGGGTTGATCGCTGTCGGACTGTTTGGCTTGCGCGCTGGCGAAAGCCAACGCTCCCGAGAAAGCGACCGCGAGCATCAGCCTGCGCAAATCAGTGCTTCCGCGATTGCGGCAAGAGCGTGGCGTGCACATCGGCGAGCAACTCCAGCGTGTGGGTATTCATGTCGGCTCGCATGCCGACGCCGCGCAGTATAGAGCCGGTCTGCTGAATCACGCTGGGCGCGTCCGAGGCCATTTTCTTGTCCTTGGTCCACACGGTCGCATCCGCTGTGTGCACTTCGGCGGCTTTGACCTGGCCGACCGCCGGCCGGTGCATGTCCACCTTTCCGATCAGCTTCACCAGCGAGTTGTCCGAGCTGACCCAGGCATATTGCGACGTGCCGTGCCAGTCGGCGTTGTCGGTGGCGTAGATCGTGTAGATCGGCGCGTTGACGTACAGCGAGTCGTCGCCTTCGCGGCGCGCGAGGTAGGGCGCCACCAGACGGAAGGAGGGCGTGCCGTCCTCGCCCAGCGCATCCAGCGTGAAATCGTTGAGCGTGTAGCTGGAACGCGGCGGCCCGACCATCTCGTTGGGTTTCGGGGGCGGCTTCAGCCACTGGATCAGCAGCCAGGTGCCGACGGCGGCCAGCGCGAGTACAACCGCAAGAGCAAGACTGCGGCGATCCACGATCAGGACCAGTGTTCCAGTTCTTCTTCGACCTTGCCCTGTGCCAGCAGGATCAGATCGCACAATTCCCGCGCCGCACCGCGGCCGCCTTTCAAGGTGGTGCACCAGTGCGCGCGTTCGATTACCCATGGATGGGCGTTCGCCACCGCGACCGCAAAGCCGGCAACGCGCATCGGCGCGAGATCGGTTAGATCGTCGCCCACGAATGCAGCGTGTTCCGGCGGCAAATGTGCACCATGCAGCAGATCATTGAGGCAGGCGCGCTTGTCGAACTGGCCCTGATAGACGTGATCGATGCCCAGTTCCTCCGCGCGCAATGCCACCACGTGGCTGATGCGCGCGCTGACGAAAGCCACGTCCACGCCGTGCGCCATCAGCCGCTTCAGGCCGTGGCCATCCTGCACGTTGAATGCCTTCAGTTCGTGGCCGTCCTCGCCGTACAGCAGGCGGCCGTCAGTGAGCGTACCGTCCACATCGAAGGCGACGAGTTTGATCTTCGCGGCGCGAGCGAGGATTTCAGGCGGGATGTTGGTGAGGTAGGGCATCAGAAAAATGAAAAGCGGGAACAAGGAACGGGGATCGGGGAACAAGAGCGCAGGGAACGTCGTATTGATCCCTCTTCCCTGTTCCCTGTTCCCCGTTCCCGCTGCTCGATTCTCAAACCACCCTTGCGCGCATCAGATCATGGATGTTCAACGCGCCGACCACGCGGTCGCCGTCGTCCACCACCAGCAGCGCGTGGATCTTGTAGGTATCCATCAACTGCGCGGCTTCGGCGGCCAGCTTGTCCGGTCCGATGGTCTTGGGCGTGCGCGTCATCAGTTGCGAAACCGGCGCGCCGCGCATGTCGACGCCGTCGTCGTCCAGCGCGCGGCGCAGGTCGCCGTCGGTGAACACGCCGAGCAGCTTCTGATCCTTGTCGACGATGCCGGTCATGCCCAGGCCCTTGCGCGACATTTCCATCAGCGCTTCGGTCAGCGTGGCGTTCTCGTCCACCTTCGGAATCTTGTCGCCCGTGTGCATTACGTCCTCGATGCGCAGCAGCAGGCGGCGGCCCAGCGTGCCCGCCGGATGCGACAGCGCGAAATCCTCGGCGGTGAAACCATGCGCTTCCAGCAACGCGATCGCCAGCGCGTCGCCCATCACCAGCGCTGCGGTGGTGCTGGCGGTGGGCGCCAAACCGAGCGGACAGGCTTCGGCGGAGACGCTGACATCCAGATGCACGTCGCAGGAGCGCGCGAGCGAAGATTCCGGACGGCCCGTCATCGCGATCAGCGGAATGCCTTGCCGTTTGATCAGCGGCAGGATCGTCAGCAGCTCGTCGGTTTCACCGGAATAGGACAGCGCCAGCACCACATCTTCGCGCGTGATCATGCCGAGGTCGCCATGACTGGCTTCGCCCGGATGCACGAAGAACGCGGGCGTGCCGGTGGATGCGAGCGTGGCGGCGATCTTTCGCGCAATGTGGCCGGACTTGCCCATGCCGGTGACCACAACGCGGCCATCGCAATCCAGGATCAGCCGGCAGGCGCGCACGAACTCGCCATCGATGCGCGATTCCAACGCGCGGATCGCAGCGGTTTCGGTGGCGATCACCGTATGCGCGCTGCGCGCGAGTGTGTCGCTGGCGGGATGGGGACGCACGTCGGCGGAGACTCCGGCGGTCAAGGCGTTCATTGTTGTCTGGTCCGTGTTGTTTTGAAGGGCATGGCGCTCCCCGGCGTGTGAGTGCCATGGATTTTCCATTAAGATGCCCGGTTCGCATTCTAACGTGTTCCAACGCGCGAGCCGTCCACAGGCTGACAACGGCGAAGCGCAGTTCAGGCAGATTGCCCGTCATCGCTTTCCAGGCGCTTTCATGGACGCCCAAACCCTCAAGCAACTGATCGAACAAGGCCTGCCCGGCGCAAGCGCGCAGGTTTACGGCGCGGACGGCGTGCATTTCGAGGCACGCGTCACGGCTGCCGCGTTTGCCGGCAAGCCGACCCTGGCACGTCATCGCATGGTGTACGCCACCCTGGGAGAAAGGATGGGCGGCGAAATCCACGCGCTGGCGTTGAAGACGGTGACGCCGGAAGAAAGCGGGGAACGGGGAACGGGGAACGGGGAATGAGTCTCTTCTCATTCATCACTTTTCCGGATCACCGAACCGCTGTTCGGTTTCCTGTTCCCTGTTCCCTGTTCCCGCTTTTCTAATGGCCAAAATCGTCATCAGCGGCGGCACCCCCCTCAACGGCGAGGTCTGGATCTCCGGCGCCAAGAACGCGGTGCTGCCGATTCTGGCCGCGTGCCTGCTCGCCGACGAGCCGGTGACGATCGGCAACGTGCCGCATTTGCACGACGTCACCACCACGATGGAGCTGCTCGGCCAGATGGGCGCGCAACTGGTGGTGGACGAGCGCATGAAAATACACGTCGATCCGCGATCGACGGAGCGGTATTTCGCGCCGTACGAGCTGGTGAAGACGATGCGCGCCTCGATCGTGGTGCTGGGGCCGCTGGTCGCGCGCTATGGCCAGGCGGAAGTTTCGCTGCCGGGCGGCTGCGCAATCGGCTCGCGCCCGGTCGATCAGCACATCAAGGGATTGCAGGCTCTCGGCGCCGACATCACGGTCGAGAACGGCTACATCAAGGCGCGCGCGAAACGCCTGAAGGGCGCTCGCATCGCGATGGACGTGGTCACCGTTACCGGGACCGAGAACATCATGATGGCGGCCGCGCTCGCTTCCGGCACCACGGTGATCGAGAACGCCGCGCAGGAGCCGGAAGTCGTGGATCTGGCCAATTGTCTGATCGCGATGGGCGCGAAGATCGACGGTGCCGGTTCGGCCACGATGGTGATCGAAGGCGTGGACCGCCTGCACGGCGCCGATTACGAGGTGCTTCCCGACCGCATCGAAACCGGCACGTTTCTGGTCGCCGGCGCGATCACCGGCGGACGCGTGCTGGCCAAGCGCGCGCGCCCCGACACGCTGGATGCGGTGCTGGCAAAACTCGAGGACGCCGGTGCGCACATCAACACCAACGGCGAGTCGATCGAACTCGACATGCGCGGCAACCGGCCGAAAGCCGTGGACGTGGTGACCGCGCCGTATCCTGCGTTTCCGACCGACATGCAGGCGCAATTCACCGCGCTGAATTGCGTGGCCGAGGGCACGGGCGTGATCACCGAAACCGTGTTCGAAAACCGCTTCATGCATGTGCAGGAATTGCAGCGGCTCGGCGCCGATATTCGCCTGGAAAGCAACACCGCGGTGATTCGCGGTGTGGACGAGATGTCCGGTGCGCCGCTGATGGCGACCGACCTGCGCGCTTCCGCGTCGCTGGTGCTGGCCGGTCTGGTTGCGCAGGGCGACACCACCGTCGACCGCATCTACCACATCGACCGCGGTTACGAGTGCATCGAGGAAAAGCTCGGCGCGCTGGGGGCGAAGATTCGGCGCCTGCCGAGTTGAACGCTTACCGTGGCGAGTAACTCTCGAGTTTCATCATCAGCTCGCCGCCGTCGTTCTGCGCGACCTGCACCGGCACCGGATATTTCGGTGCGAACCAGGCTTCGAAGCCGCCGCCGTCGGTGCGCACCACGTGCATGGCGTCGAACTCGCCTGCCGGCACGGCGATCTGCTGCTTGCCTTGCGCGGCGTAATGCTGTGTCTCGATGTGATCTCGCACCGCGACCGGCAGATCGAATTCGTGTTTGCCGTCGCGCAATCCGGCAGCGATCGCCAAGATCGCAGTGTGACGTTCCATCGTACCCGGTTGCGCGGCGAACCGATGCTGGCCCTTGTCGTCCACACTGATGGTGTTGGCGGACCAGTCGAAGCGCACGTGGCGTTCCTTGTGCTTGATCGCCGCGTCCATCGTGTAGTCGTAGCTCAGGCCTTCGGGCGACGGGCCTTTCCAGCGGAAGGTGGAAGTCTCCTGGATATTGGCGCTCATCAGCGCGGCCAATCCCTCTGTGCCTTTGCTGGCGGTGGTGAACGTCCACGTGTCCTTGCCCGCGGGTTGCAAGGTCATGGTGGCCTCGCCGATCGGCGAACCGTCCTTCAGCAACTGGTAGCGCGCGGTGAAGGCGGGCAGCGGCGCGGCGAACGCGGCGCCAGCGAACAGCAGCAACGCGGCGGCGGAGAAAAGGCGAGGCGGCTTCATGATCTTTCCGGCGAACTGCGATACGAGCATCTGACTGTGGCGCCGTTTCGCTGAACCCAGCCTCACGCCGCGCGCAGGGTCCCGTCCGGATCGAGGCAAAGCGGTTCTCGCAGTGCGTCGCCATCGCAATGCACGACGCCGCCGCGCAGTACGACGCGCCCGCGCGCGATCGCGTCCACGCAGGCGACGAGCAGGCGGTGTTCCTGATGCAGCAAGCGGGCGGCCAGTGTTTCTTCGTCGTCATGGGGGTGGATCGGAATGCGCGCCTGCGCGATCACCGGGCCGCCATCCAGCTCCGCGGTGACGAAGTGCACGCTGGCGCCGTGCTCCGCATCTTTGGCGGCGATCGCGCGCCGATGGGTGTGCAGGCCGCGATATTTCGGCAGCAACGAAGGGTGGATGTTGATGATGCGGCCTCGCCATCGCTCGACGACGCTTGCATCGACGATGCGCATGAAGCCTGCCAGCACGACCAGCTTGGCATCGCTTTCGGCGACACGTGCGAACAGCGCTTCATCGAATTCGCGCCGCGTCGCAAAGGGTTTGGGATTCAACGCGAAAGTCGGGATGCCGTGTGCTTCGGCGTTGCGCAGCGCAGGCGCTTCGGCCTTGTCGCTCGCCACCAGCACGATTTCGACCGGCAACTTGCCGGCTTCTTTCGCGTCGATCAGCGCGGCCAGATTGCTGCCGCGGCCGGAGGCGAGGACCGCAACCGGGAGAGAAATGTCTGTAATAGACATATCGTCATTCCCGCGCAAGCGGGACAAATTCGTCTGGAACGAATTTGAACAACCGAAGGTTGGCCCGCAGGGCAAAGTCCATGGACGGACTTTGTAATCCAGTGACTTTGCTCTTGCAGGTCAGAAAAGCAGAGACATTGGATTCCGGGTTCCGTTTCCCGATCAAATCGGGAAACGGCCCCGGAATGACGATGATGTTGTTCGCGGCCATGTCTTTGAGCTTCTCAGACAATCTGCACGCGTTTGTCGCCAGCTCCACCCGCAACAACTTCACCGATTGTCCAGCTCTGCAAACCCGCTTGCGACAAGACGGCCGCTGCGGTGTTCACATCGTTGCGATCGAGAATCACGGTAAACCCGATGCCGCAGTTGAACGTGCGCCACATTTCATCGTTCGGCACGCTGCCTTCGCGCTGCAACCAGTCGAACACCGGCGGCAGTTTCCATGTGGATGAATCGAGCGCCAGATCCAATCCGTCCGGCACGACGCGGACGATGTTTTCGGTCAAGCCGCCGCCGGTGATGTGCGCCATGCCGTGTACCGATGGGACCGGGGACCGGGGACCGGGGACCGGGGAATCGTCGCGCGGAGATCCTTTCAGCAACTCCAAAATCGGCTTGACGTAAATCGTGGTCGGCGCCATCAGCGCGTCGGCGAGTTTCACGCCACCGATGTCCAGATCGAACGGCGAACCCGCGCGCTCGACGATCCTGCGGATCAGCGAATAGCCATTGGAATGCGGGCCCGAAGATGCGACGCCGAGGATCACATCGCCCGCGCGGATTTTCGATCCATCGATCAGCGCGGATTTCTCCACCGCGCCGACGCAGAAGCCGGCGAGGTCGTATTCGCCGGCCGGATACATGTCCGGCATCTCGGCGGTTTCGCCGCCGATCAGCGCGCAGCCGGCGAGTTCGCAACCGCGTGCGATGCCGCCGATCACCGCAACCGTCGTGTCGACGTCGAGCTTGCCGGTGGCGAAGTAATCGAGGAAGAACAGCGGCTCGGCGCCCTGCACCAGCACGTCGTTCACGCACATGCCGACCAGGTCGATGCCGATCGTGTCGTGGCGGTTCAACTGCTGCGCCAGTTTCAGCTTGGTGCCCACGCCGTCGGTGCCGGACACCAGCACCGGCTCGCGGTACTTGTTCGACAGATCGAACAGCGCGCCGAAACCGCCCAGCCCGCCCATCACTTCCCGTCGGAAGCTGCGTCTCACCAGCGGCTTGATGCGCTCAACGATTTCATTGCCGGCGTCGATGTCCACGCCGGCGGCGCGATAGGTGAGCGGTTGCTTGTCGGACATGGGACCCGGATGTGGCGCGGCAAAGGCCGACAATGATAGACGCGCTCACGTGGATTGGGCAGACTTGTCGCGGGTGCAAGGGAAGGGCTCGATCATGTCGCGTTTTCTCGCCGCTGCGCTGCTCGCGTTTTCGCTGCTGTTCGTCATGCACGCGCACGCAGACGATTCCGCGCCCGCCGGCGGCTACTCGGCCACGGTACCGGTGGCCGACACCACCGATGCCGCGCGCGACAAGGCAATCGCCGCCGCGTTCACGCAGGTGTTGAGCGGCCTGGCGCCGAACACCACGCCCACGGCGGACGTGCTGGCGCAGGCGACAGGTTATGTCCGCAACTTCAGGTATCAGCGTGCATCGGGCGGCGGACTGCAGTTGCAGGTGGATTTCGATCCGGGTTCGATCCAGCACCTGCTGCAGCAGATGGGCGCCTCCGCAACCGCGGCCGCGAATGCGCCCGCGGCCGCGGGTTCTGCGGGCGCGCCGGTCGCCGCGGGCGGCAGCGGTACGTGGTGGGTGGACGGCCTCGGCAGCGCGCAGGATTTCGCCACGCTGCTCGCCACCCTGCGCCAGTCCGATCAGTTGCAGAACGTGACCCCGATCGCCGCGCAAGGCGACGGCGTGCTGCTGCAACTCTCGTGGAACGCGCCATTGCCCGACGTGCTGAACGCTCTGACCGGCGGCGGACACTTCAGCGCCGCGCCGGCGCATCCCGGAGCGGATGCTTCGTTGCACTGGTCGCGCTGAAACCGGCGAGAGACCCGTCGCGCCCGTGAGCCACAAGCTTCCCGCCTCGTCGCTGCGGCACCTGCCGAACGCGATCACCTGCCTGCGCATCGCACTGGTAGTGCCGCTGATCGTGATGGTGTTGCAGCAACGCTTCGCCGCGGCGCTGATCACCGGTGCGGTGGCGGGCTTGTCCGATGGCGTGGACGGATTCCTGGCACGCCGCTTCGGATGGCGCAGCCGACTTGGCGCGGTGCTGGATGCAATCGCGGACAAATTGATGCTGGTCGGCGTGTATCTCGCGCTGGCGCACGTCGGGCGCATCGCTTTCGCGCTGGCGTGGCTGGTCGTAGCGCGCGACCTGATCATCGTGAGCGGCGCGCTGCTGTATCGAGCGATCATCGGCAGGTTCGAGGCGCAACCGAGCCTCTGGTCCAAGGCGACCACATTGGCGCAAATCCTGTTTGTATTGCTTGTGCTCGGTTCTGCGTGCTTCGGCTGGCGCTGGTCGCCGCATCCGTACGGCTGGATCGTCGCGGTGTTGACGGTGATCAGCGGCGCCGATTACATCGTGCGCTGGGGTTTGCGTGCGCGCGACGCGCTTCGTGCGAGGAACGGACAATGACCACCACGAATGCCGTCGCACGCCGCTGGCAATGGCTGGTGATCGCGCTGGTGATCGGCGGCCTGCTGTGGCTGCTGCGGCCGGTGCTGACGCCGTTCGTGATCGCCGCGATGTTGGCGTATCTGGGCGATCCGCTGGCCGACCGGCTGGAACGCTGGCACTGCAACCGCACGCTCGCGACCAGCATCGTTTTCATGGTGATGGTGTTGGTCCTGGCCGGCGCGCTAGTGCTGCTGATCCCGCTGATCCAACGCCAGGTCGTCCATCTGATTTCCGCGCTGCCGGGCTATGGCGCCTGGATCCAGAACGCGATGCTGCCGTGGCTGGAAGAGCATCTGCATCTGTCGCCCACCACATTCAATGTCGAAAGCATTGTCGCCAACATCAAGGCGCATATGGGCACGATCGGCAATGTCGCCGCGGTTGCGCTCGGATACGTCACGCGTTCCAGCCTGACGATCATCGGCTGGGTCACCTCGCTGGTGCTGATCCCGGTGGTGACGTTTTATCTGCTGCGCGACTGGGACGTGATGGTCGCGAAGATCGACGATCTCTTGCCGCGCAACGTCGAGCCGACCGTGCGGCGTCTGGCGCGCGAGTCGGATGCGGTGCTGGGCGCGTTCGTGCGTGGGCAGTTGCTGGTGATGGTGGCGCTGGGCGCGTATTACGCGTTCGCATTGTGGATGGTCGGGCTGGATGTCGGCCCGCTGATCGGCATGATCGCGGGGCTGGTCAGCTTCGTGCCGTATCTCGGATTCATCACCGGACTGCTCGCGAGTTTGATCGCGGCGCTGGTGCAGTACCACGACTGGCAACACCTCGCGCTGGTGTTGCTGGTGTTCGGCATCGGCCAGGTGCTGGAAGGTTACGTGCTGGTGCCGCGGCTGGTCGGCGGCAAGATCGGCCTGCATCCGGTCGCGGTGATCTTCGCGGTGCTGGCGTTCGGGCAACTGTTCGGTTTTCTCGGCGTGCTGCTGGCGCTGCCGGTTTCATCGGTGCTGATGGTGCTGCTGCGCTACCTGCACGAACGCTATGTCGGCAGCGCGTTCTACGACGAACGCGCCGCGTCCGCGGCCGAACACGCGCCGATGGTGCTGGAACTGGAGCAGCCCGCCGCAGACGATGACACGCGCGACGAGCATCCTCCGCCGGAATGAACGCGCGCCAATTGCCGCTTTCCCTGCGCTGGCCTTCGCACCAGCGGCTGGATGCGTTCGTCGCGGGTGCGAATGCGCACGCGCTCGAAGCCGTGCGCGCTTGCGCGGAGGCGCGTAGCGATGCATGGTTGTACCTGCACAGCCCGCGCGGTAGCGGCAAAACGCATCTGCTGATCGGCGCGTGCCGGCTCGCGCTGAAAAGCGGACGCAACGCGCGTTATCTGCCGTTGGCGTCGCTGCACGAGTCGCAGGCGGAAGCGATCGCCAGTTTCGGAGCGGAGCGCGATGAGTTGTTGGCGGTCGACGACGCGCAGGCGATCGCCGGCGATGCGTCAGCCGAACGCGCGCTGTTCGATTTATACAACCGTGCGCGCGAAGCGCGCGCGACATTATTGTTTGCGGCATCCGCGCCGCCGAACCAGATTGGTTTGCAACTACCCGATCTGGTTTCGCGCTTGTCCGCCTGCACGCAATATGGCTTGCAACCGCTCAACGAAGCCGGCCGCCGCGGAGTTTTGCAGATGCGCGCGCAGCAGCGTGGACTGGAGATCGACGATGCGGTGCTGGACTGGCTGTTCGCCCGCCAGCCGCGCGACCTAGCCGCGCTGATGGAACTGTTCGAACGCTTGGATCACGCCGCCCTGGCCGCACAGCGCAGGATCACGATACCGTTTTTGCGGGAGATGCTGCAATGACGAAAAAAATACTTGTGGCGATCGCCTGCGTTCTTGTACTGGCGATCATTTGTGTAGTCGCCCTGCGTGTTGCTTACAAGCTTACCAGCCGGCGATTTGATCAGGCGCTCATAGGCGTGCAGGCAAACTTGGCGTTCAATCGACTGATCGACGACCGAAGGATGGCATTCTTGCTTTCCAAAGGATGCATCGATCAGGCGAAGCGTTATGTGGACATCAACGAGGACCAGGACACGGAATTGCTGGCGGAATTTTACAAGAGCGGGCTTCCACCGGAAGCAGTTCAATACATCAAATTGCGCGATCCACAATTGCTTTCAACGCTCGGCAATTTCAAAAGCCGATATGGCGTGCGTTGGACGGAGAAAGTCTGCAAATAACGCTTGTTCCAGTCAGGTTGCCACGCGCAGCCGCGTATCCAGTTCCTGCAACCGCTGCGGCGTGCCGATGTCGAACCAGGCGCCGGCGTGTTGCTGCCAGCTAATTTGATCTTTCGAAATCGCTGCACGCAGCAGCGGAGTGATGGAAAAACGCGGCGGATTTTCCGAAGCGCCGGGCGCATTGCCGATCACCTCGCGCCAGCCGTCCAGGAACTCCGGCCGGTACACGCCGATACCGGCGAAGGTGAGGGTGCGTTGCGCACCGGGTGAATCCGCGAACGGTAGCAGCTGACCATCATCGGCAATTCCGAAATCGCCCTGCGCGCGATGCTGCGGACTGTTCACCAGCACCAGATGCGCCAGGCCCTGCGGTTCGCGCGGCAAGGATGCGAAATCGAAGTCCGTCCAGATATCGCCGTTCACGGCAATGAAAGGCGCGTTGCCCAGCAACGGCAGCGCATGCAGCATGCCGCCGCCGGTTTCCAGTGCGGTTTCGCCTTCGAAGCTGTATTCGATGTGCACGCCATAGCGCGCACCATCGTCCAACGTTTCCTGGAACTGCGAAGCGAGGTGTGAGGTGTTGATCACCACCTCGCGCACGCCTGCGCGCGAGAGATTTTCCAGATGCCATTCGATCAAACGTTTTCCGCCCGCGCGCAGCAGCGGTTTGGGCATGGTATCGGAGAGCGGACGCATCCGCTCGCCACGGCCTGCGGAAAAGATCAAGGCTTTCATGATGCCGTTTGAGTCAAATCCCGCCCACCGATCTTGCTTTCCATCAGCGCGACGAATTCGGTGAATTCGGGATATTGCGAGGCGACGCTGCGCACGTAACGCCACACGCGTGGCAGATCGTTCAAGTAGCCGCGCTTGCCGTCGCGGTACCACAGCCGGCAGAAAATGCCGAGCACCTTGATGTGCCGCTGCAGGCCCATCAGGTCGAACCAGCGGCCCCAGGTGCGCGCATCGATTTGTGCATCCAGCACGCCGGCATCAATCAGCCGTTGCCGATGCCTTTCTGCCCATGCGTAAACGCGCGCCTCGTCCCATTCGATGTAGCAGTCGCGCAGCAGCGAAACCAGATCGTAGGTGAGCGGCCCCAGTAGCGCGTCCTGCAGGTCGATAATCCCGGGCGAGTTGTCCGGCACGATCAGCAGATTGCGGCTATGGAAATCGCGATGGAGATAGGCGCGCGGCTGCACCAGCGCGTTGTCGATCAGCCGACGGAACGCCAGCTCGATTATGTCCCACTCGTCGCATTCGACCGTGACGCCCAAATGTTTCTGCAGGAACCACGTCGGCATCAGTTCCAGTTCGGTCATCAGCCGCTGTTCGTCGTAGGGCGGCAGGCCGTGCGTAGCCACGCGTGTCTGCATCACGAACAACGCATCCAGCGCGCTCGCGTACAGCGTATCGGCGGTGGAGTCGTTCAACTCATGCAGGAACAACCGCGTGCCGAGATCGTCCATCAGCACGAAACCGGCTTCACGATCCTCCGCCAGCACCTGCGGCGCGTGCAGGCCGGCCGCGCGCAGGCGCGCATCGATGTCCAGCCACGCGGCGAGTTTTTCGTTCTCCGGCGGCGGCGCATCCATCACGATCGCAGAACCGTTCGCGCCATGCGTGCGCCAGTAGCTGCGCAGACTGGCGTCTTCGGAAGCGGGTTCGAGCGTGAGCGTAGGATCGTTCAACGACGCGCGTGCGAAGGCCAGCCGCTGCCCGGCGCGATCAGTTGCGGTAGACGGAGCCGAGTCGTTCGTGGCGAACGTCACGCGCGATTACGATCAACCGCCCCAGAGCGGCACCAACCCGCGCCACATCGAATGCGTCTTGGGCCAGCGCTTGGGATCGCGCAGATACGGATGGTTCGGATAGTTGAGCTTCAGCACGCTCACCGCCTGCTGCGCCAGTTCCGGCCGGCCGAGCAGCGAATAGCTCTTGGCCAGCACTGCCAGCGCGTCGGCCACCTGCGGCGTGCGCTGGTAGTGCTCGATGATGTATTCGGCGCGATTTGCGGAAGCCACGTAGGCTTTCTGGCGCAGATAGTATTCGGCGACATTCAATTCGAACTGCGACAACCCGTTACGCAGCCAGATCATGCGCTGGCGCGCGTCGTTCGCATACACCGAAGTCGGAAAACGCTGCACCAGTTGCGAGAAATCGTCGAACGATTGCAGTGCATAACCCTGGTCGCGCTTGGAGGCGCCGTTCTGGGTCAGGCGCTGCAGCATCGTGCCGGTGCGGTCGAAATTGATCAGCCCGCGCAGATAATAGGCATAGTCGATATGCTTCTGTGCCGGATAGGTCTTGATGAAGCGGTTGATCGCCGAATACGCGTCTTCCGGCTTGTCATCCTTGTAGTACGCGTACGCGAGATCGATCTGCGCCTGTTCGTTGTATGGCCCATACGGAAAACGCGCGATCAGGCGCTCGTACAACTTCTCGGCGCTGTCGTAATTGCCGTCCTTCAACCGCTCGGTAGCGAGGTTGTAGAGCTGGTCCACCGGCAGCGTGTCGCCCGGTTCGCCCTTGTTGCCGCCGCGATGGAACAACGAGCACGCGGCCAGCGCCAGCAGCAAAGGTGCCAGCAGGACGAGTTTCAGCGGGACATGCCGGGCGGAACCGGGCCGGAAAGAAATGCGCATGAAGGGCTTGGGTCTTGAACGCAAACGGTGATGATAGCGGAAATCGATCAGGGGCCACGAACGCACGGGTGATGCGCGCGCAGGTGCCGCTGGACGCTGCCGGCCGCCGTTTCGACCAGGTGCTGGCCGGTTTGTTCCCGGCTTGGTCGCGCTCGCGCCTCTCCGCGTGGATCAAATCCGGCGCGGCCACGCTGGACGGCGCCGCTGCCGCGCCGCGGCAATTGCTGCGCGGCGGGGAAATGGTGGAACTGACCGTGGCCGACGAAGCCGCGGTCAACGCCGTGCCCGAAGCGATCGGATTGAATGTCGTGCACGAAGATGCCGACCTGCTGGTGATCGACAAGCCGCCGGGCCTGGTGGTGCACCCGGGTGCGGGCAATCCGCGCGGCACGCTGCAGAACGCGTTGCTGCATTTCGATCCGCAACTCGCCAACGTATCGCGCGCCGGCATCGTGCACCGCATCGACAAGGACACTTCGGGCCTGCTGGTGGTCGCGCGCAACCTGCGCGCGCACGCGGCGCTGGTAGCGATGCTGTCCGCGCGCGAGATCCATCGCCGCTATGCCGCGATCGTCAACGGTGTGCCAGTGGCCGGCGGTGTGATCGACGCGCCCCTGGATCGCCATCCCACCGACCGCCTGCGCCGCGCGGTGCGCGAAGGCGGCCGCCCCGCGCGCACGCACTATCGCGTGCGCGAGAAATTCCGTGCGCACGCGCTGCTGCAGTGCGAACTGGAAAGCGGGCGCACGCATCAGATCCGCGTGCACATGGCGCACGCGGGTTATCCGCTGGTTGGCGATCCGCTCTACGGCGGCGGATTGAAATTACCGCGCGGGGCTTCGCCGCACCTGGCCAAAGTCTTGCGCGGATTCAAACGGCAGGCGCTGCACGCGGAACATCTGGAGTTCGCGCATCCGGTGAGCGGGAAGGCGATGCGGTTCGATGCGCAGCCGCCGGAAGATTTCCTGCAACTGCTGGATGCATTGCGGACGGACGCGAAGGACGTGCGGTGAACCCGGCATGGATCGTTCCCGATTGGCCGGCGCCGCCGAATGTACGTGCGGTCGTGAGCACGCGCTTCGGGCCGGGGGTTTCCGAACCGCCGTTCGAAGCATTCAATCTCGGTGCGCGTTGCGGCGACGATCCGAATGCAGTGAGCGGAAACCGTCAGCGCCTGATCGAATCATTGTCTCTGCCGTCGCCGTGCTGGTTGCGGCAGGTACATGGGACGGACGTCGTCATCTTTCCCCCTCTCCCGCTTGCGGGAGAGGGAGAGCCAGCGCGTTCAGCCGATGCCTTGAATGGCATCGGCTGCGCTGGCGAACGCCCGAGGCAGGACGCCGAGGGCAGGGTTGCCTGGCGAGCGCAGGATGCGCGAGGCTGGCAACGTCCGCGCGCAGCGCGGACGGGAGAGGGAAACACTTGCCCTGCATTGCGTGAGCCGCAAGCCGACGCCGCCGTCGCGCGAACGTTCGGCGTGACGCTCGTCATCCTCACCGCCGATTGCCTGCCGGTGCTGTTCTGCAATGACGACGGCTCTGAAATCGCGGCTGCGCACGCCGGTTGGCGCGGCCTGAGCGCGGGCGTGCTGGAAAACGCGCTGTCATCGATGCAATCGCCGCGTGAAAACATCCTGGCTTGGCTGGGTCCCGCCATCGGGCCGCGCTCGTACGAAGTCGGGGATGAAGTGCGCGACGCATTCCTCGCGCATGATCCGCAGGCGGAAGCCGCGTTTGCCGCCACGCGTCCGGGCCATTGGCATTGCGATCTTTACGCGCTGGCGCGGCAACGACTGCGTCGCGCGGGCATCGCGCGAATCTTCGGCGGCGGTTTCGACACGTTCTCCGATCCACGCTTCTATTCCTATCGCCGCGATGGCGTGCGCAGCGGGCGCTTCGCCACCCTGATCTGGTCGAACCCATCGCGTTTGCGCGATGCGGAGTAGCGCATCGCGCGCGATGGTTGAAGGTGAGGCAGGAGCCGATCGGAAGAACGCGCCATGGATGGCTGCTTGTGGCATCCGTCCAGCCGCGTGCGAAAATGCAATGGCAAGGCGGCGGAGCGGTGCGCACGAATGGCCGAGACATCCGGACCGGAGCCCGAGCAGATCGCGTTGATGCGGCGGGTGGTGGAACTGGCCGAGCAGCAGACGCGTCAGTCCGAAGAGCGCACCGAGCAGTCGGCCGAACGTTCCTACATGAACGCCGAGCGCACGCTGTCGGTGTGGACGCGCACGGCGCTGTCGCTGATGATCTTCGGTATCGCGGTGGATCGCTTCGGACTGCTGCTGCGACACGAGCGCTGGGTGCACATCGGCAATCCATTTCTGCCCAATCCGCTTTCGACTTTGGGCGGCATCGTGCTGGTCGCGCTCGGCGTGCTGATGGTGCTCACCTGTGGATTCCGTTATCTCGCCTACGCGCGCGATTGGGGCCGCGCGCACGCATGGCCGAAACAGCACGCGCCGTGGCTGGCTTTCAGCTTCGCCATGCTGGTTGCGGCGTTTGGCATTGCGCTGCTGGTGGTGCTGCTGGTGCTCACCGAATAAGCCTTCAGAACGAACCGGCATCTGCACGCGATTGCGTTTAGCCTGAGCGCGCGTAAAACTGCGCGCCTTGCACCGTTTCCTCCCGCGAAGTTCCGTGACCGACTCGAATTCCGCGCCGCTGCCGCCCGACGCGCCCTGGATCGTGCTGAAGTTCGGCGGCACCAGCGTCGCCACGCCAGAACGGTGGCGCACGATCCTGGAACTTGCGGCCGCGCGCCGTGCGGAAGGCGCGCGCGTGCTGGTCGTCGTCTCCGCGCTGGCGGGCGTGACGGATGCGCTGAAAGCGCTATGCACGTGTGGGCCGGATAAACGCGCGACATCGCTGAAAAACCTGCACGAAAAGCATCGCGCATTGCTGGCACAGATGGAGCTGGCGCAATGCGAAGAAATGGAGCGCTGGCTGGAGTCGCTGACTGCGCTGTGTGCGGAAACGAGCGCCAACTCCGAACCCTCACCCCAACCCCTCTCCCGGCGGGAGAGGGGCTATTTGTGGCAAGCGCAAATCCAGGCGCACGGTGAATTGCTCTCCAGTGCGCTGGGCGCGGCTTTCATGAGCGCGAACGGGCTGCAAACTCAATGGCTGGATGCGCGCGAGGCGCTGCAGACGCGCGAGGTGCCGTTTCTCAATGAACGTTCGCGCGCGCTGTCGGCGCAGGTGGACGCGCAGCACGACGCGGCTTTTGCCACTGCACTCGCACAACGCGGCGAGGTGTTCATCACGCAAGGGTTCATCGCGCGCGATGCGAATGGCAACACGGTGCTGCTGGGCCGCGGCGGTTCCGATACCTCGGCTGCATATTTCGGCGCGCTGCTGCGCGCGGCACGCGTGGAAATCTGGACGGACGTCGCCGGCATGTTTTCCGCCGATCCGCGCCAGGTGCCGAATGCGCGCCTGCTGCAGCGGCTGGATTACGAGGAAGCGCAGGAGATCGCGACCACCGGCGCCAAGGTATTGCACCCGCGCTGTCTCTCGCCGGTGCGCCGCACGCGCGTGCCGCTGCTGATCAAGGATACGCAGCGGCCGAATCTGCGCGGAACGGAGATCGGTCCGCAGTTGCCGGAAGAGTCGCCGAGCATCAAGGCGGTCAGTTCGCGCCGTGGCATCACGCTGGTGTCGATGGAAACCGTCGGCATGTGGCAGCAGGTCGGTTTTCTTTCCGATGTATTCGAGCTGTTCAAGCGGCACGGGCTGTCGGTGGACCTGATCGGCTCCGCGGAAACCAATGTCACCGTGTCGCTCGATCCCACCGAGAATCTGCTGGACTCCGACGCCGTCGCCGCGCTGGCGGGCGATCTGGAAAAAATCTGCCGCGTAAAGGTGATCGCGCCGTGCGCCGCGGTAACGCTGGTGGGACGTGGCATGCGCTCGATGCTGCATCGCTTGTCCGCGGTGCTGGCCGAGTTCGGCCAGATGCGCGTGCATCTGATCTCGCAATCGTCCAACAACCTCAATCTCACTTTCGTGGTGGACGAGGAAGCGTTGGACGGACTGCTGCCGCGCCTGCACGAACTGCTGATCAAGGCCGGCGCGCTACGCGCGGACGATGCGCTGTTGTTCGGACCGAGCTGGCAAACGCTGTATGGATCGGACAGCACCGCATCTGCGCGCAAGCCGTGGTGGCGAAGCGAACGCGCGCATTTGCTGGAACTCGCACGAGCGACACCGCGTTACGTCTATCACTTGCCGACCGTGCGCCAGCGCGCGCGCGCGTTGCGCGGTTTGAATGCGGTCGATCGCGTGTACTACGCGATCAAGGCAAATCCGCATCCAGCCATCCTGCGCACGATCGCGGAAGAGGGCGTCGGTTTCGAATGCGTCTCGCCGGGCGAACTGGATGCAGTGGATGCGGTTCCGCATAGCGCGGCGCTGCCACGATTGTTCACGCCGAACTTCGCTCCGCGCGCCGACTACGAAGATGCCTGGCAACGCGGCGTGCCGACCACGCTGGATTCGCTGCATCCGCTGCAGCACTGGCCGGAGCTGTTCGCCCACCGCGAGATCATGCTGCGGGTGGATCTCGGCCGTGGGCTCGGGCACCACGACAAGGTGCGCACCGGCGGTGAAGGCAGCAAGTTCGGCCTGCCGCTGGATCAACTCGACGCCTTCGTCGCGCTCGCGGCAAAAAACCGCACGCGCATCGTCGGGCTGCACGCGCACCTGGGCTCGGGAATTCTCGAAGCGAATCATTGGGCCGAGGTATACGGCCAACTCGCCAGCCTCGCTGAGCGGATCGGCAGCGTGGCATATCTCAATCTCGGCGGGGGGCTGGGCGTGCCGGCGCATCCGGACGAAGCGGAACTGGATCTCGCCGCGCTCGACGCATCGTTGCTGGAAGTGCGGCAGTCGTATCCGCATTACCGTCTCTGGATGGAACCGGGCCGTTGGCTGGTAGCCGATTGCGGCGTGCTGCTGGCGCGAGCGACGCAAATGAAGCGCAAGGGCGCGTCGAACTATCTCGGCTGCGATGCGGGCATGCACGCGCTGATCCGGCCAGCGTTGTACGACGCCTGGCACGAAATCGTGAACCTGTCGCGGCTGGATGAAGAACCGGACACGCTGTACCAGATCGTCGGGCCGATCTGCGAAACCGGCGACGTGCTCGGCTCCGACCGCCGCCTGCCGGAAACGCGCGAAGGCGACGTGCTGCTGATCGCGCAAGGCGGCGCGTACGGCGAGGCGATGTCGTCGCATTACAACTTGCGTCCATTGGCGGAAACCGCGGTGATCGAATGACGAACGGCTTGCAAAGCTACTGCGCTCGTCAGCTTGCGCGCCGGCGGTGCTCGGAATCCTCACGTACTGACGTGTACGCTCCGGTTCCTGCGCTCCGGCGTCGCGCAATCTGCCTTCGCTCGCTACGCTTTTCAAGCCGTTCTAACGCGCTCGCATTCGAGGTGAGACGTGAGCACGTTGATTGATCCGCGCCAGGCGCAGGCGTTTCGCTTCGTGCGTTGCGGCTATCGCGATGGCGTCGCGGAACTGGTTTATGCCTTCGACGGCGGTCCGGAGCTGATCGAGCGCGTCCGTTTTCCCGATGCACCGACACTACCGAGGGAACGCGAGTCTGCCTTTGAAGCGGCGTTGCATCTGCTGCATCTTTTCGCCGGCATCAGCTATTACAAGGCCGGCGTTCCGTCGCGCATAGAAATCGAGAACGGTGGAATCGATCACGCGACCGCGGTGTTGATGGACGAGTTGTACCTGCACGGTCTGGGCGAGTTCGCCTATCGCAGCGGACTGGATTTGCGCGGAAGGATTGTTTTTCCGTTTGTCGGGACTCGGGACTCGATTCGAAACAGCGGACCAGGATCGATCCGCACGCAAGACCCGAGCCCGCTTCCGCGGCGCACGCTCGTTCCCATCGGCGGTGGCAAGGATTCATTGGTCGTCGTCGAGGCGTTGAAATCGATCGGCGCGGCAGCGACGGCGGTGTGGGTCGGCAATTCGCCCTTGATCGCTGCGGTCGCCGCGCGTACCGGGTTGCCGACACTCAATATTTCGCGCGACCTGTCGCCGCTGTTGTTCGACTACAACCGCCTGGGTGCGTACAACGGCCACATTCCCGTTACCGCGATCAACTCGGCGATCCTGGTGTGCGCGGCGATCCTGTACGGTTTCGATTCGATCGCCTTCGCCAACGAACGTTCGGCCTCCAGCGCCACGCTGGAATACGAAGGCCGGCAAGTGAATCACCAGTGGAGCAAGGGCTGGACGTTCGAGCGCGCATTCGCCGCGCACGTGCACTCGCATGTCGCCGCCGATCTGGATTATTTCTCGCTGCTGCGGCCGTTTTCGGAACTGGCCGTGACGCGTGCGTTCGCGAAATCCGGTGCGGCGTATTTCGATGCGTTCTCCAGTTGCAACCGCAATTTCCGCATCCTCGGTCCCAAGCCCGCGGACCGCTGGTGCGGGCATTGCCCGAAATGTCACTTCGTCTTCCTGGCGCTGGCGCCGTTCCTGCCCAAGCCGCGGCTGCTTGCGATCTTCGGCCGCAATCTCCTGGACGACGATGCGCAAGCCGCGGGTTTCGACGCCTTGATCGAATACCGCGATCACAAGCCGTTCGAATGCGTGGGCGAAGCGATGGAAGCGCGCGCGGCGTTCGCCGTGCTTGCCGCAAGGCCGGAATGGCGCGAGGACGCGTTGATCGCGCGTTTCCGCGAAGAGATCGCGCCACGACTGGATGCGGCATCGCTGCAACTGGAGCCATGGTTGCGCGCGTCGGATGAACATGGAATTCCCGCGCGCTTCATCGGAGCGCTCGATGCGATTCGCGGAACTTGAATCTCGCGATGTCGCCATCTGGGGTCTGGGCCGCGAAGGCCGCGCCGCGCTGGCCGCATTGCGCCGGCGATTTCCAGACAAATCGCTGACGCTCTATTGCAAACGCGAAGAAGCCGAACGGGCTCGTGCGCAGATCGATTCCAGAATCCGCTTGGTCGAAACGGCGCCCGGAACCGAAGCGCTCGCTTCGCACGGGATCGTGATCAAATCGCCGGGCATCAGCGCGTACAAGCCGGAGATCATCGAGGCGCAAAAGCGCGGCACCCATTTCACTTCCGGCACCGCGCTGTGGTTCGGTGAAAATCCTGATGCGCGCGTGATCGCCGTGACCGGCACCAAGGGCAAGAGCACGACTACGGCCATGATTGCCCACCTTTCGCGCGCGCTCGGCGTTCGCACTGCATTGGCAGGCAACATCGGCATGCCGCTGCTGGAACTGGACGAACAGAATGCTGATCTTTGGGCTATCGAACTGTCCAGTTTCCAGACAGGCGACGCAGGGCCAGTGGAAGTCGGCGTGGTCGTCAGTCTGGAGGAGGAGCACCTCGACTGGCATGGCACTCGCGAGCGTTACATTGCCGACAAATTGAAATTGGCGGCTGTTTCGCGCGCGCTGCTGGTGGATGCGCAATCGCCCTTGCTGATGCAACACACGCCCGGCCACCCGCATCGCGTCACGTTCGGCGATGCGCAAGGTTGGCATGTCGGCGAGAACGCCATTCGCCGCGGTTCCGAGCGCGTATTCGATTTGTCCGAGCTGCCGCTGGCGGGCGCGCACAACGCGCGCAACGCCTGCGCCGCGCTGGCGGCGCTCGAACTGTTCGGACTCGACGCACGCGCGGCGGCACCGGCGCTCCGCACGTTCAGACCGCTGCCGCATCGTTTGCAAAAGCTGGGTTTGCGGCACGGCGTCGAGTGGATCGACGATTCGATCGCCACCACGCCCGCCGCGTCGCTGGCTGCCCTGCGCAGCATCGGCGATCGCGCGGCGACGCTGATCCTCGGCGGTTTCGACCGCGGTCTCGACTGGCAAGGCTTCACGCACGAACTGGCAGCGCACCCGCCTCGCGCTGTGATCGTCCAGGGTGCAAATGCCTCTCGCATTCTCGAAGCACTGTCGCGTGCGGCCGTGCACGCACACATCGAACGCGCGGACGATCTCGACGATGCGGTGCGGCGCGCGTGCGAACTCACGCCGCCCGGTGGCGTGGTGCTGCTGTCGCCCGGCGCGCCCAGTTTCGACCGGTTCAAGGATTACGCCGCACGCGGCCGTGCGTTCGCGGCGCTGGCCGGCTTCGACGCCGCGGCGCTGGGAGAAATCGAAGGCCTGGGGATCAACTGAAGCGCATCCGGCGATTCGCACCGGATGCGCCGCTCGTTACTGACCCTTCGTCTGCTTTGGCGCGGCCGGTGTTTCCAGCGTGTAGCCCGCCAGACGCACCACGTTGTCCTTGTCGAAGTGATACGAAACCGTTTCGAGTATCGGCTTCTGATTGTTGCTGAATTTGGTGGCGAACTTCACGTTGAAATAGTTGCCGGGAGGAATTCCATTTTCTCCCTTCGAGGCGGACCGGAACATCAGCACCAGCTTGCGCGACTCCATCTTGCCTGCTTTGGTTCTTTGCGCCTGCACACCCGAGACGAAGGCGTCACGCGTCACCGCATGCTTCATGACGTCCGAGGATTGGTCCCAGAGCGACGCGATGTTGCCTTGGTCCACGGTTTCCGCAACGCCCTGCGCATTCTTCGCCATCCGCGTCCTGAATTCCTGTTGCTCCTTGGTGAGGGCGGGCTGCGCCTGGCTTGATCCGGCAGGCTTGGCCTGGCTGGCGGGCTGTTGGGCAAACGTGCCGCCCGTGGCAAGCAGCAGGGCGGCGGGCAGGATCAGTCGCTTCAGCATGATCGAACTCCTCGGAAGGGAATCAGAAAACCGCCGCAACGTAGCACGCAACAGCGCCGGATGCAGCAACGAACCTGAATGCCTGTTGGAAGCGCCATCAAAATCAAAGATTCCGGAGCCGCCGCGATGAAGCCGCGGCGGAACCGCAATGACAATGTGCTTACGAGTGGCGGGTCACCAGATCTTCACCCGGTCCTTCGGCGCCAGATACAGCTTCTGTCCCGGTTGCACGTTGTAGGCGTCGTACCAGGCATCGATGTTGCGCACGGTTTCGGCGCGGAACCGCGCCGGTGCGTGTACGTCGGTGGTGACCAGTTGCCGCAGCGCCGCGTCGCGAACCTTGGAACGCCAGGCTTGCCCGAACGCCAGGAAAAAGCGCTGATCTCCGGTCAGTTCGTCCAGCGTTGGCGCGGGCTGCCCGTTCAACGAGAGGTGATAGGCGCGATACGCGGCAGTCAGGCCTGAAACGTCGGCAATGTTCTCGCCCAGCGTCTGTTTGCCATTGACGTGCAGGCCCGGCAGGGCTTCGTACTGATCGTACTGTTTCGCCAACGCGGCCGCGGCCGCTTCGAAGTGCTTGAGATCCGCCGGCGTCCACCAGTTCACCAGCTTGCCGTGCGCATCGAAATCTGCGCCGGTGTTGTCGAAACTGTGGCTGATCTCGTGGCCGATGATCGCGCCGATCGCGCCGTAGTTCGCAGCCGGATCGGCTTTCGGATCGAAGAACGGCGGCTCCAGGATCGCGGCCGGGAAATTCAGCGCGTTCTGGATCGGCAGGTTCACCGCGTTCACCGTTTGCGGCGTCATCCACCACTCGCCCGTGTCGATCGGCTGCCCGATCTTGGCCTTCTGGTATTCGTATTCGAACTTCACCGCGCGCAGGTGGTTGCCCAGCGCGTCGTCCTGCTTGATTTCCAGAGAGGCATAGTCGCGCCAGTGTTCCGGATAGCCGACGCTGACGCGCAGCGTCTTCAATTTTTCCTTGGCTTTTTGCTTCGTCTGCGGCGACATCCAGTCGAGCTTGTCGATGCCCTGGTCGAACGCGGTCAGCAGATTCCTGACCAGCGCTTCCACTTCGGCCTTGCTCGAAGCCGGAAAATATTTCTGCACGTAGATCTGCCCGACCGCATCGCCGAGGTCGGTGTTGGTCGCGGAAACCGCGCGCTTCCAGCGCTCGCGCTGCTGCGGCGTGCCTTGGAGGGTCTTGCCGTAGAAATCGAAATGCAAGTCGTCGAACGCCTTCGGCAGCAGCGTCGCGTTTTCGTCCAGCGTGTGGAAGGTCAGCAGCGCTTTCCAAGTGTCCAGCGGTTCGCTCGCCGTCAACTTCGACAGTCCGGTGAAAGCGGACGGCTGCCACACATCGAACTGTTTGGCGCTACCCAGGCCGGCGGCATCGAAGAACGTCTTCCAGTCCAGGCCCGGCGCCTTCTTCGCGAAATCGGACGTGTTCCAGATGTTGTTGGCCTTGTGCACGTCCTCGCTCTCGACCAGGCTTTCCTGCGCCTGCGCGATTTTCATTTCCAGATCGAACACCTGTTGCGCCTTTTTGTCCGCATTCGCGATGCCGGCCTGCTTCAGCAGCGCGGCGACGTAGGTCTTGTACTTGTCGCGGTCGGCGGCCATCTCCTTGTCGTTGGAGATGTAGTAATCGCGGCTGGGCATCGCCAGGCCGCCCTGCAGCAGATACGGAATCTGCAACGTGTCCTCCTCCAGACCCTTGGTCACGAACAACCCGAACAGGTGCTCGGTGTGGAAATTGGTGTCGTTGATCGGATCCACGTCCGCGCGCATGCGGGAACCGAGCACACGCGCCAGATCGGCGCGCGTCTTGATCGCATCGATCGCATCGAGTTCCGGTTTCAGCGGCGTCAACCCGGCTTTCTCGATCGCCGCCTGGTCCATGTAGGCCGCGTAGTAGTCGGCGATCTTGCGCGGATTGCTGCCGGCAGCCGGATTGGACGCGCCCGCGGCCTTGATCAGATCGGCGGTGCGTTGTTCGGCTTTCTTGAAGACTTCGAAGAAAGTGCCGGTGCTGGAACGGTCCGGTGGAATCTGCGCCGTCTTCAGCCAGGCGCCGTTGGCATACTCGAAGAAATCGTCGCCGGGTTTGACCGAATGATCGACGCCCGACAAATCCACGCCGATGTCCGGCGCGCCCGCGGCGGAAGCCGCCGCGCCGGATGCCGGCGCCGCCGCCGAACCCGGCGTGGCAGCCGAGGCAGCGCTCTTCACCGCGGCCTTGGCGGAGCTTTCGGCTTGTTGATCCAGCGAAGACGAGCACGCGCTCAAGGCGCAGACGAGCGCGGCGACAAGCATCCAGTGGAGGCGAGACATGGCGGCAGGTCCTCTGGGCGAAAACAAAGATGATGCACCAATCGCATTCGCGATGCAGGGCCGAAGGTCATGGCTTCGCTACACTCACCGGTTTGGAAAGAAGCCATGCCGGATTCGACACGCACACTGATCTGGGACCTGCCCACGCGCCTCTTCCACTGGCTGCTGGCGCTCCTGATCCTGTTGCAATACGGCACGGCCGAGTGGCACTGGCTGTCGATGCAATGGCACGTGTGGTTCGGCTACGCCACGCTGGCGCTGATTCTGTTCCGCGTGCTTTGGGGTTTCGCGGGCTCGCAGACTTCGCGCTTCATGGAGTTCGTTCGCGGTCCGCGGCGCGTGTTCGTGTATGCGGGTGAACTGTTCGCCCGTCGTGCGAGTTTCAACATCGGCCACAATCCGCTCGGTGGCTGGTCGGTGCTGGCAATGCTGCTCTGCCTCTTCGTGCAGACGATCACCGGCCTGTTTGCCAGCAATCGCCGGCACACCGAATTCGGGCCGTGGGCCTTGCACGTGCCGGATGCGTGGTCGCAACGATTGACCGAGGTCCACAAGATCAACCAGAACGTGTTGCTGATCCTGATCGGCCTGCACATCGCGGTGGTGCTGATGTACTGGATCGGCAAGAACGAAAACCTGATCGGACCGATGCTGCACGGAAGAAGAGAACTGGCGCCGGGCGCGCCGCTGTGGTTCGCATCGGCGCCGCGTGCGCTGCTGGTACTGACGATCGCGGCGTTGATCGTGGCAGGAACTGTTTTAGCGGCCGGCTTCATCTAGAAGTGCGGCCATGGATGGCCGCTTTTGGTGTCGCCGGAGCAGAAACCCTTCGGCTGCCGGGAATCTTCGTCGAAGAGGCAATCAAGGATGATTGCTATCATTTTTGCGATGAATCATCCACGCAGGCGCACGCCCGGGCAGATCGCCGCGCGCACCGCTGCCATCCCGGAAATTACCATCGACGAATCGCTGCCGATCGCGGCCCGCGCGGACGAGATCGTCGAGCTGATTCGCGCACACCCCGTGCTGGTGATCGCGGGCGAGACCGGTTCGGGCAAGACCACGCAATTGCCCAAGCTGTGCCTTGCGGCCGGGCGTGGCGTGCACGGCATGATCGGCTGCACCCAGCCGCGGCGGCTGGCGGCGCGCGCGATGGCCCGGCGCGTGGCGGCGGAGCTGGGTACCGAAATCGGCGGCAAAGTCGGCTTTCAGGTGCGCTTCGACGAACGTGTCGGCGAGCACACGCTGATCAAGTTCATGACCGATGGCATTCTGTTGTCGGAACTGACGCGCGACCGTTCGCTGTCCGCGTACGACACGATCCTCCTGGACGAAGCGCACGAACGCAGCCTCAACATCGATTTTCTGCTGGGTTATCTGAAGACGTTGCTGCGCAAACGGCGCGATCTGAAACTGATCGTCACCTCGGCCACGCTGGACACCGCGCGATTCGCCGCGCATTTCGAGCATGCACTCAAACCGGCGCCGGTGATCGAGGTGGAGGGTCGCGCATATCCGGTGGAGGTGCGCTGGCGCGCGCCGCAGCGCGACGAAACCCTTTCCGAGCAGATCATCTCCGCGCTGGACGAGATCACGCGTGACGATCCACGCGGGGACGCTCTGGTGTTCCTGCCTGGCGAACGCGAGATCCGCGACGCGCATTTGGCCTTGAACCGCCGCAGTTACCGCCACACCGAAGTGCTGCCGTTGTATGCGCGGCTCTCCACCGCCGAGCAGGACCGCGTGTTCAAGCCCGGCACCGCGCGGCGCATCGTGCTGGCGACCAACATCGCGGAAACTTCATTGACGGTGCCGCGCATCCGCTACGTGGTCGACAGCGGCACGGCACGCGTGAAGCGCTATTCGCAGCGCAACCAGATCGAACGGTTGAATATCGAAGCGATCTCGCAGGCGGCGGCCGACCAGCGTGCGGGACGCTGCGGGCGTGTCGGGCCCGGCATATGCGTGCGCTTGTACGACCAAACCGACTACGCGTCGCGTCCGCGCTACACCGATCCCGAAATCAAGCGCTCGTCGCTGGCCAACGTGATCCTGGCGATGCTGTCGCTGGGTCTGGGCGAAGTGGAAGAATTTCCCTTCATCGATCCACCCGAGCCGAGCGCGATCGCCGATGGCTGGCGAAAACTTTTGGAACTCGGCGCGATCGACGCGCAGCGCAAGCTGACGCGCGTCGGCCGCGAAACCGCGCGAATGCCGGTCGATGTGCAATTGGCGCGCATGCTGGTCGAGGCGCGCCGGTTGCACGTGTTCGAGCAGGTGCTGCCGATCGTGGCCTTCCTCGGTATCCAGGATCCGCGCGAGCGTCCCGCCGACAAACGCGATGCCGCCGATGCCGCGCACCGCGAATTCGCCGATCCGAAATCCGACTTTATCGGCATTTTGAATCTCTGGAACGCTTATCGCACGGCGCATGAAGACCTGACGCAATCGAAACTGCGCGACTGGTGCGAAAAGCATTTCCTGTCGTTTCTGCGCATGCGAGAGTGGCGGGAGTTGCATCGGCAGTTGTTGCTGTTGGACCAGGGACGAGACCAGGGACCGGCAAAAGCGAGTGACCGTGCGCCTGCTGGTCCCCTTTCCCCGGTCCCCGGTCCCCGACTTTATGAATCCATCCACCTCTCCCTCCTCGCCGGCCTTCCCATAAACGTCGCGCGGAAGGACGAGCGCGGCGACTACCGCGGCACGCGGGAGCGCAAGTTCCGCGTCTTTCCCGGCTCGGCGCTCAGCAAGAGCACGCCGCAGTGGCTGTTGGCCGCGCAGATCGTGGATCTGGGCGGGCGCGTGTACGCGATGCACTGCGCGCGCATCGAGCCGCGCTGGATCGAGCGGCAGGCCGCGCATCTGGTGCGCAAGACCTGGCACGATCCGCACTGGTCGCGTGCGCGTGGCGCGGTGATCGCGCACGAACAGGTCTCGCTGTTCGGTTTGACTTTAGTCGAGCGGCGCACCGTCACGTTCGCGAAGCAGGACCCGCAACTCGCGCATGCGATTTTTCAGCGCGAGGCGCTGGCGCGTTGCGAGATCGATGCACGCGCGGATTTCGTGCGCGCCAATGCGCGCGTGCTGCGGCAGGCGCATGAAATCGAATCGCAGCAGCGCCGCGCGGATTTGCTGAAATCCGACGAGGAACTCGCGCCGTTCTTCGCCGGCAAGTTGCCGCAGGACGTTAATTCGGTCGCGGCACTGGACGCCTGGTACCGCAACGCCGCACCCGCGCAACGCGCGGCCCTGCGCTGGTCGCTGGACGACGTGCTGGCCGGCGACGTGCGCGCGGATTCATCCGCGTTTCCGCCTTCATTGGAATTGGCCGGACACCGCTTGCGGCTGGAGTATCGCTTCGCACCCGGCGAGGCGGCCGATGGTGTGACACTGCACGTGCCGCTGGCGTTGTTGAATGCGATTCCCGCCGCGTGTTGCGAATGGCTGGTGCCGGGCATGCTGATCGAAAAAGTCGCGACGCTGATCCGCGGCCTGCCGAAAAACCTGCGCCGCAATTACGTGCCGGCGCCGGATTTCGCGCGCGCGTTCGCCGAAGCCGAAACGCCGCGCGATGAGCCGCTCACGCGAGCGCTCGCGACGTTTCTCACACGCACGACGGGCGTGCCGGTTGCCGCTTCGGATTTCGAAGCAGCGGAGATACCGGCGCATTTGCGCATGCGTTTCGTGCTGCACGACGAGCATGGCAAGGTATTGGCGGAAGCGCGCGGTCTGCAAACCCTGCGCGAGCACTGGCAGCAGCGCGCGCGCGAGGCGTTCGCGCAAAAAACCGACATCGAACTGGCGCGCGATGACGTGCAGGCCTGGGATTTCGATGAAATCCCGCGCAGCGTGCGCTCGCAGGGAAATTTGACCGCGTATCCGGCGCTGGTGGATCTCGGCTCGTCCGTCGCATTGCGCGTTTTCGAGCACGCAAGCGATGCGGCCGCCGCGCATCCGCGTGGCGTGGAACGCTTGTTGCGAATGTCGCTGGCGGGCGAATTCAAACGCGCCCGCCGGCAACTGCCGATCCATCGCACGATTGCGCTGCAATACGCGCCGCTGGACGGCATCGACGCATTGCGCGCCGATCTCGTCGAAGGCGGCTTCGCCGATCTGCTGGCGCAGAAGGACCTGGATGTCCGCGATCGCATCGCGTTCGAGTCGTTACGCGAGAAGCTCGCGCGCGAATTGTTCGCCGCCGCCGTTGCAGGAATGGAGCTCGCCGAACCGATCATCTCCGCACAGGCGGAACTGCGCCCGTGGCTGGAGCCGCCGCTGATCGGCTTCGCGCGCGCGAGTTACGACGACCTGCGCGAACAGCTCGAACATCTGTTGCAGCCGCATTTCCTGCGTGAACTGCCGCGAGAGCGGCTGCAACACCTGCCGCGGTATCTACGCGCGATGAAGTCGCGTGCCGAAAAATTGCGGGGCGATCCGGCGCGCGACCAATCGCGCATGTTGCAGGTGCTGCCGTACTGGCGCGAGTGGCTGAATGTCCGCGCGAGCGGCGCATCGGCGGAAGCGATGGAACGCCTGCGCTGGCTGATCGAGGAATGGCGCGTCTCGCTGTTCGCGCAAGAGCTGGGCACGGCGGAAGCGGTGTCGCCAAAGCGGCTTGCGAAGGCGTTGGAAGCCGTGAGACGGGAGACGGCAAATGCTAGGGGATGACGGATGAGCGGAGAGCTTGCCTGCTTTCCCGTCTCTCTCTTCTCGTCCCCCGCGCTTATTTCACCCTTTCAACCCGCACGCTTTCGTTACAGCCCTGCACGTACATCAACCAACTGCCGAGAATCATCGGCTTGATGGTGACCGTCGGGTTAGTGACCGTCGGACAGGAATACGCGCCCGACTCGGCCTGCTTCCAGACCTGACCGTTGTTCAATTCGAATTGCGTGCTGCCGCTCCAGCCGCTGAAGGTGCCGATCAGGTGCGTTTCGAATTCCTTGCGGTCCTCGTCTGCATAGAACACCGGCTTGCCGCTGGAGCTGACCATGCGGGTTTGCTGGTGCGTCTGCAGCCAGTTGTCCAGGTATTTCAATTCCTCGGGTGAGAGCTTGTCCAGGCCGGAGGCCTTGAAATCCGCCGAGGACATCCGCTCTTCCAGAGAAGAAAATTGCTGCGCGAACGCCGGCAGTGCCGACAGCAGCAGGACGAGGACGGCCGGCACAACGTTTCGGATATGCATGGGAACCGATCATAGCAGCGGGATGCGCGGCTTTCACGCAAGGCCGGGCCGCATGCGACGGTTACACTGCCTATCTTTCGCCAATCTTTCCGCGATCGCGTTCGATGTGAATCAAGCCACCTCCAAACCGCAGACCGGCGATCGCGTACCGCCGTTCGTGCGCGAATTGCCGCTGGAAGAACGCGAGCTGGCACGCGCCGTCTGCGTCCTGCTGGATAGTCTGGGTTGCGACGACGACACGCGTGCGGCGGCGTGGTGGTACGCCTTGGCACGCGCACGCCCGGAAATCTGGATGCAACACGCGCCCGCGCTGTCGGAAGACCTGCGCCGTCTGGTGGATGGCCAGCAACAGGCCGAAACGGTGTGGGCGCTGCATCAGGGCCGCGGCCAGCGTTCCGGTGCAGAAGGTCTGCGCCGCCTCCTATTGTCGATCATCCGCGACCTGCGCGTGGTGTATCTGCTGCTGGCGCGCCAGCTTGCCCTGCTGCGGTCGGCAGCCGGCCGAGAGGAGAAGGAACGCCGCGCGCTGGCCGAACTCGCCGCCGACATCCACGCGCCGCTCGCCAACCGTCTGGGCATCTGGCAACTGAAATGGGAACTGGAGGATCTGGCGTTCCGCTATCTGCAACCGGAAACCTACAAGCGCATCGCCGCGCTGCTGGACGAGCGGCGTGCGGATCGCGAGGCCTATATCGCACGGTGTGTGAGCACTTTGCGCGATGCCTTGCGCGAGCACGATATCGATGCGGACGTCGCCGGTCGTCCGAAACACATCTACTCGATCTGGCGCAAGATGCAACGCAAAGGCGTGGAGTTCGGCGAGTTGTACGACGTGCGCGCGTTGCGCGTGCTGGTGGACAGCGTGACCGACTGCTACGCGGCGCTCGGCGTGACGCATGCGCTGTGGCCGAACCTGCCCGGCGAATTCGACGACTACATCGCGCGGCCCAAGGGCAACGATTACCGCTCGCTGCACACCGCGGTGGTCGGCCCGGAAGGCAAGACGCTGGAAGTGCAGATCCGCACGCGCGAGATGCATCGCGCGGCGGAACTGGGCGTGGCCGCGCATTGGCGCTACAAGGAAGGCGGCGGCCCGGATGCGGCGTATCAACAGCGCGTCGCGTGGATGCGGCGTCTGCTGGAAGCGCGCGAGGAAGACCACGACAACGGCGCCGGACTGCTGGCGGGCTTGCATTCGGAACTGACCGAAGACCGCGTTTATCTGCTGACGCCCAAGGGCGAAGTGTTCGATCTCGCCGCGGGCAGCACGGTGCTGGATTTCGCCTACCACGTACACACGATGGTCGGGCACCGCTGCCGCGGCGCCAAGGTCAACGGCCGCATCGTGCCGTTGACGTACCAGCCGGTCAGCGGCGACCGCGTGGAAATCCTCACCGGGAAGGAACCTGCACCGCGTCGCGACTGGCTGTCCCAGCAACAGGGATTCCTGCGTACCGCCAGCGCGCGCGGCAAGGTGCGCGCCTGGTTCCGCCGCGAGGACGCAGCGGCCAATCTCGCCGCCGGAAAGCAGATCCTCGAACGCGAATTGAAACGGCTGGCGTTGACCGAACGCAACGCCGAACGCGCGCACACGGAACTCGGTTACAAAACCCAGGATGAATTGTTGACCGCGCTCGCCTTGGGCGAAGTGGGCGGCGCGCAACTGGCGCGGGCGCTGGACGGGACGGAAACTCCGGCAGAGATCTCGCCGCGGCCGCCGCCGCGTGCGGAAGCGCGCAAGCCCGGCGCGCTCACCATCGAAGGCGTCGGCAATCTGCTCACGACGTTGGCCCGCTGTTGCCAGCCGTTGCCTGGCGATCCCGTTGCGGGCTTCATCACGCGTGGACGCGGTGTCACCGTGCACCGCGCCGATTGCGCGTCGCTGGCGCGTTTGCGCGCCCGCGCGCCCGAGCGTGTGATCGAAGTGCACTGGGGCGAAACCGGCGAGCGCGCCTATGAAGTCGAGATTGCCGTCAGCGGTTACGACCGCAAGCACCTGCACCGCGACGTTGTTGCCGCGATCGCCAATGCCGGTGCGCAGATCGTTGCCTCCGGCAGCCGCGCCGATCCCGTGCGTGGCGAAGTGCGCATGCGTTTCGCCTTGCGGTTGCGCGACTTCGGCGAGCTGTCCGCGCTGCTGGGAAAGCTTTCCGGCTTGCCCAACGTCATCGACGCGCACCGGCTGGCCGCACGCTGAACGTGTGCGGCATGCACGGCGGGCCCGCGTACCGCGGTGCTAAGCTAATCGCGGCTTCAGCACGAGGCCTCAAGATTTTCATGCCCGGACGTCGCGACCAAACCTCCGATCCGCGCTCGCGCACCGAACCGGTGCTGGGCGATCTGGACCGTCTGAACGAACCGCCGCGGATCGATGACGAGCTGCCGCCATTCGTGGCCGATCCGAAGCGGCGCAGCGCGAAGTTCGAGGATTTGCCGCCGCGGCGTTCGTTGTGGCCGTGGGTGGCAGTCGTCCTGGCGCTCGCGGTCATCGGCGGCGGCACTTGGGTGTGGACTCACCAGAACGCATTGCGCGAAGATTTGCCGCGCACGCGGTTGAATGCGGTGCTGGCGCAAGCGGATTCCGCCCTGGCCGCCGGCAAGCTGTCCGGCTCGCCCGATAGTGCGCGCGATCAGTACGAAGCCGCGCTGGCGCTCGATCCCGACAGCGAGCACGCTATCGCCGGCTTGCGCAAGGTCGGCAACGCGGAATTGAAACTCGCGCAAGCCGACATCCAGGCCGGCAAGCTGGACCAGGCGCGCAGCGCGCTCGAGGAAGCGCGGGGCCTGCTCGGCGGCGGCGCGGAAGTCGCGCAAACAGAAAGCGCGTTGAATCATGCCGCGAACCGCGGCACCACCGCCGACGATCTGATCGACCGCGCCAACGCGGCGCTCGCGGCCGGCAATCTGGACGGCAACGGAGGCGCGGCGGATCTCTTCCACCGCGTGCTGCTGTCCGACCCCGACAACGCGGTCGCGCGGCATGGGATGGATCAGGTCGGCGCGGGCTTGGCCGCGCGCGTGCAGGACCAGTTGAAACAGGGCGATCGCGCGGGCGCGCAGCGCACGGTCGACAAACTCGCGTCACTGCTGCCGAGTTATGCCGGGCTGCCCGATCTGCGCGCAGCAGTGGCGCAAGCCGATCAGGATGCGAAGGCGCAACTCGAACAGCACCTGACACAGGGCGAAGCCGATCTGCACGCGGGCAAGTTCACCGGAGACGGCGAGGACAACGCGCTTGCGCAGTTCCAGGCGGCTTTGAATTCGGATCCGAACAACGCGCAGGCGCGCGCGGGCCTGGGTCAGGTCGCGCAGGCGCTGGTGGTGCAGGCCAACGCGGCGCTCGATGCGCAGCATTCGGACGAGGCATCGAAACTGCTGGATGCGGCGGCCAAGCTCGCGCCGAAATCGGCCGATCTGGCGGCCGCACGTTCGCGGCTGCGCACGCTGGCTTCGGCATCCGCGGGCAGCGGCGAGGACGACACGCAGGGCGAGCCGCCTCCGCCCGTGCTCACGCCTGCGCAATCTGCCAAGGTCGCGCAATTGGTGCAGCGGGCGGATGCCGCCGCAAACCAGGGCGAACTGATGCTGCCACCCGGCGACAGCGCCTATGATCTCTACCGCGCCGCACTCGCAATCGACGGCAACAATGCCGCCGCGCAGTCCGGGTTGCAGGCGCTGCCGCAGATCGCGCGCGGCCTGTTTGCGCGTTCGATGCAGAGCGGGAAGCTGGATCGTGCCGGCGATTTGCTGGCGACCCTGCAGCAACTGAGCCCCGGCGACGCGGCCTTGCCGATGATGCAGCACAATCTGGGTGGCGCCTGGCTCGATCGTGCGCGGACGCTGGCCGATCAGGGCCGCTACGACGACGCGCGCCGTGCGCTGGACGAAGCGCGCCGGCTGACGCCGGACGATCCACGCATCGGCGAAGTGGACAGCCGCATCGGTTACGGGAACTAAGCGGCGTGGCGGCCGGTGCAATGCTGGTGTTCGGCGCCAGCAGTCAGATAGGCCATTGCCTGTTGCCGATGTTGGGGGCGCAAGGCGCGCACGCGATCGCGGTGTCGCGATCACCGCGAAGCGGAGCGGATGGCCATGCGCGCTGGTTGCGCGGTGCTCTTCCGGAATCGTTGAACGGCGATTTCAGCGACGTCGAGACGATCGCTTGCTTCGCGCCTCTTGCTGCGCTCGCCACATGGCTTTCGAATACACCGTTGCCGGCATTGACACGCGTAGTCGCCACCAGCTCGATGAGCGCGGAGAGCAAGCGCGAATCGCCGGTCGCAGCCGAACGCGCATTGGCGCAGCGGCTGCGTGAAGGCGAACAGGCGCTGATGTGTGCGTGCGAATCGCGCGGCGTCGCTTGCACGATCTTTCGACCGACCCTGATCTACGGCGTGGGCCTGGACAAAAGCCTTACGCCGCTGGCGCGGCGCGCGGCGAAAACGCGTGTGTTCGTGTTGCCGCCCGGCCGGGGCTTGCGCCAGCCTGTGCACGCGCAGGATCTCGCCACAGCGGTTTTGGCTGCGCTGCGAATGCCGCAGACGAACGGACGCATCATTCCGATCGGCGGCGGCGAACGCCTGAGCGCGCGGGAAATGTTCGCGCGCGTGCGTGCGAGTCTGCCGGTACGCACGTTGCCGCTGCGGCTGCCGCGCTTGGCGGTCCGCGCGGCGATGCGTGTGCTGCCGTCAACGCGCGGCCCGCTGTCGCGGCTGGATGCCGATCTGACCGCCGACAACGCGGAACTGGAAGCTCTCCTGAATGTGCACCCACGGGGTTTCAATCCAGACGCTGATACTTGGGTGAGCCAGCGCGCTGAGCCGATGCCTTGAATGGCATCGGCTGCTGCGCTGGCGAACGCCCGAAGCAGGAAGCTGAGGGGGGCCTCAATCGCTTCGCGATTTCGACTTGGCGAGCGCAGGATGCGCGAGGTTAGCAACGCGCCGTGAGCGCACCTACACTGCGCCGCACCCGCAGCAGGAGAAAACATTGAGCGCGGCGTCAACGAACAACGATTCCGTCTGCGCGGTGGTGGTCACGTGGAACCCGGACACTGCGGCGCTGGGCGCGATGCTGCAAAGGCTCCTGCCGCAGGTCGGCGCGCTGGTGCTGGTGGACAATGCGTCGGACGATCCGGCGATCGGCGAACTCTGCGCGCGCGATTCGCGTATCCAGTTTTTTTCGCAGAACACCAACCGGGGCCTGGCGGCCGCGTTCAACCTCGGCACCGCCTGGGCGCGCAAAAAGGGTTTCGGATACGTGCTGCTGCTGGATCAGGACAGTCTGCCTGCCGAAACGATGGTGAGCGAATTGCTGCATGCGCTGACGGCGCTTGCGACGGATCAACGCGTCGCGGCGGTGGGTCCGCGTTTCCACGACGAACACGAACGCCGCGACGCTCCGTTCGTGCGCATCCGCTTTCCGTTCAACCGCAAGCTGCATTGCGGCGCGGGTTGCCCCGAACGCGTGCGCTGCGATTTCCTGATTTCTTCCGGCACATTGATTCCGCTCGACGCGCTGGAAACCATCGGCGGCATGGACGAATCGCTGTTCATCGACAATGTGGACATGGACTGGTGCTTTCGCGCGCGCGCCAGGGGCTTCGCGCTTTACGGCGTGTGCGCCGCGCGCATGGAACACCGGCTGGGCGATGCGCGGCGGCGGCTGCCGGGTGCACCGCGCGGCGTGATCGTGCACGCGCCGCAGCGGCTGTTCTTCATCATGCGCAACCGGCTGCTGCTGTACCGCCGCGCCAGCACGCCGGCGACCTGGGTCGCGCAGGACGTGCCGCGCGTGCTGGTGAAACTGCTGCTGTTCTCGATCGTGATCGGGCCGCGTTGGCGCAACCTTCGCGCCATGCTGGCCGGACTCCGTGCCGGACTTCTGGGCGAGGCCCGGATACCGGAGAATATGTCGCTGCAATGAACGTCCGCATCCGTTTGCGGTCGCATGTGAGCTTCCCCTGATGACCCGAGACGTGTCTTTTCTGCAACGGCTGCGCGTGGCATTCGTCCGAATCTGGCCCTGGCTGCGCTGGCCGGTGTGGATCGGGCTGGGCGTCGCGCTCGGCTTTTTGATCCCTTACACCGCGGTGCTGGATGCGCGCGTGCGCGACCGCGTGGGCGAGATCGCGTTTTCGCAACCCACGCGCGTCTATGCGCGTCCGCAACGCCTCGCTGCGGGCGTGCCGATGAGCGCCGATGCATTGACGCTCGAACTGACCGCTGCCGGGTATACGCAGGAACAGGGCGAAGCGCGCGTGCCCGGCACCTTCAGCCGCGACGGCAACCGTTTCGTCATCGCTTCGCGCGGCTACGCCGATCCCGCGGGCGGCGAACTGCCGCGGCGCGTGCGCGTGACGCTTTCGCACGGACAGATCGATTCGGTGAAAGATCTCACCTCCGGCCGCATGTTGCACGAGACGCATCTCGATCCTGCGCGCATCGCCGCGCTCTACGGCGCCGAGCAGGAAGAACGCCAAGTGGTGCGGCTGGACGAACTGCCGCCGCTGCTGGTGACGGGCCTTCAGGCCGTGGAAGACCGCGATTTCAAGCATCACCATGGCGTGGATTTCACCGCAATCCTGCGCGCGATGTTCGCCAACCTGCGCGCGGGTCACGTGGTGCAGGGCGCATCCACGCTGACGCAGCAATTGGTGCGCAATCTGTTTCTCGATCGCAGCAGGAGCTTCATCCGCAAGTTCAACGAAGCGCTGCTGTCGGTGCTGATCGAATCGCACTACAGCAAGTCGCAGATTCTCGATGCGTATTGCAACGAGGTGTTCCTCGGGCAGCGCGGCGATCAGGCCGTGCACGGTTTCGCCGCGGCCGCGCAGTTCTATTTCGCGCGCCCGGTGCAGACGCTACGTCCGCAGGAAGACGCGCTGCTGGTCGGCATGATCCAGGGGCCGAGCATCTACGATC
>DAIOUL010000019.1:0-36412 GCA_036759545.1 Rhodanobacteraceae bacterium
GGGCGACGACATCTACGTCATCGATTGCGGCAACGGCGTGGCGCGGCAGATGGTGCTGGCCGGACTCGATCTGGGACGAATCCGGGACGTGTTCATCACGCATCAGCACTCGGACCACAACGCCGATTACGGAAACTTGCTGTTGCTGGCGTGGGCGACCGACCTGCACACGCGCGTGGACACGTATGGCCCACCACCGTTGAAACGGATGACGGAGTTGTTCCTGCAGATGAACGATTACGACATCAATATCCGCATCAGGGATGAAGGCCGTCCGCCGTTGGCGCCGCTGATCGTGCCGCACGAGATCACGCAGGGCGGCTTGGTGATGCGCGACGACAACGTGAAAGTCACCGCCGCGCTGGTCGAGCATCCATTGGTGAAACCGGCATTCGCCTATCGCTTCGATTGCCCCGACCGCTCGATCGTGTTTTCCGGTGACACGCGCCCGAGCGAAAACCTGATCGAACTGGCGCGCGGCGCCGACATTCTGGTGCACGAGGTGATCGACCTCGCCGCGATTGGCGTATTGGAGAAAGAGTTGTCTCACGCCAAGCGCCTGCACGCACACCTGCTGGCCGCGCACACGCCGATGAGCGAAGTCGGGCAAATCGCGACCAAGGCCGGCGTGAAAACCCTGGTGTTGAACCACTTCGTGCCGGGCACGCCGCCGATTCCCGATCAGGTCTGGTACGACGCGGTGAGGCCGCACTTCAGGGGACGGCTGATCGTCGGGCGGGATTTGATGGAATTGTAATTTTCATTCGTCATTCCGGGGCCATCCGCAGCTTCATCGCGGATGGAACCCGGAATCTGCTTTTCGATAACAGCGAAGCGAGACTCCCGGATCGCGGCTTCGCCGCGTCCGGACTGCGCAGGCAGGACGCCGAAGCGAACATCGGCGAAGCCGATGGCCCGTAGGGCAAACCGCAGGATGCGGTTTGTAATGACGAGAATTATCGATACGCCCTCACCTCACCATCGTCCCGCAATGTGAACGGATTGAAGTCCGTATGCGGATCGTAGGTGTCGGCGTTTTCGCGGCGCTTCAGCCAGCCGACCACCGCATAGGTCAGCGGCGTTGCGACGACTTCCACCAGCACCTTCATCACCCAATTGAACACGATCACCTTCAGGATCGTCTGCCCTTCCCAGATGCCGATGAAGGCGATCGGATAAAAAGTGAGGCTGTCCACACCTTCGCCGACGATCGTGGAACCGATGGTGCGCGTCCAGAGCCAGCGCCCGCGCGTCCACAGTTTCATTTTCGCCATCACGAAGGCGTTGGCGAAATCGCCGATCCAGAATCCGACGAGCGACGCCAGCGCAATGCGCCAGGTGCTGCCGAACACGATTTCCAGTGCGGGCTGCAGTTTCGCATTGAACGGTTCGGCCGGACTGACCGGCATGTGGATGATCGCCTGCGTCATCAGCGACGCGAACACCAGCGCGCCGAAACCGGCCCAGGTCGCGCGGCGTGCGCGCGCGTAGCCGTACACTTCGGTCAGCACGTCGTCGAAGATGTAGCTGATCGGGAAGAACAGGTTGCCCGCGCCGAAGGTGAGCGCGCCGATCACCGGCAGATAGACCGTGCAGACCTTCGCCGGACCGATCAGGTTGGAACACAGCAGCACGCCGACCATGCCGCCGACCAGCAGGTCGTAGTAACGGAAGCCCCGGCGCGCCGAAGCATTTGCGTTCGCATCCACCATGCTCCCCCTTTGCGACCGCGTGCGAGCGGCTAACTTTATCGCTTCGGTTTGCGCAACGCCAACTGCGGCGCGGTCAACGCGAAATGCGTCCAGATGCCGCACCACACGATCGCGCGCATCAGCGGACTGCGCGCCGCCGGATCGAACTTGCGGAACCATCGCCACATGCCGCGATGCTTGTGCCGCGACACGAACACCGGCCGGTGCGCGCTGGAACCGCCCTTGCGATGCAGCACGCGTACGCTGCCCGCCAGCAGCACCTCGAAATCGGCATCGCGCGCGCGACGGCAAAGATCCAGATCCTCGCAATGCAGGAAATAACCTTCGTCGAACCCGCCAAGCCGTTCGAACACCGCGCGCGGAATCAGCATCAGCGCGCCGGAGACATTTTCCGCTTCCACGACTTCGTCCGGCATCGCTCCCGGCACATTGATGCCGGCGTATTTCGGATCGAACGATTCGCGCGCTGCCCGGCCGCTGAGGCTCATCAGCGAACGCCTCAACAATGGATCGCGCCGGCGCGAAGCCGGGTCGGCCTTGCCGTCCTCGTGGCATACCACCGCACCGATGACGCCGGCATACGGATGTGCGTGTTGCACGTCCAGCAGTTGCTCAACGGTATCGCGTTCCAGCATGCAATCCGGATTGAGGATCAGCAGCGCATCTGCGTTCGCCAGTTTCGCAGCGCGATTCACCGCCGGACCGAAGCCCAGATTCGCCTCGTTGAACAGCACGCGCACGCGGGGGTCGGTCGCGTGATCACGCGCGATCGCCTGCGGCACGCCATCGCGCGAAGCGTTGTCGACCAGAATGATTTCGACCGGCACCGAACCGGCCAGCGCGCGCACCACGCATTCGCGCACGCCTTCGCCGCTGTCGGCGGTGACGATGACGACGGAAACCATGGAAGTTGCCGGAGACATCGGCGCAGCCTAAGCGGGATCGAGCGCGCCGGGCAATCCGTTGCACCTGCATCGCGTTGAAAGCGGTGGCCGCCGGGCGTAGCATCTTCTTGCCCGGAACCCCTTTTCGGAACCGTGGAGGTTGGCCATGCGTAATCGATCTTTCCTGATCGCGGCCGGCATTTCGCTTCTACTCTCAGCCGGCCCCGCTTTTGCTGGCGGCAATTCGGATTCGCCAGCTCCCTTCAACATTTCCAACGCGCAGGATTTCGCGCAGCAGGCCGCGGCCGTGCGCTCAGGACTGCAGCCCGGCGGCGAATATGCCGGCTTGAGCGCGCGCAACCGCTATCTGGTGACACGCAATCTCGATTTCATGGCGGCGCTGATGCAGCAACGCGGCGGCATCGAGTCGATGACCGGCAGTGAACGCGTGCGCCTGTACAACGCGCAGTCGCAAACCAATCGCCTGCTCACCGGAAATGCGTCCGATGCCGTGACCTGCGTGTACGAACCGCAGACCGGATCGCACTTGCCGTCCACGCAGTGCTGGTCCAGCGACGGGATTTGAGCCGTGCCTGGCGCCGCCTTATCCGGGCGAAGGCGGCGTCAACAGCACGAAGCGGGTGTCCGCGACAAATGGCTCGTTGTTACCCGGCAGCGCGTCGACGCTATCGCTCAAGCCGACGGCCCCATCGCCATTACGTGCCCACGGAATATCTTGCTTGGGTCCCGGAAAATAACTTTCCCATCGTCCATATTCAGTCGTTTTCTTTCCCATTAATCCGAATTCAAAATTGATCGGAACTCGGACAATCCAGTAATCACGTTTCGCTTCTTCACCCGATGTCGGAACACTGAAAGTCCAGGTTTGCACGGCCGCGAGTGAATTGGCAGCCAATGCGTCCCGGATGATCGGAGCTGATCTTCCACGATAGGTCATATTCACCTGCTGGACCGCCGCTCTGGCAACTAGTCCCTGGTGATTTACTTCGATGACCATGTAGACAGTGCCCCCCGTTTGCTCTTGTAGTGCACGCGCGGGGAAGTTCGGCAGCACCACTTTATCCTCGCTCAAGCACGCATGATTGGCGCATTCGGCTGAGTTCTGAGACTGCACTGCGTTGCGCCCAAACTCTGCGCCAGAGATGCGCAGAGTGGCTTGTTGTTCATTAATCAGATGCGCAACGATGCGCAATGACATTTCACTTCTGGCAGGTACCGCGAGGCCATTAGCAAGAACAGGGCGGAATCTCCAGTTCGGCACCGTTGTATCGACCATTTTGAGGACCATCGGCGACAGTCTGGACGACTGATCTAGTGCATAGCTTCCCACCCTGCCGTCCGGATTCACCGTGATGGTGCCGGTGACGACCATGCTCGCTTCGAAGTTCTTGCCCAGATCATCGGCAACCGCTGGCGCCGCGACGCCCAGCAAACAACCCAATACCAAGCTCGATCGCTTCATATAGTTCTCCGTTGCCTTCCGGCAGTCGGTGGCGAGATGAAATCGAGCCTTCAGGATCGTCTCGGCGAAGTATCGGCCTGCTAGCCTTGCGGCGGCGTCAACAGCACGAAGCGGGTGTCTTGCAAAAACGCAAGGCCATCCGGCACGGCATCCGCGTCAGTATCGCTGGCTGTTTTGTCCTGCTCCCACGGAATCGGCTGGACGGGGCCGGGCACGTATACGTCCCATTGGCCGTACTTTCTCTCCTGCGGCTTGTGTCCCCATGCACTCAGTTCGAAATTGACAGGCACCATGACGGTCCAGTGATCGTCGCTCGCTCGCGTTCCAGTTGTCGGAATATTGAATGTCCACCCTTTTGCGGCCGCGAGCGAAGCATCGGCAAACGTATTCCTCAGAACTTTCATCTCGTATGCGGTCCCAATCGCGCGAAGATTTACTTGCTCCGCGGCGGCTTGGATAACATGTCCAGCGCGATCAATTTCTAGAGCGAGGTAGACAGTTCCCTCTGTTCGAGCCCTGATAGCCACCATTGGATAGACTGGTGGCTTTGTATCCTTGTAGCTAGGCTGGGCGGCCGGCTGCCCATCCCCAAACGTAACGCCGCGCACGCGTATGTCGTACTCGCCTTTACCTGTGGGCGAAGCGACTACGCGCAGGTTCATCCTTGCCTTGGCAACTACCGGTTTGCCGTCTATCAAGACCGGCTTGAACTTCCACGTCGTAATCGTTTTCGCGATGAGGCCCACTACGCCGGTGTCCAGCTTTTCCGGCTGATCGAGCGTGTAGTTGTACACGCTGCCGTCGGGCGCCACTTCGACCCAGCCGGTAATGACCGTGCTCGCTTCCACATGATTTCGCGGGTTGTCGCCGGCAATCGCAGCGCAGGGTATCAATGCGAGCAGAATCCAAGTCAGACGTCGCATGACTGTCACCTCTAGGTCCAGCCAAACATCGTTTCTGCACTTCAACGCCAGCGCCTATTCCAGCGGCGCCATCACCGTGCCCTGGATGTTCATCCGTTGCGCGATCTGCGTGCGCAGCGCGTCGGCGTCCGCGCGCGTGGCCAGCGGCCCCACACGCACCCGCCAGATCGTGGTGCTGGCCGATTGCGAACTGGTGAGATAGGCGTTGTAGCCGAGCTGGCGCAGACGGTCGCGCATCGCGCGCGCGGGCTCGCCGCTGTTGTAAGCGGCGACCTGCAAGGTCCAGCCGCCTTGCGCGGGCGACGCAGACGGCGACGGCTGCATGGATGCCGTCGTGGTGGTGGTAGTCGTGGTCGTGGTGGTGAGCGGTGCGGTGACGGCGCCACCTTGGTCCGAAGCCGCTGCCGTCTGCCCGGATTGCACCGCCGCGTTGGCATCTTCCTGCAGGATCGGCCGCAGCGATTCGAACTTGTTCTGGTACTCGTCGGTGATCTGACGCGCCTTTTCAGCGTTGCCGATCACGTGCGGCGTGATCAGCACGATCAGTTCCTTGCGGTCATGATTGCGGGTGGTAGTGCCGAACAGCCGACCCACTATCGGGATACGGTTGAGAAACGGCACGCCGTTGTCTGTATTGACATCGTTCTGCTGGATCAAGCCGCCCAGCAGCACGGTCTGGCCGTCCTGCACCGCCACTTGAGTGGCGAGCGAACGATTAGCGATCGTGTAGTTGCCGTTCTTGTCCTGGTTGGTCGGGCTGCTCACCACCTGCTGGATGTTGAGATACACCAAACCGCCCGGGTTCACGCGCGGCGTGACATCCAGCAGCACGCCGGTGTCGATGTACTGCACCGATGCGGTGTTGTAATCGGTGACGTTGCCCAGGCCCGGCGTGATGTAGGTCTGCACCACCGGAATCTTGTCCCCGACCTTGATCTGGGTTTCGTGGTTGTTGAGCACCACGGTCGACGGCTCGGAGAGGATCTTGGTTTTACCGCTGCCCTCCAGCCCGCGAATCGCGAATTGCAGATCGTTGCCGGCGAAGGACCAGAACAAGCCATCAGGATTCGTGCCGCTGGGGTTGTACTGCACGCCCCCGAGGCCCACCGCGCCCTGATGGCGATGGAAGGATTCGTTGGTGCCCGGCGGCGAACCGGGTTGCGTGCCGATCAATCCCGCAAGGTAGTACTGCACACCCAGCGAGAACTGTCCGCTCAGGTCGACTTCCAGCACGCGCGTTTCGATCTGCACCTGCAGCGGCACCTGATCGAGGCGCTCGATCACCGGCAGCATTTCCTGCCACTGGCTGGGACGCGCGCGCACCAGCAACTGGTTGTTCTCGTCCACCGCGGCGATGCGCACGCCGCTCTGCGTGACATAGGAAGCCGTGCGCTGTTGCGCATTGCCCGCGCCGCCATTGCGCTGCTGCAACAGGCCGCCTTCCAGACCGCCGTTGCCGGCATTGGTCATGCCGTTGTCGTTGCCGAATCCATTGTCGTTGTAATTGGTCTTGCCGGTGTCGTCGGCATTGCCCGTGCTGTTGTCGAACCCGCTGTTGGGGATGTTGCCGACGCCGCCCAGGCCATTGCTGCCCTGCTCCAGCGGCGTGAAGCCCGGCGCCACCGCGCCGGCGTTGTTGCCGCCGTTGGCGGGCGTGCCGTTATAGAGCGCATTCAAATGTTCGGCGAGATCGGACGCCTTGATGTTCTTGACGTCGTAGACGTACAAGCCATTGGAGCCGCCCGCGCCGGCGTCGATCTTCGCGATGAAGTCGCGCACCTCGTCCACGTACATCGGTTGCGAAGTGATCACCACGATGCTGTTGCTGTGTTCGAGCGGGATGAAGCGCGCCATGCCCGCCAGCGGCGAATCGCCCTTGGCACCGAACATCTGATCCAGTTGCGGCATCAGCGTGGTGGCCTCCACGTGCTGCAAGGGGATCACCGCGACCGACATGCCGCGCAGCCAGTCCACGTCGAAGGTGCGCACCGTGCGCTGATAGTTCGCCAGCTCGTCGGGCGTGCCGGCCATCACCAAGATGTTGCGCTGCGGGTCGACCAGCAGGAACGCGTCCGGCCGCGCGAACGGCTTCAGCAGCTTCTGCATCGCGTCGGCGGAAACGTAGTGCAGCGGAAACAATCGCGCGGCGTAACCGCTGCCCGGCGCGGCGGCGCCCAGCCCCGGCACCAGATTGCCGGCGGCGGCCTGCTTGGCCGGCATTACCACGTAGCGGCCACCCTGGCGCACCAGCGCGTTGTTGGTCCAGGACAGCAGCATTTCCAGGATCGGCAAGACCTGCGATTGGTCGATCGGCTGCGAAGTCGAGAATGTGACGTTGCCCTGCACGCCCGGCGCGATCACGTAGTTCTCGTGCAGCACGTCGCCCAGGATCGCCTTCACCGCGGCCTGGATCGGCTGGTTTTCGAAGTTGAACGTAATCGCGCCCTGGCCCTGGGCGGCGATCGAGTTCGGCATCGCTGCGCGCGCGGCGCGTTCATTGACGAAGCTGCCGGTGCCGATGCTGGTGGTGGTCTGCGGCGGCGCCTGCACCAGCGGTTCGACCTGCGATTCGTTGGTCGGCGGCGGCGGCGGTGCGTGCGTACCGGAGATCGCCTCCCGCTCCAGCGCGTGATCATCGGGACGCGTATTCGGCGCGCAACCGGTCAGCGTCGCCAGCAGCAGCGTTGCAATCAGCCAGATCCAATTCATCGTGATCCATTTCATTTTGTCGTTCACTGCAGAATCACTCTTGCTGCTGCGGGTCTTGCTGCTGCTGTTGCTGTTGTTGCTGGAGCCGCGCCCGGGCCTCCGCCTGCTTGCGGCGCTGTTCGATGCGCGCCTTCAGCATACGCGCACGGGCCTGGGCCGCGACCGGCTGGACCGGTGCGGGCGCCGCGGCCGGTTGTGCACCTGCTTCCCCCTGCTGATCCCCCGGCGCCGCCTCGAACGGCGTCGGGCCTCCGGCGGCCGCATTATCCTCCGCATTGGCGGGCGGTGCGGCTCCGGGTTTGAGCGCCAGTTCACTCCGTGAACCTCCGGCTTCCACCACCGCGCTGCGAGGCTTGACCTCGATCACGGTTGCGCCCCCACCGCTCTGCCCTTCGCGCACCCGCAAGGTGCGGCCGCTGTTCTTCTCGCGCAGCAGGGCCATGTGCAGGCCGGGCAGGATGATCACGCCGGTCAGTTCCAGGTTGTTGCTGTCGGCCGATTCGCCGGTGTCACCCCCGCCCGGGATCGGTTTGCGGTCCGGACTGAACAGCGGGTGTTCCCAGACGTTGGCGAAATCCTGCAGCGGCGGCACGCTGGGCGGCGGTGACGCGGCCTTCAGCGGCGGCAGCCGCGCCGGTTCGGCGGTATCGTCCCAGTGCGCGCCGCGCCCGGCTCCCGCCCACAACGCGATCAACAGCAGCGCCAGCAGGATGCAGACGATGCCCAAGGCGAGCGTCAGGCGGCGGCGGTCGGCGGCATTCATGTCGGGAATTTCATGTCGGAGCAGGCGCCGCACGGATGTAGCCGGACAGCGTGAACTGCACTTCCAGTTTCGGCGATGCCGCGCCGCCCGGCTGGCCGACCAGATAGATCGTGAGGTCGTCCACGAACATGTACGGCAGCGCGCGGTCGAGGTCGTGCAGCACGCCGACCAGCGGCTGCATGCCGCACTGCAGTGTGATGCTGACGCTGACGCGCCGATACGGTTCCTTGCCTGGATTGCCCTCGATCGGCATCTTCTGCGGCATCTCGCAGCCGCCATCCTCGGACGCGTGCGCGGCTACCACGTCGGAGGCGCGCTGCATCAGGCCCGCCGCCGCGGAGGAGGGATCGGTTTCCGGCAGAAAGGCATTGCTGGATGCGCCGCCCTGCGCCAGTTGCTCGATGCGCTTGCGCAACGCCGGTGCCTGCGCGATGGCGGCGGCGTAGCGCGCGTGACTGACGCGCAGATCCTGCATCTGCGCGCGGATGTCCAGCCACGGCGCGACGAACCACCAGTGCAGCAAGGCGAAATACGCGACGGCCAGCGCCAGCAATGCCAGCGCGATCGCGGCAAGCCGCGATTGCGAAGCACTGAGCCTGACGGGCTTAGCGCGCATCGGTGCCGGTTCCGCTGGTACGCAACTGCGCGGCCACGTCGAAATGTTCCTTGCCGGTTTGCGGATCGGGTTGGATCACGCCCTGCAATTTCGGTTCCGTCAGCCACGGCGATTCCCGCAGACGGTCGATCAGGCTGGCCGCCTTCGCGCTTTCGCCCTGCATTGCGATCTGGCCTTGTGCATCCTGCGAATAGCGCTCAAGCCAGGTATCGGCCGGAAGACGGCTGGTGAGATCGCGCAGCACCGTCAACGCAGAAGGCGCGGCGCGTTTGCGCGCGGCGAGAAATCCGGAAGCCCCGGCGGCATTGATCAATTCATCGCGCAAGGCGGTCGCCTGTTTCGCCTGCGCGCGCAACGCATCGGTTTGCGCCTGCATCGCATCCAGCGCGGCGCGGCGGTTGTCCAGCCATTGCAACATCGTCAGCACCAGCAGGAGCACGCAGGCCGCGGCCAGGGCGAGATTGATGCGCCGCCGCGGCTGCGGCCGGCGCGGCCTCGCCTCGGGCGGCAGCAGATTGACGCCGTCGCGGCTGCTGACCGCGGCGGAGTCTGCACCCACATCCACCGCATCCGGCACCACACCGATGCCGCGCAATTTTTCCAGCAGCGGATCGACTTCCGAGCGCGGCGCGGCGATCAGCTCGACCGCGATCTGGCCGCGCGGCGAATCGTTCTGCAGCACCCGCACGTCGTACCAAACCTGCTCGGGCTTGAAAGGGGTCTGCCGGTCGATTTCATAGCCGACCACGCGGCGCGGATCGGAAGCGGCCGCCTGCGGCAGGTGCAGCCGCCGTTGCAATACATTGTCGGGCGGCAGCAGCAACACCAGCCGCCGGTCGGCAGGATCGATGCCGGCGCAGGCGCGGGCGAAATCCGCGCGCTGCGCATCGTTGCCCGCTGCCCACGGGATCGCGGCGAGCACGTCGTGGGTGCGTTCGCGGCGCACCCGCAAGCCTTGCGCGTGCACCGTCAGCAGCAACACCTCCGGACCGCGCAACAGACGCGCGCGCAGGTTGGCCGGCAGCAGCGCCGCCAGCTCCGCGCCCCACCAGGACATGAAGGCGGGCGCGCTCGAGCGCCGCCACGCCAGCTTCAGGCGATCGAGTGTGGGCGAAAAGCCGTTCATCGTGAATTTGCGCCGGCCTCTTCCGCGGTTTCCGAAAAGCCGCGCCAGCCTAGCACGGCGTACGGCCGCAAACTGCCGGTCATGGCGGTAAGCCGCACGGTCACGTCCTGTCCGGATTGCGTGCCGTCGGGCAGGGTGGCGAGGCTGCGTATCTCCTGCGTGATGCCGCCGACCCCGGCTGTCAGCGTCTGCGATTCGATGCCCGTCTGGATCGGCGGGGCCGCGCCATTCGGCGATAACGGCGCGCGCGCGCGGCGCGCCTCGACCGCGCGGGTGGCCGCGTCCAGGTCGCCGTTGCGCGTCGCGGCCAGCGCCAAAGGACCGGCGTATTGCGGGTCGGGGAAATTGCGGCCGGAATAGACCGTGATGGCATCCGCAACTTTCCGGTACAGCGCGTCGCTCATGCCGTACACGCGCGCCAGTTCGTCGCTGCTGCGGAACGGCCCGTTGCGCGGCTGCCATTGCAGTCCGGCGCGTTTGTAGGTGTCGGCTTCCGCGCCGTGCGCGTGCGGAATGTCATCGCTGTCGCGCCAGTCCTGCACCGCATCGCTCAACGCCTGTGCCTGCTGGTTGTCCGCGCCGGCGGCCAGGAACAGATTGGTGAGCACCTGCGGTGTGGCGGCGTTGAGATCGACTTGCCCCGACACATCGTCGATGCGCACCTGCACGCGCGCGCCGTCGAACTGAAACTCGTATTCGCGTCCATCCGGAATCCAGCGGCGCGCGGCATCGCTCTCGCGCAAGGCTTCGATCGCGCGCGCCACACCGGCATCCGCGGCATAACGCGCACGCGTCTGCGAATAGAGATTCACCGCCGCCTCGCCCTCGCTGCGCGCACCCAGCGCCAATCCGGCCAGCAGCGCCGCGAGCAGCGCCACCGCCCACAAGGCGAACAGCAACGCGGCGCCACGGATCTTGATCACGGCTCGGCCCCCGTGTCCTCGACGCCACCGCGCCCTTGGCCATTGCCCGCGCGCAACGGGATCAGCATTTCGGGAAAACCGATGCGCTCGCTCCAGCCCGGCTTGATCGCGATCCTAACCGCGAGCGGCAATCCGGAGGTGCTTTGCCAGGTGTCCCGCCAACGATCGGGTTCGCCGCGCTTTCCGGCGACGAGATATTCGAACTCGCCATTGGCGACATGGTCGAGCAATGGCTCGGGCTCCGCGGGCGGCGGCACCGCAGTGTCGCTGGAGAGCGGCGAGTAGGTCAGTTGCAGCGCGTAATCCTGCGCATCGGTGTTCTGCACCAGTTGCAGCGTCTGCACGAACAGGCCTCCGTCGCCGAGCTGCGCGGGCATCGGCGCGACGAAGGTGAGCTTGCGCGGCCCGCCGTCGAACATGCGCGCGGATTGATCGGCCGCAGGCACGTAGGCCTGCGGCTGCGCGCCGCCCAGATAATTGCGCAGGAACTGCTGCACCGCGCGCACGCGATCGCTCTGTTGCATCGTCGCATCCGCGCCGTGCGCGAGTTTCGCGCCCGTGCGCAACGCGCCCCACACGCCCACCATCGCGAACGCCATCAGCACCAGCGCGAGCAGGATTTCCAGGAGGGTGAAACCGCGCTGCGCGCGCGGGGAACGGGGAACGGGGAACGGGGACCGCCATGTATCCAGCGCGCCGCTGTTGTTCCCTGTTCCCTGTTCCCTGTTCCCGCTTTTCATGGCTGCTGCTGCGCCAATTGCGCCTTCAGAGTCGAGAAATGCAACGTGCGCGTACCGGCGTAGCGCACGTCCAGATCCAGCCGGAACAGGTCGATGCCGCTGCCACGGTTAAGACCGCCGGCATCGTCATCGTCGGCCAATGATTCCGGCGTGGAAAACGTTGCGGCAGCATTCGAGTTCGCCGGCGGCCGATACACGCTGGTCTGCAGGCGCCAGCTCGCGCCATCCGGAAAGCGGCCCTGCTGTTCGCCCGCGCGCAGCGGCACGCTCAGGCCCTGCATGTCCAGCAGCGACTGCGACTCCAGCGCTGCCTGCGTCATCGCCTCGCCGCGCGCGCTGTTTCCGAGCGCGCCGCTCATCGCGCGCAAGCCGATCGCGAAAGCGAACGCCAGCAGCGCGATCGCGGCGAGCACTTCGAGTAGCGTGAAGCCGGTTTCAGCGACTCGGGTTTTCACGCGCCGCCTTCTCGCTGGTTGCCACCGCGCCGGTCAGCCAGTCCACGTCGATGCGCACTTCGCGTTGTCGGCGCGTGAGTTCGATATGGCCGCCGGTGGAACTGCCGTCGGGGAAAAAACGGATGCGCGCGATGCCGGGCTTGTCCGCATCCTCGGCTGCGGAAGTCACGTGCAAAGCGGTTCCGCCGGGAAGGACGCGCGCATCGCGCCCCGGCGAGGCGAAGCTGCGCGCATTCAAATCCAGCGTGAACCATTGCGGCCGATGCGCGGTCAGCGCCAGCGTGCGCGTGTGCCGCAGCGATGCGGCGATGTCGCGTGCGGAAGAATCCAGCTTCGCGCGCTCCAGTCCGCCGTCCAGACTGAAAGCGGTCACCGCCAGCGCGAGGCCGATCAGCGCCAGCACCGCGAGGATTTCCAGAAGAGTAAAACCGGGAACGGGGAACGGGGAACGGGGAACAAAAACCGTGCGCGCTCTACCCCTGTCCCCTGTTCCCTGTTCCCTGTTCCCGCTCTTCTTCACTGCTGCCAATTCCCCCAATCCGCATCCACGCCGTCGCCGCCGGGCTTGCCATCGCGGCCATAGAAGACGATGTCGTACTGCCCGTGCTGGCCGGGATTCGAGTAGCCGAACGGATGGCCCCACGGATCCTTCAAGTCGCCCGGCTTGGCATAGGGGCCGTTCCAGGACGGCGCGTCGCCCGGCTTGGTCAACAGATCCTGCAACTGCTTCGGCGGCGAACCGTTGTCCAGCATGTAGCCGTCGATGTCCTGCGAAAGTTTCTCCACCTGCAGCTTGCCGGCCTTGTAATCGGCCTTGGTGACGTTGCCGCTGATCGAGCGCGCGACGATGGTGGCGACGATCCCTAGCAGCACGATCACCGCCAGCATTTCCAGCAGGGTGAAGCCTCGCGCGCGCTGCGCGCGCTGGGAACGGGGAACGGGAAACGGGGAACGGGAAGAAACCGCTGCACGGCCTAGTTCCCTGTTCCCTGTTCCCTGTTCCCGCTTTTTGAATCGGATCATCTGGTTCGTCTCCACATGGTTCATTGAATATTCCCGGTCAGACTCAGCAGCGGTAGCAGGATGGCCAGCATGATGCCCGCGACCAGCACGGCCATCACGATGGTCAGCACCGGCACCAGTGCCGCGAGCATGCGGTCGATCGCGGTGCGCACCTGATCATCATAAGTGTCGGCCGCGCGCAGCAGCATCGTATCCAGCGTGCCGGATTCTTCGCCGACCTGCGCGATCTGCGTCGCCAGTTTGGGAAACTCGGTGTGCGTGGCCAGGGCGCGCGACAGCGCTTCGCCGCCCTTGACGCTTTCGGTCACCGGTTCCAGTTGCGTGGCCAGTTCGCGGTTGGAAACGACTTGTCGCGCGATGCCCAACGCACTCAGCAACGGCACGCCGTTCTTCAGCAGCGATCCCAACGTCCGCAGCAGCCGCGCGGTATCCACTTTCAACAGCAGCGGCCCGAACACCTTCACGCGCAGCAATCGCGCATCCAGTGCACGACGCGCGGCCGGTTCCTGCCAGCGCATGCGCAGGTACAGTGCGCCGAAGATCAGCAGCACCAGCACGATCCAGCCCCAGTCGTGCAGGAACGAACCGATTGCCATCAGCAGACGCGTGATGAACGGCACCGGCACGTTCATGTCGGCGAAGATCGGCACGAATTGCGGCACTACGAAGGCCAGCAGCAGGATCAGCGAACCCAGCACGCCGAACAGCAGGAACGCCGGATAGACCAGCGCGCCGATCACGCTCTCGCGCAAGCTGCGCGCGCGCTCCAGATAGTCGGCCAGTCGCTTCAATGTTTCGTCCAGCGCGCCGCCCGCTTCGCCCGCGCGGACCATGCTGACGTACAGCCGCGAGAACGCGCCGTGCTCTTCCTCCAGCGCGCGCGACAGCGAAGCGCCGCCGCGCACGCGTTCGCGCACGCGTGCCACCACGTTGCGCGCGCGCATCCCTTCGGGAATTTCCAGCAGCAGTTGCAGCGAACGGTCCAGCGGCAACCCGGCGCCGAGCAGTGTTCCCAGTTGCTGCGTGAATTGCACCAGCGCCGCGCCGCTGAGCGGCTGCTTCTGCCAGCGCGCGAACAGCGAACGGCCGACAGCGTCCGCATCGTCCGCCGCGAGCGGCACGTTGCCCTGCTCGTGCAGGCGCGCGATCACGTCCTCGACCGACGGCGCGTCCATCCGGCCTTCGACGATCTCGCCGGACGGCGTGACGGCTTTGTAGTGGTAGAGAGGCATTAAGAGGGGAAACGGGAACGGGGAACGAGGAACGAGGAACGAGGGAAATGTAGCGAGCTCGTCATTCCGGCGAAAGCCGGAATCCATTTTCTGATCGGATACTTCAAATCATTCAGCGGGGCTCGGAATCCAAAAACAACGCACGTGCATTCTCTTTGCCTGTTCCCTGTTCCCTGTTCCCGCTTCACGCTTCTTGAGTAACACGCAACACTTCCTCGATCGTCGTCAGGCCGGCGAGCGCCTTGCGCATGCCGTCCTCGTACATGGTGTGCATGCCTTCCGCGCGCGCGGCGCGTTCGATTTCGGTGGCATCGGCGCGCTGCATTACCAGCCGGCGCAGCGGATCGGAAAGCGTCAGTTGTTCGATGATCGCCAGCCGCCCGCGATAACCGCTGGGATTGTCGTGCGAAGGCCGCGGCCGGTACAAGCGCAGTGGGCGCTGGTCGGTGTATTTCTCCAGGCCCAGTTCGCGCACCATTTCCGGCAGCGGCGCATACGGTTCCGCCGTCGCCGGATCGAGGCGCCGCACCAGCCGCTGCGCCAGGATCGCATTCACGGTGGAGGCCAGCAGGTAATCCTCCACGCCCATGTCCAGCAAACGCGTCAGGCCGCCCGCTGCGGAATTGGTGTGCAGCGTGGAAAGAACGAGGTGTCCCGTCAATGCCGACTGGATCGCGATCTTGCAGGTTTCCAGATCGCGCATTTCGCCGATCATGATCACGTCCGGGTCCTGGCGCACGATCGAGCGCAAGGCGCCAGCGAAATCCAGCCCGATCTGCGGCTTCACCTGCATCTGGTTGATGCCTTCGAGCTGGTATTCGACCGGGTCTTCGACGGTAATGATCTTGCGGTCGGGCGTGTTGATCTTGGAAAGCGCGGTGTAGAGCGTGGTGGTCTTGCCCGAGCCGGTGGGACCGGTGACCAGCAGGATTCCATGCGGCTGCTCCAGCACACGCAGGAAATCGGGCAGCGTGCGCGCGTCGAACCCGAGCGCGCCGAAATCCAGCACCACGTTGCCGCGATCGAGGATGCGCATCACCACCGATTCGCCGAAGCTGGTCGGGATGCACGACACGCGCAGGTCCAGTTCCTTGCCCTGCACGCGCAGCATGATGCGGCCATCCTGCGGCAGGCGGCGCTCGGCGATGTTCATGCGCGCCATGATCTTGATGCGCGAAATTACCGCGGCCGTGCTCGACGCCGGCGGCGCTTCCACTTCGTGCAGCACGCCGTCGATGCGGTAGCGCACCTTCAGGCGGTTCTCGAACGGCTCGATGTGGATGTCGGAGGCGCGCGCTTCCACCGCGCGCTGGATCAAAAGATTCACCAGGCGAATGACCGGCGCCTCGGACGCAAGGTCGCGCAGGTGCTCGATGTCGTCGTCCGCGGATTCGCGGCCCTCGCCTTCCATGCCCTCCACGATCGTGCCGAGCGCGCTGCGGCCCTGCCCGTGCCAGCGCTCGATCAGATCGTCGATTTCCGAACGCAGCGCGATGCGCAGCACCACCGGCTTGCCCGCTGCGAGTGACACCGCTTGCAGCGGGTACGGATCGCCGGGATCGGCCACCGCCAATTCCAGCGCACCGTCGCGCTCGCCGATCGGCAGCACGTGATGCTGCTTCATGAAGCGCAGCGACAGCGGCGAAGTTTCCGGCGGCGTGTCGCTCGCATCCTTGGCCGAAAGCAGCGGCAGCTTCAGGGTTTCCGCCCAGGCTTCTGCCAGGTCGCGCTCGGACACCAGGCCCAACGTGGCCAGCAACGTCGTCAGCGTGCCGTCGGGCGATTCCATGTGGATGCGCTCGGCGCGCGCGAGGTCACTCTCTTTCAACTTGCCGCGCGCGATCAGCAGCGCGCAGACCGGCGCCGCCGGGCCGGCGATTTCGGAGGAAGCGTTTTCAGCGATGGACGCCATGGGATGACCTGCGGCGCCTGCGTTGCCGCGCCGGTGAAAATCTCTGTCTAGCATAGCGGGGCGCAAGTTTGACCGGAACGCGGAACAAAAGTGCTAAAAAAACGGGCGGCCCGTGGGCCGCCCATCACAGTTCCGCTATCGATCGCACCTACATCGAGGACGAACCGCTGTCCTTGGTGTAGCCCAAATGCACCGTGATCTTGTCGCCTTTCTTCAGGTTCTGCGAGGCGTCGGGAAAGTGCAGCTTCAACGTGCCTTCGTCTGTTCTGAGAGAGACGAAGCCCTTGCTGGTCACCGATTCGACCGTGCCGCTCATGCTGTGCTCGCCCATCATCTGCGCGTTGTCCATGCTGGAGCTGGACATGCTGGACTGCGACGACATGCTCGATGAGCTTGTGGTGCTGCCCGACGTCGGCGCCGTGCTCTTGTAGGGCGGCTGATGCGTGATCGCACCAGACTGCGGGTGCTGCATGCCGGTGTCCTGCGCGTCGGTGCTGCTCTGCGCCAGCGCCAGCGGCGCCGCGCAGGCCAGCGCGCCCGCGATCACGAACGACATCATCGTGCGTTTCATGTTCTCCTCCTCCTTGAATGATCCGGGCGCGTATCCGCAGCCCGCCGTGGAACCATCGTCGATGGCTTCACCAGTGAACGCCGCTGGGGGCGCCGGGTCAAGGAACGCGCGATGACCGTTCAGGCTGTCTGAACATTGGCCAGGTGCAACGGTTCAGCACTCCACCACATTCACCGCCAGCCCGCCGCGTGACGTTTCCTTGTACTTGTCCTTCATGTCGCGGCCGGTATCGCGCATGGTCTTGATGACCTTGTCCAGCGAGACGCGGTGCTTGCCGTCGCTGCGCATCGCCATGCGCTGCGCGTTGATGGCCTTCACCGCGCCCATCGCGTTGCGCTCGATGCAGGGAATCTGCACCAGCCCGCCGATGGGATCGCAGGTGAGTCCCAAGTTGTGTTCCATGCCGATTTCGGCTGCGTTTTCGACCTGGTAGATCGATCCGCCCAGCGCGGCGGTCAATCCACCCGCCGCCATCGAACAGGCGACACCGACTTCGCCCTGACAGCCGACTTCCGCGCCGCTGATGGAAGCGTTCTCCTTGTAGAGAATGCCGATCGCGCCCGCCGTCAGCAGGAAATCGATGACGCCGTTTTCGTTGGATGTCGGACAGAAGCGGTCGTAGTAGTGCAGCACCGCGGGAATGATCCCGGCCGCGCCGTTGGTGGGTGCGGTCACCACGCGTCCGCCGGCGGCGTTCTCTTCGTTGACCGCCAGCGCGTAGAGATTCACCCAATCGAGGATCGTGAGCGGATCTTTCAATGAAGCTTCCGGCCGGTCGCGCAGCTCGTTGTACATCGCCGGCGCACGGCGCTTGACGTGCAGCCCGCCCGGCAATTCGCCGGGCGAACGCAACCCGCGGGCCACGCATTGCTGCATCGCTTCCCAAATGTTCAACAGCCCGGAGCGGATCTTGGGATCGGAACGCCAGGCGCGTTCGTTTTCGAACATGACCTGCGCGATGGTCTTGTTTTCGCGCGCGCAGATTTCCAGCAACTGCTCGCCAGTCGTGAACGGATGCGGCAGCGGCGTGGTGTCGGCGACGATGCGATCCTGCGAAGCCTCGTCCTGGTTCACCACGAAACCGCCGCCGACCGAGTAGTAATCGCGCGTGGCCAGCACGACGCCTTGCGCGTCGTACGCCGTGAAACGCATGCCGTTGGTGTGGTAGGGCAGCTTCTGGCGCTTGTTGAAGATCAGATCGGACTTCTCGTCGAAGGCGATCTCGTGTCCGCCGTGCAGATGGATGCGCTTCTCCTTTCGGATGCGCGACAACCGCTGCGGGATCGTGTCCGGATCGACCCGGTCCGGCCACTCGCCTTCCAGCCCCAGCATCACCGCCTTGTCGGTGCCGTGGCCGCGCCCGGTCAGCGCCAGCGAACCATGCAGCTCGCAGGTCACGCGCGCGGTGCGCGGCAGGTTGCCCGCTTGCAGCAACCACTTCTCCACGAAACGCGCGGCCGCGCGCATCGGCCCGACCGTGTGCGACGAGGACGGTCCGATGCCGATCTTGAAGAGGTCGAAGACGCTTACCGCCATCGGAATTCATCCCTTGCCGAAGCGGCCGCGTTCCAGCGGACATTCAAAACATGCCGCTGAACGCGGCCGCATGGGAATACAAGCACGTGCAGACTGACGCTATTGTACGCGCTCGCCCGATCCAATTCCCGACGCGATCAACCGCACATGCGCCTGATCCTCTACCAACGCGACGACTGCAAGCTCTGCGACGAGGCGATCGCCCTGCTCGCCTCCGCGCGCGCGCCGGAATTCGAGAGCGTTTGGATCGATGATGATGCCGCGCTGGAAGCGCGTTACGGCGAACGCGTGCCGGTGCTGCGCGATGAGGACAGCGAGCGCGAGCTGGACTGGCCGTTCGACATCGAGACGCTGCGCGCTTTCATTGCGGAGACGTGATCACGGCAGCAGCACGAGATGCCCGTGCACGGCGACGTCATTGCCGATCATCGAGGTGTCGGCCCAGTCGCCGCTGCCGATGCCAAAATCCAGCCGCTTCAGCGTGGTATCCACATCCAGCGTGGCGCCGCTGCCGAACGGAACGAATTTGACCGTCAACGTCACGGGTTTGCTGACACCGCGCAGGCTGAGTGTGCCGTCCGCCAACACTTGGCCGTTCGCCGATTTGCGGAAGCGCGTGCTGACGAAATGCGCGCGCGGAAATTGTGCGGTGTCGAAGAAATCCTTGCCCGGCAGCGCCTGATCGCGTTCGGTGTTGGCGGTGTCCGCGCTAGCGATGTCGATCGTGACATCGAATTTCGCGTGCGCCAGATCGGCCGGGTCGTAGTCGATCTTGGCGTCGAAGCGTTTGAACCGGCCCTCGAACTTTTCGTCCTGATAGGTGCCGGTGAAAGTCAGCGCGCTGCGCGCCGGATCGATTTTCCACTCGCGCGCGAAAGCGGCAAGCGGCAGCAACATCAGCGCGATCAAAACCATCCGTCTCATTGCAAAACTCCTCGACCGCGCGCAAGGCGCCGCTTTTCGGATCCCGGCAGCATACGTAACAGCACGTCGTCGCGCTGCACGAAGTGATGCCACAGCGCGGCCGCCACGTGCACCACGACGACGCCGATGAGAATCCAGAACAACACCACGTGCGCGCGCAATGCCCACGCTTTCAACACCGGATCAAACCCATGCGTCAGGCTGGGCACGTGCACCAGGCCGAACCACTCCAGCGGAAAATTCGCCGCGGAGTTGAACAGCCAGCCCGACAGAGGCAACGCGAGGATCAAGACATACAGGAGAAAGTGCGACGCGCGCGCGGCGACGTGCTGCCAGCGCGGCATCGGCGGATCGCGCGGCACGCGCTGGCCCAATCGCCATGCCAGCCGCAACAACGCCAGTGCGAGAATGGTCAAGCCGATCGACTTGTGCAGCGCGAACACCTTCACCTTGGTGGACGTCATGCCCAGCTCCACCATCGTCAATCCGATCGCGCCCTGCGCGATGATCAGCAACGCGATCAGCCAATGAAAAAACTGCGCGACACCGCCCCAACGCGTGTCAGTGTTGCGCAGCGGCATGATCCGCGCTCCGTTGCGCTTCGTATTCCTTCTGCGCGTCCTGATCCAGGATCGCCTCGATCTCCAGACGCAGGGTCACTTTTATGCCGACCGCTTTCGGAAACGCGGTCATGCCGAACTGTGTGCGATCGAGTGAGGTCTGCGCGGAGAAGCCAGCCAGCGTCTGCAGGCCCGCGAAGATCGTCGCGCCGGCGCGATTGAACTCGAAGGGAATCGAAACCTCGTGCGTCACGCCGCGCAGCGTGAGATTGCCACGCAAGGTGCCGTGTTGCGCATCGGTTTTTTCGGCCGACGTGCTCTCGAAATGCGCCAGCGGAAAATCCTTCGCATCCAGAAAACGCTTGCCCGTGACGGCGTCGTCCCATTCCTTGTCGCCCAAATCGACCGAATTCGTATCGATGTCGACCATGACTTTCGCGGTGCTCCAATCGCCCTCGTCGAACTGCAACCAGCCGGCCTTCACCTTCATGCGGCCCACCGGCTGCGAATAGCCGTCGTGATCGACGCTGAAGAGCACCTGCGTGTGCACCGGATCGATGCGGTAGGTGAGCGCGCGCGCGCAAGCAGCAGCCGGGGCCAGCACGGCCAATATCAAAGCGATCGCTGCGGCGAAATTGAGTTTCATCTGCATGGCGTCGATCCGGCGGCGGTGCCGCGATTGTGCCGCAGCACGCCGGAGCCGGGATGAACTGAGTGCCGGATGCGGCTACGATGGTTTCATCCGTGGCGTTGGGGAACCCCACGATGATTTCAGCATGCCTGTTGGCCGCCGCGCTCGCCGCCGCGCCGAGTACGCTCGTTGCTGCGCCACCCATGAATCCGAGCTTCCGCCGCTACGGCGTGGTGGACGGCCTGCCTTCGGATGCGGCCTATACCGTCGCGCAGGATCATCAGGGCTACATCTGGATCGGCACACGCGACGGGCTGGCGCGCTTCGACGCGCAGAATTTCCGGATCTTCCGTCACGATCCGGCCGACAATGGATCGCTTCCCGCCAACGACGTTTCCGCGCTGCTGATCGACGCGGAGGGACGGATTTGGGCCGGCGGCGAAAACAATGGTCTGAACCTGTTTCTGCCGCAGCGCGAGCGCTTCGCGCACTGGCGTCATGATTCCCGAAAAGCCGACAGCCTGAGCGGCAACGATGTGCTCGCGCTGGCCCAAACCGCGGACGGCGCGATCTGGGCCGGCGTCTACGCCGGTGGTTTGAACCGCCTGCGCGCAGACGGCCACGGCTTCGAGCACCTGCATCATCGCGTCAACGACGCAAACGGATTGATCTCCGACAACATCATCGCGCTGGGCGCGGATACGCGCGGCGGTTTGTGGATCGGCACCGAAGCGGGTTTGCAATACCGCAGCGCGCAGGGCCGTTTCAGGCGCATCGTTCTGCCGGGCGTGGACAAGCCCGTTTCGGTGTGGCAATTGAACGCGAACGGAAACGGCGTGGATGCGTCCACCGACGCCGGGCTGTTCCACGTCGATGCGAATTTCGCCGCGCGGCGTCTTGGTCCCGCGACCGCCGCTTATGCGAGCCTGCGTCAGCCCGGCGGAGAAATGTGGATCGCGCGGCAGGACGGCGTCGATTTGCTCGACACGAGCGGCATGGCGCGGCACTACGCGCCTCATGCCGGTCCCGCGGACGCCCTGCCGGGCACCTTGCCGCTCGGTTTTCTGCGCGATCGCGAAGGTGGGACGTGGATCGCCCTCGTCGATGGAGGCATCGCGTATCTGCCGCCGCGCTGGCGTGCGTTCGACGCGTGGCGGCATTTGCCGGATGACGGGGCATCGCTGTCGGTCGACCACGTGCGCGCATTGACGCTCGCGTCCGACGGTACGTTGCTGGCAGGCGGCGCCAAGGGTGCACTCGATCGGCTGGACCCGCGCGGTGGCGGGGTCCGTCACCTTGCCGACGCAGCGGGGTTGCGCGAATCCTCGATCAGCGCGTTGGCGCAGGACGCACGCGGCCGTGTGTGGATCGGCCACCGCCACGGACTGCGCGTATTGGATGGTACGCAAGTGCGCGACATCGGGGTGGACGATCCATCGCTGCGCCACGGCGTGTGGGCGTTGCTGATCGCACGCGACGGCGGCGTGTATTTCGCGGGCGTGGGCACCGGCGTGACGCGCGTCGATCCCCGCACGTTCGTCCTCACACCGATGCAACCGTCAGCGGACGATGCCGCCAGACAAATACATCGGCTGCGCGAAACCGCCGACGGTGCGATCTGGGCAGCGAGTCAAGCCGGCCTGTTGCGTCTGGCGCCGGGCATGAGCGCGTTCGAGTTCGTGCCTGGCGTGGGCCGCGGCGCGGTGGAGGCCTTCGCCTTCGCACCGGACGGTTCCTTGTGGCTGACGCGCAGCGATCGCCTGCAGCATTACTCCTTCAACGGAGAGCGCGCACGGCGCCGCGACACCATCGATGCGGGCGACGGCTGGCCAGCGGTGGACGTGGGCGACCTGGACGCCGGCGATGGACGCGTGTGGGCGGCCACGCCGCGCGGTCTGGTGGTTTACGAATTGGACACGCGTCGCGTGCGCACCTATTCGTCGGAAGACGGCTTGGGCAACCCGGAGCTGGCGGCACACACGCTGCAGCACGGCGCGGACGGCACCCTGTACGCCGGCAGTTTCGACGGCGTGATGGTGATCCATCCGGACCTGCTGCGCGACGAACCTGCGCGTCCGCAGGTGGTGCTGGCGGGTTTGAGCGTGCGCCGCGACGGCCGCCTGATGCAACTCGATCCGCACCGGCCGATCTCCCTGGACTGGAACGACCGCGAACTGACCGTCACCGCACGCGCGTTGTCGTTCGCCGATCCGCGGCACCACCGCTATCGTTTCCTGTTGAGTGGTTTCGATCCGGATTGGGTGGAAACCGGCACGCGCGACACGCGCGAATTCTCGTCGTTGGGCGCGGGCGACTACCGTCTGCGAATCGCAGCGGCCAGCGGCGATGGTGGCTGGAGCGCGGCCAGTGCGCCGGTGATGTTGCACATCGCCGCGCCGCCGTGGGCGACGCCCTGGGCGCGCGCGCTGTACGTGTTGGCCGCACTGCTTCTGCTGGCGCTGGCTTGGATCCTGATGCGGCGCAGGTTGGAACAACGTCACCGCTTCGCGTTGATCGCGCAGCGCCAGCAACTGGCGGAACAGGCGAACGCGGCCAAGACGCGATTTCTCGCCGGCATGGCGCACGAGATCCGCACGCCAATGACCGGCGTGCTGGGCATGACCGAATTGCTGCTGGGCACGGGGCTGGACGAACGCCAGCGCGGTTTCGCCGACGGCATCCGGCGTTCCGGCGCGTTGCTGTTGCGGCAGGTCGACGATGCGCTGGATCTGGCGCGGATCGAGGCCGGCAAGCTGCAATTGAACGAAGCGCCCTTCGATCCGGCCGCGCTGCTGCGCGAAGTCGCCGCGCTGGAACAGGGCTTGGCCACGCAGAAAGGATTGTCGCTGCAAGTCGAAGTCGAACCGGGTGCCCCGCTACGCCTGATCGGCGATGCGCTGCGCGTGCAGCAAGTGTTGTTGAATCTCACCCATAACGCGCTGAAGTTCACCCGGCAAGGTTCGGTGCGGCTGCGCCTGTCGCGCGACGACGGCGATACCGTCTTCACCGTGATCGACAGCGGACCGGGCATGTCGGAGGAAGAATGCGCGCGTGTGTTCGAGCGCTTCGAGCAAACCGAGCACGGACGGCGCGAGCGCGGCACCGGGCTGGGGCTTTCCATCTGCCGCGAACTGGTGGCGCTGATGCGCGGGCAGATCTCGGTGCATTCGCAACCCGGCGAAGGTTGCGCGTTCGAGGTCCGGTTGCCGCTGGGGGAATGCAAGGCAGAAGCCGTACCGCAGCCATTCACGCCGGCGGCGCGCGCGGCCGATGGCGCGCGATCATTGCGGCTGTTGCTGGTGGAGGACGATCCCACCGCAGCCGAAGTATTGACCGGCTTGTTGCGGGCGCAAGGTCACCGCGTGACGCACGCCCCCGATGCGCTCGCCGCGTTGACGCTGATCGACACGACCGCCGCTCCGTTCGATGCATTGCTTTCCGATCTCGATCTGCCCGGCATGGGCGGGCACACGCTGGCGAAAGTGCTGCGCGGGCGGGGAATGCGCACGCCGATCATCGCAGTCACTGCCTCAAGCCGCGGCGACGAGGAACAACGCCTGCGCGATGCAGGCATGGACGCGCTGCTGCGCAAGCCGGTATTGCCGGAGAGGCTGCGGGAGGTGCTGGAGAAGATGAGCGGTGAGCGGTGAGCGGAAAGAGTGTCAGGTTTCCGCGCTTTTACCGCTCACCGCTGACTGTTCACCGCTGACCCCGCTTTATCCAACAACCACTGCACCAGCAGCGCCACCGGCCGGCCGGTGGCGTAGCCTTTGCGCCCTTCGTCCCAGGCCGTGCCGGCGACATCCAGGTGGGCCCAGCGCGTGCCGTCGGTGAAGCGCGAAAGAAAACACGCGGCGGTGATCGCACCGGCGCTCTTGCCACCGACATTGGCGATGTCGGCGAATGCGGATTCGAGCTGGTTGCGGTAGTCGTCCCATAACGGCAATCGCCAGGCGCGATCCAGCGATTCGTTGCCCGCATCAAGCAGTTCTTCCGCGAGCTTGTCGTCGGCGCTGAACAAGCCCGTCGCGTGCTTGCCCAGCGCGATCACGCAGGCGCCGGTCAACGTTGCCGCGTCCACCATCGCCTGCGGCTCGAAACGTTTACGCGCGTAGGCCAGCGCATCGCACAGGATCAAGCGGCCTTCCGCATCGGTGTTCAACACTTCCACGGTGAGACCGGAATACGTGGTCAGCACATCGCTCGGACGATAGCTGCCGCCGTCGGGCATGTTTTCCACTGTGGGAACGACACAAACCAGATTGATCGGCAATTTCATTTCGACGGCGGCGAGGAATGCGCCCATCACGCCGGCGGCACCGCACATGTCGTATTTCATTTCCTCCATCGAACCGGTCGGCTTGAGGTTCATGCCGCCGGTGTCGAAGGTGACGCCCTTGCCGACCAGCGCGAACGGTTTCGCCTCACCGCCGCCGCGGTACTGCAAAACGATCAGCCGCGGCGGCACGGAAGAACCCTGTCCCACGGCGAGCATTGCGCCGAAACCGAGCTCACGCAGTTGCTCGCGCTCCAGCACTTCCAGTTGCACGCCCGCGTGTTGATCCGCGAGCTGCTTCGCGCGCTCGGCCAGCGTGGCCGGATTGCAGAGGTTGGGCGGCAGGCAACCCAGCTCGCGCGCGAACTCCACGCCTTTGCCGATCGCGCGTGCCTGTTGCAGTACATCGTCGACTTCGTTCACGCCAGCCAGTTCGATGCGCTTCAAATGTGAGCGCGAACCGTTGGGCTTGAGTGTCGCGGTGTAGCGGAAATTCGCATGGTCGATCGCCAACGCGCAGGTGCGAGTCCGCCACGCCGCATCGCGGCCGCGCACTTCGCATTCCGGCAAAAACACCGCCGCGCTTTCGATCGGAAGATTCTTCAGCGCCTTGCCCACTTCGTAGCAGGCGCGCTGGAACCCGAGCGCATCGAGGTCGTTTTTCGCCCCCAAGCCCACCAGCAACACACGTGCCGCGCGCACGCCGGTAACGCCGTGCAGCAGCAAGGTCGAACCGGGTTTGCCGGTGAAATCGCCGCTCTCGCGCAACCGCCCCAGCGCGCCGTTGCCGGCGCGATCGACTGACGCGGCCGCACCCGAAAGCTGCGAATCGAACACGCCGACCACCACGCAAGGCGCTTCGACGGTTTCGGCGGGGGCGGCGATGGAGCTGAACTCGAGCATGATGGACTTCCAATGAAAGGATTCGGACGGGCGGACGCACTAAACTGCCGCGTTCGTTCGTCGCAAAGCGCTCCAGTTTACCCGAACCCGATGCCGCGCCTTTCTATCCTCGACCACTATCTGCTGCGCGAATTGCTTGCGGGCACGTTGGCGGCAACAGCGGTGCTGCTGGTGATCTTCACCGGCGGCACCTTCGCGGACATCTTAAACAAGGTCGCTTCCGGCCGCCTTCCGGGCGACATCATGTTCGAGGTACTGGGCCTGCACGTGGTGGATACGTTGTCCGCGTTGCTGCCGATGGCGATGTTCCTCGGCATGCTGCTGGCGCTGGGACGCATGTACCGCGACAGCGAGATGCACGTGCTGTTCACCTCCGGCTTCGGGCCGCGCGGCATGTTGCGGCCGGCATCGATGCTCGCCGCCGGCGCGTTTTTCCTGATCGCGTTGATCGCGCTGTGGCTGGGGCCGTGGGCGACGCGCACGGCGGATGCGGAAGTGGAACGCGCCAACCGCTCGGTGATTGCGGCGGGACTGGAGCCGGGCCGCTTCACCGAATTGCCGGGCAAGGGCGGAATTCTCTTCGTCGATACGATGAGCCCGGACGGCACCAAACTCGGCAAGCTCTTCGTCGAGAGCGAACGTCCCGGTACCGACAACGGCAAGCCTGTGACGCAGATCGACGTGATCACCGCGACACACGGGCAGCTCTATCACGAAGGCACCGCCGACAATCGTTTCATCGCACTGTTCGATGGTCACCGTTTCGATGGGCATCTCGGCCACGACAACTGGCGGTTGATGAAATTCGCGCGCAACGATCTGGCGTTGTCCACGTCGGACGAAAGCGACGATGAAGACGATCCCGAACATTCGCGTTCGACCCTGGCGCTGATCGGCGACAAGGATCCGGCCGCACGAGCGGAATTGCAGTGGCGCATCGGCGCGCCGTTCGCCGCACTGGTGCTGGCGTTGCTGGCGCTGCCGATGGCGCGGCAGAACATGCGCGCCTCCACGCTCGGCCGTTTGCTGATCGCGGTGCTGGCGTATCTGGTGTTCGCCAACCTGCTGGTGCTTGCGCGCACGTTTATCGCGGAAGACAAGGCGCCCGCCAGTTTGGGCATGTGGTGGGTGTTGATCCCGGTGTTCGTGTTCGCGGCCTGGCTGTTCACGCGTCAATACTCGCCGCGCAAGGTGCGCGAGGCGCAGCCATGAATGCGACGCTCTGGCAACGCGTGCGCATCAAGCGCGCCGACCGGCTGATCACCGGCGCGGTGCTGGCGAGCGTGCTGCTGGCGTGGCTGGTGATCGTCGGACTGGACACCTTCATCAACTTCGCCAAGCAGGTCGGCGATATCGGCCACAATGGTTACACGCTGGGGCAGGCCGTCGCCTACATCGCGCTGACCGTGCCGCGGCGCGTGTACGACTGGTTCGTTTTCGCCGCGCTGATCGGCGGCTTGATCGGCCTGGGCGGTCTCGGCGCCAGCGGCGAACTGACCGCGTTGCGCGCCTCGGGCATGTCGAAACTGCGCATCTGCCTTTCCGCCGCCGGTCTGGTGCTGGTGTTGATGGCAGGTGTGTTCGTGCTGGGCGAAACCATCGCGCCTGCGGGCGAGCAACGCGCGCAGAACATCCTGATGAGCACGCATTCGGGCAAGCTCGGCAACACCCGCAGCGGATTGTGGGCCAAGGACGGCGACACCATCATCAATGCGAAAGCCGCACTGGCGCGCATCACGCAGGGCCGGCCCAGTGTGGAACTGGCCGACGTGCGCGTGTTCGGTTTCAACGATGCCGGCGAACTGACTTCGTTCGATTGGGCGAAGACCGCTACGCAACAGGGCGGCCAGTGGATCATGTACGGCGTGCGCAGCACCACCATCTCACCCAAGGGCGCGCGCAGCACGTTCGCACAGCAACGCTCGTGGAAATCGGGACTGGATCCGCAGGTACTGGAATTGTCGGTGGTGCATCCGGAATATCTTTCGCTCGCCGACCTGCAGCGCAACATCGACTACCTGCGCAGCAATCGCCAGAACCCCGGCACCTACGCCAACGCGTACTGGGAACGCGCGCTGTATCCGCTGAACACGCTGGTGCTGACGCTGTGCGCGCTGCCGTTCGCGTTCGGCGCGCTGCGTTCGGGCGGTCTGGGGCGGCGCCTGTTCATCGGCCTGCTGCTGGCGAACGGCTGGTACTTCCTGCAGAAAGCGGTGATCGGCCTGGGCACGGTTTTCGGGGTGCCGGCACTGGCCGCCAATGTCGCGCCCGCGCTGCTGCTGATCTGTGCGGCGGTGTGGTATTTCAGAAGGGCTTAACGACTCGGGACTCGGGACTCGGGACTCGGACGAGCGTAAAGAACTTTCGTCATTCCGGGGCCGTTCGCGACCTGACGCGAACGGAACCCGGAATCTGCTTTTGGAGGAAAAGAAGAGCAGATTCCGGGTTCCATCGCCGTTGAAGCCGGCGATGGCCCCGGAATGACGAAATTGTCATCGCATCGGCAACCGCACCATCACTGTTCCGCAGATGCGATCGTGCAGCGTGCGTTTGCGCGAATCGAACAGCGCCATCCAGAAGCCGATTCCCGCGATTGCAATCGACAGCAACGCCAGAAGGAACCGCGCCAAGGCGCGCGCGATGCCAAGTTTTGAGCCATCGTCGCGAATCAATTTCAATTTCCACGCGCGCATGCCGATGGTGGCGCCGATGCGCGCCCACGAAATGACGAAATACGCGGCGGTCACCGCCAGGAGCGCGAGTTGCAGGCCCAGGTGCGAAGCCCAGTGTGGATGCTGCGGATCGTAATGACCGCCGATCGCCAGCAGGCACAGCAATACGGTGATCATCCACAGCGCGATCAATGGAAAGAGGTCGTACACCAGTGCGGCCAGCCGCCGCCATAGCGGCGCCGGTGTCAGCATTTCGTCGGCAACGGTATTCATCGTCCACTTGCGCGCCCATGGCAACCGCGCAAGCATCGCACGATGCAAGCCGTTATCGAAGTCTCCGATGCCGACCGCACCGCCATAGACGCCTTTATCGAGCGCGTTTGGTCGCAGGACGGGCTGGCCGATCTGACACTCAGCGCCTACCGCAGCGACTTGGAACATTGCGCGGCGTGGCTGCATGCGCGCGGCAGCAGTTTGGCCAACGCGAACTTCGAGCAGCTCTCGCGCTATCTGGGCGAGCGCGGCGCGAGGAAAATCAAGGCGCGTAGCAATGCGCGCCTGCTGACCGTGCTGCGCCGGTTCTATGCCGACTACGCGCGCACGCGTTCCGACTTCAATGATCCTACCCTGTTACTGGATGCGCCGAAGCTGCCGCGCAGCCTGCCCAAGGCGCTGTCGGAGCGCGAGATCGAGGCATTGATCGATGCGCCGAACGTGGAAACACCGCTGGGACTGCGCGACCGCGCGATGCTGGAGCTGATGTACGCCTCAGGCCTGCGCGTGTCCGAACTCGTCACGCTGCCGATCGCGGCATTGAATCTGCGCCAGGGCGTGCTGCGCGTCACCGGCAAGGGCGGAAAGGACCGGCTGGTGCCCGTCGGCGAAAACGCGCTGGACTGGATCACGCGTTATCTGAAGGAGGCGCGACCAGCGCTGGTGAAGGGCCGCACGCCCGACGCGTTGTTCCTCAGCAATCGCGCGGCCGGGATGACGCGGCAGATGGCCTGGACCATGGTGCGCAAGCACGCGATCGCCGCCGGCATCCCCGCGAAGAAGATTTCACCGCACGTGCTGCGGCATTCCTTCGCCACCCACCTGCTGAACCACGGCGCCGACCTGCGCGCGCTGCAGATGCTGCTGGGCCACAGCACCTTATCGACCACGCAGATCTACACACTGATCGCGAAGGAGAATTTGAAAAGGTTGCATGCGGCACATCATCCGCGGGGGTGAGAAGCAGCGTTTACGAGCACCGTGTTAGCATTCCGCTCCGCACGACAGAGCTCTTCATGTCCAAGTTTTTACTCCTCCTTCTTGCGATCTCATTGCTCGTCGGCGCCTGCTCCGCGACCCCAAATGCGCCGGGCGCTTCGCATGTCACGACGGACACGATGGCGGGCACTTCGCAACCCTCAGCGAAAAATCCGAACGCCGCGCGATCCTCCCAGGCCAGCATCGCCGCACCGCAAGCCGTCACCGCCGCAGTGCGCAAGCTCGCGCCGCACATCAACATCCAGGCCGTGGACAAGACGCCGCTGCCGAACATCTGGCAAGTGGTCGCAGGCGGCCAGGTGGTGTACGTCAGCACCGACGGACGCTACATGTTCCAGGGCAATGCGTTCGATCTGGATACGGGCGCGGCGCTATCGGATGCGCGCATGGACCAGTTGCGACGCGACGCGCTGGCGAAGATTCCGGCCGGCCGCATGATCCGCTTCGCGCCCGCGCATCCGAAGTACACCGTCACCGTATTCACCGACGTCGATTGTCCTTATTGCCGCATGTTCCACGCGCACATCGCCGAGTACAACGACGCCGGCATCGCGGTGGATTATCTGTTCTGGCCGCGCACGGGGCTGGACACGCCCTCGTATTACAAGGCGGTGTCGGTGTGGTGCGCGGCGGACCGCAAGCGCACTTTCACCGCGGCCAAGGCCGGCGTCGATCCCAAGCCGGCGCGCTGCGACAACCCTGTGAGGCACGATTTCGAACTGGGCCTGGATCTGGGGGTGGACGGCACGCCTACCATCATCGCCTCCAATGGTGCATTGTTGAACGGCTATGCGACGCCGCAGCAACTGCTGCATTGGTTGAGCGAGCGGGCCGGGCCGCAAGACGGCGAGACGCCGCTGGTACAATAGGCGGCTTGTCGGATTCCCCCATCCCCACCGCGATGATCGTCCTCGACGGGCGCTCCGCCCTGTCGCCGTTCCGCCTCGACCGCTTGAACGAACGCTTGGCGCCGCTGGCGAAAGGCGCGCGCGTACGCGGCGCGCGTTTCGTTTATTTCATCGATGCGGAACACGCGCTCGATCCGCAGCAGCACCGCCGTCTCGCCGAGGTGCTGGACGCGGGCGAAGGCGCTCCGGCCGATGCCACGTTATGGGTGGTGCCGCGGCTGGGTACCGTTTCGCCGTGGTCGAGCAAGGCCAGCGACATCCTGCACGGCATCGGCCTGCCGGTGCGGCGCGTGGAGCGCGGCATCGCATTCCTGATCGACGGCGTGAACGCGGAAGAGCGCGCGAAATTCGATGCGGCCGCCAATGCGCTGCACGATTCGATGACGCAATCGGTACTGACCGCACTGGATCAGGCGCGAGGATTGTTCCTGATCGGCGCGCCGGAACCGCTGCGCACGATCGCGCTGGGGAACGATGCGCGCGCGGCGCTGCAGGCGGCGAATACGGAATTCGGCCTTGCCCTGGCGACGGACGAAATCGACTACCTGATCGAACACTACGCAGCGCTGCAGCGCGATCCGAGCGACGCCGAGCTGGTGATGTTCGCGCAGGCGAATTCCGAACATTGCCGCCACAAGATCTTCAATGCGCAGTTCACCGTCGATGGCGCGCCGCAAAGCGCCACGTTGTTCGGCATGATCCGCAACACGCACGCCGTGTCGCCCGCACACACCTTGTCGGCCTACAGTGATAACGCTGCGGTGATCGAGGGTTCGCAGGGTGCGCGGTTCTTCGCGGACGCTGATGGCGTGTGGCGCGCGCACGTCGAAGACATTCCCTATGCGATAAAAGTCGAAACGCACAATCATCCCACCGCGATCGCGCCGCGGCCGGGCGCATCCACCGGGTCGGGCGGCGAAATCCGCGACGAGGGCGCGGTCGGCCGCGGTGGCAAACCGAAAGCGGGGCTGACGGGATTTTCGGTGTCTCACTTGCGCATTCCGAATCTGCAACGGCCTTGGGAGAACGTACGGCCATTGCCGGCGCGCTTCGCATCAGCCTTCGAAATCATGCGTGATGCGCCGCTGGGCGCCGCCGCGTTCAACAACGAATTCGGCCGACCGTGTCTCGGCGGTTATTTCCGCAGTTTCGAACAGGAAGCCGGCGATGGCGTGCGGCGCGGCTACGACAAGCCGATCATGATCGCCGGCGGCCTCGCCAACGTGCGGCCGATGCACGTGAAAAAGAACAAGCTCGCGCCGGGCGATGCCGTGATCGTGCTGGGTGGACCTGCGATGCTGATCGGCCTGGGCGGCGGCGCGGCCTCATCGATGGCCGGCGGTCAAAGCTCAGAACAACTCGACTTCGCATCCGTGCAGCGCGACAACCCCGAGATGCAGCGCCGCTGTCAGGAGGTGATCGACGCGTGCACTTCGTTCGGAGAAAAGAATCCGATTCAAGCGATCCACGACGTCGGCGCGGGGGGCCTGTCGAACGCGATTCCGGAATTGCTGCACGACTCGGACGTGGGCGGCGAGATCGATCTCGACAAAGTTCCGCGCGATGATCCGCACCTCTCGCCGATGCAGTTGTGGTGCAACGAATCGCAGGAGCGCTACGTGCTCGGCGTGCGGCCGGACGATCTGCCGGAGTTCGAAAAAGTCTGCGCGCGCGAACGCTGTCCGTTCGCGGTGGTCGGCACGGCAACGGAAGAGCGGCGGTTGCTGGTCACGACCGAAAAGCGGGAACAGGGAACGGGGAACAGGGAACAGGTCGCTGCAGGTAATTCCCCGCTCCCCGTTCCCCGTTCCCGCATTGTTGATTTGCCGCTCGACATGCTCCTCGGCAAGCCGCCGCGCATGCAGCGCGATGCGGTGCGCTTCAAGCCGCGCGTGGAAGTGGTGCCGGATCTGTCCGGGATCGGCCTGGACGAAGCCGTGCAGCGCGTGCTGCGCATGCCCGGTGTGGGTTCCAAGAGCTTTCTGGTCACGATCGGCGATCGCAGCGTCGGCGGCCTGTGTTCGCGCGATCCGATGGTCGGTCCATGGCAAGTGCCGGTGGCCGATTGCGCCGTGACGCTCGCCGATTTCGACGGCTACGCCGGCGAAGCGATGGCGATGGCCGAACGCGCGCCGGTGGCGCTACTCGATGCAGCGGCCAGCGCGCGTCTTGCGGTCAGTGAGGCGATCACCAATTTGCTTGCCGCTCCGGTCACGCTGGATGAAATCCGCCTGTCCGCGAACTGGATGGCCGCTGCGGGACACCAGGGCGAAGACGCCGCGCTGTTCGACGCAGTGCGCGCGGTCGGCCAGCAACTGTGTCCCGCACTCGGCATCTCGATTCCGGTCGGCAAGGACTCGCTGTCGATGCAGACGGTGTGGCGCGACAACGGCATCGAACAGCGCACGCTGGCGCCCGTGTCGCTGATCGTCACCGCGTTCGCGCGCGTTGCGGACGTGCGCCGCGCGCTGACCCCGCGCATCAAGCTGGATCGCGGCGACTCGGAACTGTGGCTGATCGATCTGGGCGCGGGACGCGATCGGCTCGGCGCCAGTGCACTGACGCAGGCGTTCAATCGCGGCGGCGGCGTGCCGCCCGATCTGGACGATCCTCAACGTCTGAAGAATCTGTTCACGCTGGTGCGCGAAGCCGAGGGCGCCGGCTTGCTGCTGGCCTATCACGACCGCTCAGACGGCGGCGCGATCGTGACCTTGCTGGAGATGGCGTTCGCAGGACATTGCGGCCTGGAAATCCGCCTGGACGGCTGGGCCGAGAACACGCTGCGCGCGCTGTTCAACGAGGAACCGGGCGCGGTGTTGCAGGTGCGCAGCGCCGACCGCGACGCGTTCATGGCATTGGCTGCCAAGCATGGGCTCGCCGCGATGACGCACGCGATCGGCCGCCCGAAACCGAAGTTGGGCATCAAGCTGCTGCTCGGCGACGAGACGTTTGCCAAGTGGAACTGGAAGCAGTTGTTCGCCGCGTGGCACGAAACCAGCCACGCGATGCAGCGACTGCGCGACAACCCGGCAAGCGCGGATTCAGAACGCGAATGGCGCACCGACGACGACGATCCGGGCATCTCGCCGAAGCTGACTTTCGATCCGGCCGAGAACATCTCCGCGCCCTACATCGCGAAAGGCGTGCGGCCGCGCGTGGCCGTGCTGCGCGAGCAGGGCGTCAACGGCCAGGTCGAAATGGCGGCGGCCTTCACGCGTGCCGGTTTCGAGGCGATCGACGTGCACATGAGCGACCTCGCCGCCGGCCTGCGTAAACTTTCGGACTTCCGCGGTGTCGCTGCCTGCGGCGGGTTTTCCTACGGCGACGTGCTCGGCGCGGGCCGCGGATGGGCGGCTTCGGTGCTCTATCACGAAAAACTGCGGGAACAATTCGCCGCGTTCTTTGCCGACCCGAACACTTTCGCGTTGGGGCTGTGCAACGGCTGCCAGATGCTCTCGCATTTGAAAGGCATCATCCCCGGCGCCGAACACTGGCCTGCATTCGAACGCAACACGTCCGAACAGTACGAGGCGCGATTCGTCACGGTGGAAGTGATGGAATCGCCTTCGATCTTCTTCCGCGGCATGGCGGGATCCCGCATTCCGATCGTCACCGCGCATGGCGAAGGCCGCACGGTGTTCGCATACGATGCCAAAGCGGGCAAGGCCAATCCGTGCCTGCGCTTCGTGGACAACCGCGGCAAGCCGACCGAACAGTTTCCGCTGAATCCCAACGGCTCGGCCGATGGCTTGACCGGATTCACGTCGGCGGACGGGCGCGTCATGATCCTGATGCCGCATCCCGAGCGCGTGTTCCGCAGCGTGCAGATGAGCTGGCGGCCGCCGGGCTGGGGCGAGGATTCGCCGTGGATGCGGATGTTCCGCAACGCGCGGGTTTTTGTCGGGTGACTTGAGTACCATTGCAGATGAAAATTGACTTGGCAGATGTGCGCTTTTCTCCTCCCCCTTCAAGGGGGAGGCCGGGAGGGGGATGGTGTATGCATTACGCGTTTGTGCAACGTGCCGATCCTTTCAACCCCATCCCCACCCAACCTTCCCCTTGAAGGGGAGGGCTTTTCCCGTGGCCGCCGAAAGCGGACTCACCGAAAGCAACCGCCGTTTCTACGACAGCTTGTGGTCCGGCGCAAAGCTGATTGAGCCGCAGCGCTTCAACACCTGGCCGGTGGTTGCGGAATTGTGCGCGCGAGAGGCGCGGCGGCTGGAAATCGCTCCGGGATTGCGGCCGCGCCTGCCGCTGGACGACACGGTGTTTCTCGATCTCAGCGCGCCGGCGCTGCGGGCTTTGCGCGCACGCAGGGCCAGCGCGACGAACGGATTGCTCGGCGCGCTGCCTTTCGTCGATGCTTCATTCGATCTGATCTGCGCATTCGACATCGTCGAACACGTGGCCGACGACGATGCGGCTTTCGCGGAACTGGCGCGCGTGTGCGCACCCGGCGCAACGCTGCTGCTTTCGGTCCCACTGCATCCGCAGGCATGGACCGCCTTCGACGATTTCGTCGGCCACTGCCGCCGCTACGAACCCGATGCACTTGCCGCAAAACTTGCCCGACGCGGCTTCTCGATCGAACGCAGCGCGGTGTACGGCATGCAACCGAAATCCTCGGTGCTGCTGGATCTCGGCATGTGGTTCCTGAAGCGGCATCCCGGCGTGGCGATGGGCTGGTACAACCGCGTGCTGATGCCGCTCGGTTTGAAGATGCAGAAACCGTTGCGGTGGACGGATGGAATGATCGATGCGCGAGGGGTGGATGAAGTGCTGCTGATCTGCCGCAAGCGCTAGCGTTCAGGGTATCGCGGAAACGCGCACCCGTTCGGCGATGAACCGCCGGCACGCATCCGCCGGCATCGGCATCGCCAGCCAATGGCCCTGGATCTCGTCGCAACTCTGTGCGCGCAGGAAGGCCAGTTGCTCGGCGGTCTGCACGCCTTCCGCGACCACGTTCAACTGCAGCGAGTGAGCCATGGTGATGATCGTGGCGGTAATCGCGGCGTCGTCCGGATCGATGGTGACGTCGCCGACGAATTCCTTGTCCACTTTCAACGTATCGATGGGCAGGCGTTTCAGGTAGGCCAGCGATGAATAGCCGGTGCCGAAGTCGTCGATCGCCAGCTTCACTCCTATCGATTTCAATTCGCCGAGGATGCGCGCCGACTGCTCGGCATTGGCCATGACCATGCTCTCGGTCAGTTCCAGCTCGAGCTGGTCGGGCGCAATGTCGTGCTCGGCAAGAATTTCGCAGATGCGCTGGGTGAGTTCCGGCCGCTCCAGTTGCGCGGCGGAAAGATTGACCGCCATGGAAAGTCCCCGCAGACCGGTATCGCGAAAACTCTGCAGATCCGAGCAGGCGGTCGTGAGCACGAATTCGCCGATTTCGTTGATCACACCGGTTTCCTCGGCCAGCGGAATGAACGTCGCGGGCGGCACCTCGCCCAGTTCCGCGCTGCGCCAGCGCAGCAATGCCTCGACGCCGGTGATGCGTTCCGACTGAATCGCCATCTTGGGCTGATACACCAGCGCGAATTCGCCGCGTTCCAGCGCGCGGCGCAGCGCGGTCATCATGCGCGCGCGATCGCGTGCCTGCGTGTCCATGTGCGTGTGGTACACCGCCCAGGTGTTACGGCCGCGTTCCTTGGC
>DAIOUL010000020.1:0-35120 GCA_036759545.1 Rhodanobacteraceae bacterium
CGGCGCAGGCCGGAGCGCTGCATCACCGCTTCGACCTTCTGCCGCACCAGCGGCACGTCCTGCGGGCGGCGCATGTAGGCGGTGGAAGTGAACAGGCCGAGGAAACGCTGCTCGCCGACCGGCTTGCCCTTGTCGTCGAAGCAGAGCACGCCGATGTAATCCATGTACCCGGGGCGGTGCACGCGCGCGCGCGCGTTGGTCTTGGTCAGGATGATGGCGTCCATCGAACCCGAGACAGGCAGGCGGCTGGCCGCCAGCGATTTCAGCGAGCGCGGCGCCACGGCCAGATCCATCCTGCGCAGGATGCCCAGGCCCGATGCGGGTTTGGCTTCCAGCAATTCGTCGCCGCCGGATGCCACCACGGCATACTCGCGGTAGCCGAGAAAGGTGAAGTGATCGTCCGCCGCCCAGCGCAGGAACGCCTGCGCCTCGGCGACTTCCTCCGCATCGAAGGGCATGCGCCGCTGCGGCAGGGCCTCGGCGACTTCCAGCATCTTGTCGCGCATCGCGCGCCAGTCCTCGACCGCGCAGCGCACATCGTTGAACGCTGCCTCGATGGAATGCTGCAATTGGCGCAGCTCGTCTTCGGCAACGCGGTCGACTTCGACGTGCATCACCGATTCGCGCCGGGCGTCGTCGCAATCGTCGTCGATTGCGGTCAACTCGCCGCGTGCATCGCGCATGACGCACAACACGGGATGGATCAGACTGTGCGTCTGCAGGCGCGCACCGGCGATCGCCATGCCGACCGTATCCACCAGAAACGGCATGTCCTCGGTCACGATCTGGACTACCGAGCAGGCGCTCTCGCGGCCGTTCGCGCCCGCCTCGGGATTGAACGCGCGCACCAGCGTGCGGCCGGGCTCGCGCGTCTTCATGAACATGAACAAGTCGGCGAACAATGCAGCCCAGGCGGACGCGCTACGCTCGGCCAATTCGTCCTGAGCGAGTGACGCACAGCACATTTTGACAAGCCGTTGCACAAGAGGCAGGCAACTGGCGGAGAACTTGCTCCCCATTTGCTCGAGCACGGGAGCGAAATCGGGCGCTCCGTGCGGCGCGCGAAGGTCATTCATGGCGGAGATCGTTGACGATACGGGCGATGCGGGGACGACAAGGATAGCGCCCGCCCACCTGGCGAATCCAGCGCCGCAGTCGGTGCGGGAGCGCTATTGGCGTTTTACGTGGCCGCTGATCTGGAAGTTTTCCGCGGGCGGGGCGCTGGTGCTGGTGCTGGCGGCTGCGGGCGTCTACAGCGCGCACGAATACACGGGTTACCAGGAATGGACCGTGCACAGTTATCAGGTGCGAGAGCGCATCGTGATGACCTTGAACGACCTGCGCCTGGCGGAAATGGAAGCCCGCAGCTATGGCCTGACCGGGCGCAACGAATCGGCCATCCGCTATTTCCACGCGAGCGCCGACGTCGTGCACGACATGGATGTGCTCGGCGAACTCACCGTAGACAACCCGGCGCAGAACGCCAACGTGGCCAGGTTGCGCACGCTGGTCGCGGAGCGGCGCAAACTCTACGAGGGCATCATCGAGGACTACCGGCTGCAAGGTCCGTCCGCCGCGCACGCCGAGGTGCTGGCGTTGATCAACCGGCCCACCCATCCGATTCGTGACTTGACCGATGCGATGCGCAGCGAAGAAACGCACCTGCTCGCGCTGCGGCAGGCGCACCGCGACCACAGCGCGCTGTACGTCGGAATCGCGGCGACGTTCGCCACGCTCATCGTGCTCGCGTTGATGTTGCGTTCGTTCTTCACCATCACGTCGGAACACCGCAAGCGCTTGCGTACCGAACGCACCCTGGAACAAGGGGCCTCGGAATTGCAGCACGCCCTGGGTGAGGCGCGGCAATTGGCCGAGACGCTGCGGCGCCTGGCGCTGCTGGGCGAGATGCTGCAAAGCTGCCGCGCGCCGGACGAGGCGATCCAGGTGATCGAGCGTTCGCTGCCGCCGCTTTTGCCCGAGATGTCCGGCTGCTTCGCACTGATCAACCCCTCGCACAACCAGATCGAGCCACGCGTGCAGTGGGGCCCGCGCGGCGCGGATCTGGCAGAGGCAGTGTTCGCGCCCGACGATTGCTGGGCTTTGCGTCGCAGCCAGCCGCACCCGGGCTTCGGCGAAGTCGCCGCGCCCGCCTGTCCGCACCTGGTGCATGCCGGCGTCACCGCCGGCCACACCCTGTGCCTGCCGTTGTCGGCGCAGGGCCAGGCACTCGGCGTGCTGAGTCTGGTCGCCGATCACCTGCTCGATTCGAGCATGCGCGAATTGCTGCTGACGGTCGGCGATCAGCTCGCGCTGGCGATCGCCAACCTGCGCCTGCAGCAGTCCTTGCGCGAGCAATCCATCCACGATCCGCTCACCGGCCTGTTCAACCGCCGCTATCTGGAAGCGTCGCTGCCTCGCGAACTGGCGCGCGCGGAGCGGCGCAAGGGAAAACTCGCGTTGCTGATGCTCGATCTGGACCACTTCAAGCGCTACAACGACCGTCACGGCCACGACGCCGGAGACGCATTGCTGGCGCAGTTCGGCGCGACGCTCAACCAACTGTGCCGCGGCGAAGACATTCCCTGTCGCTATGGCGGCGAGGAATTCACCGTGGTGCTGGCGGACATCGACGCGGCGCACGCACGCGAGCGCGCCGAGGCCATCCGCGCGGCCACGTCGCAACTGGAATTGCGTCATCGCGGCCAGCGGCTGCCCGCGCCTTCGGTTTCGATCGGGCTCGCGCTTTATCCCAACGACGGCGTCACCCCCGAAGAATTGAAACGCGTTGCGGACCAGGCCTTGTACCGCGCCAAGCACGAAGGCCGGAATCGCGTGGTGGTGCACGAAGTGGCGTGATGCAAGCGAGAGTCGAGAGCCGGAATCGATTCGACTTTTGACTTTCGATTTTCGACTCGCATTTGTCGACGCTTTACTTTTCTTTACGCATGACCCTTGGCCTACGGACGCGATCGCGCGATTTGCCGGATAATTACCAATCTGTCCGGTAGAGAAAAACCGCCGATGCCGCCACACCCGTTGCGCAACGCCTGCACGCTGCTGCTGGTGCTGGCGCTCGCCGCCTGCGGCCATTCCGAACCGCCCCCGCCGCCACCGCCGCAAGTCGGCGTGGTAACGGCGCGCGCGCAAAGCGTTCCGCTGGTGCGCGACTTCGTCGGCCGTCTGGCGGCCACGCGCATCGCCCAGGTGCGCGCACGCGTCACCGGCATCGTGTTGAAGCGCGTGTACACCGAAGGCACCGACGTCAAGGCCGGCGACGTGCTGTTCCGCATCGATCCGGCGCCGCTGCAAGCCACGTTGCGCTCGCAGCAGGGCTTGTACGCGCAAGCGGAAGCCGCCGCACGCGACGACGAAGTCAAAGCGAAACGCATGCGCGAACTCGCAGCCCGCGGCGTGATCGCGAAACAGGATCTGGACGATGCCATCGCTGCGGCCGACAGCGCGCACGCAGCGGCGAAAGCCGCGCAAGCGAATGTCGAGAACGCGCGCATCAATCTCGGATATGCGACGGTCACTGCGCCGATCTCCGGCCGCGCAGGCATGGCCAACGTCACCGAAGGCGCGCTGGTTTCTCCGACCGACGCCAACCCGCTCACCACCGTGCAGCAGATCGATCCTGTGTACGTCGAGTTCAGCCAACCGATGGCGGAGGTCGAGAATCTGCGTCGCGCGCAGAAATCCGGCGATCTGCAACTCGCCGCGCCAAACCAGGCGCAAGTCAAGGTAGTGCTGCCGGACGGCAGCGTGTATCCGCACACCGGCACGCTGGACTTCCACGACATGGCGGTCGATCCCACCACCGGCGCGGTGTCGCTGCGCGCGATCGTGCCCAATCCCGATCGTGCGCTGCTGCCCGGCATGTTCGTCAAGCTGCGCTTGACGCTCGGCATGCGTCATCACGCGATCGAAGTGCCGCAGGCAGCGGTGCAGCGCGATGAGCAGGGTGCATATCTGCTCACCGTCGATGCGAACGATGTGGTGCGAAGCAAGCGCGTCACGCTGGACGGCCAGCGCGGTTCGCAATGGGTGGTGGAAACGGGTTTGAACGACGGCGACCGGGTGATCGTCTCCGGCGTGCAGAAAGCTCAACCGGGCGCGAAAGTACGGCCGGTGGCGTATGCGCCGGATGCGAATGCGCCAGCTTCCGCAACGACCTCTCCATGAGCATTCCTATGAAACGTGCTTCATTTGAAAAGTGCGGCCAGGGATGGCCGCTTTTACGCGCAGGAACAGCGCACTAAACCCCATGCCGCAATTCTTCATCGACCGTCCCGTCTTCGCCTGGGTGATCGCCATCCTGATCACCCTCGGCGGCACGATCGCTATCTTCAACCTGGCGATCGAGGCCTACCCGCAGATCGCGCCGCCCAGCGTCCAGGTGCGCGCCAACTATCCCGGCGCGAACGCGCAGGTGATCCAGAGCACGGTCACGCAGGTGATCGAGCAGAATCTTTCCGGCATCGACAACCTGCTCTACTTCACCTCGTCGTCGAGTTCCACGGGCTCGGCCAACCTCACGCTGTATTTCACCAACGGCACCGACCTCGATACCGCCGCGGTGCAGACACAAAACGCCGTGAACGCCGCCACGCCGCGCCTGCCCGCGGCGGTCAACAACCTCGGCGTGACCGTGCGCAAATCCGGCACCGGGTTCCTCGAAATCATCGCGCTCCAATCGCGCGACGACAGCATGAACACGATGGCGCTCAACAACCTGATCGCCTCGCAGTTGATCGATCCGATCTCGCGCGTCGAGGGCGTGGGTTCGGTCAACCAGTTTGGTTCCGAATTCGCGATGCGGATCTGGCTCGATCCGCTGAAACTGCAGGGCTACAAACTGACCGCCAGCGACGCGCTGAACGCGGTGCGCGCGCAGAACGTGATGTTCTCGGCAGGTTCCATCGGCGCGCAACCGACCGCGCCCGGCCAGGGCATCACCGCCACGGTGTCGGCGGAATCGAGCTTCAGCACGCCGGAGCAATTCCGCAACATCATCCTGCGCGCGAATCCCGACGGCAGCGTGGTGCGGCTGGGCGACGTCGCGCGCGTGGAATTGGGTTCCTACTCCTACGGCAACTTTTCGCGGCTGGACGGCAAGCCTGTGGCCGCATTCGGCGTTTCACTGCTGCCCGGCGCCAATGCGCTGACGGTGGCGAAAGCCGTCGGCGAGAAGATGGATCAACTCGCGAAGAACTTTCCGCCGGGCGTCGTCTGGTCGGTTCCGGTGGATACCACCGGCTTCGTCAAGGTGTCGATCATCGAAGTGGTGAAGACGCTGGGCGAAGCGATCGTGCTGGTCTTCATCGTGATGCTGCTGTTCCTGCAGAACCTGCGCGCCACGCTGATTCCGACGTTGGTGGTGCCGGTGGCATTGACCGGCGCCTTCATCGGCATGTACGCATTCGGTTTCTCGATCAACGTGCTGAGCCTGTTCGGCCTGGTGCTGGCGATCGGGATCGTCGTGGACGATGCGATCGTGGTGGTGGAGAACGTCGAGCGCATCATGCGCGAGGAAGGACTGCCGCCGAAGGAAGCCACGCGCAAGGGCATGACGCAGATCACCGGCGCGGTGATCGCGGTGACCACGGTGCTGGCCTCGGTGTTCATTCCCGCGGCGCTGATGCCGGGCAGCGTCGGCGCGATCTATCGCCAGTTCGCGATGACCATCGCCGTATCGATGGCGCTCTCAGCCTTGATGGCGCTGTCGTTCACGCCGGCGCTGTGCGCCAGCCTGCTGCGCCCCGAGCACGAGCACACCAACTGGTTCCTGCGCAAGTTCAACAACGGTTACGAGAGCATGGCGCGGCACTACATCTCGCGCCTGGGCAAGGCCATCCATCACACGCCGCGCTGGATGGTCGGCTATTTCGCCGCGGTGCTCGTCGCCGGCCTGCTCCTCTGGCACCTGCCTTCCAGCTTCGTGCCGGAGGAAGACCAGGGCGAAGTCTTCATCACCGTGCAGTTGCCGCCGGGTGCGACGATGGATCGCACCAGCGCGGTGATCCGGCAGGTGGAAAAAATCGTGGTCGGCGACGCGGATGTCGCCAATGCCTTCACCGTCGGTGGCTTCAGCTTCCTCGGCAACGGCGACAACGTCGGCATGGCCTTCGTGCATCTGAAGGACTGGAGCGAACGCAAGCACGGCGCCAATGAACTGATCTCCATTCTCAACCGCAAATTTTCGAAGATCCAAGAGGCGCAGGTCGTCGCGCTCAATCGCCCGGTGATCCGCGGCCTGGGCCAGTTCGCCGGCTTCGATTTCGAACTGGAAGATCGCTCGGGCCTGGGCCACGATGCCTTGGTCGCCGCGCGCGACAAGCTGATCGCCGAAGCCGCGAAAGACAAGCGCCTGCAGAACGTGCGCACCAACGGACTGGAAGACGCGCCCACGCTGGACATGAAAGTGGATCGCGTGCAGGCGCAATCCATGGGCCTGTCGGTCAGCGACGTGTACAACGCGATCCAGTTGATGCTCTCCCCGGTGTACGCCAACGATTTCTATTACCAGGGCCGCGTGTTGCGCGTGGAGATGCAGGCCGACGCGCCCTACCGCATGGCGCCGGAAGACATCGGCAACTTCTACACGCTGTCGTCGAACGACGCGATGGTGCCGTTGTCCAGCGTGGTGTCGACGAAGTGGACGATCGCGCCGCCGGAACTGGACCGCTACAACGGCTTCGGTTCGATCTCGCTCACCGGCACGCCGGGGCCGGGTTACAGTTCTGGAGATGCGATTACCGCGATGCAGGAACTGGTGGCGAAATACCTGCCGACCAGCATGGGTTACGAATGGTCGGGACAATCATTGCAGGAAATCATCTCCGGCGCGCAGGCGCCGATGCTGTTCGGCCTGTCGATCATCGTGGTGTTCCTGTGCCTGGCCGCGTTGTACGAAAGCTGGTCGATTCCGGTCGCGGTGTTGCTGGTAGTGCCGCTGGGCGTACTGGGCGCGGCACTCCTCACCTCCGCGCGCGGCCTGCAGGACGACGTGTATTTCAAGATCGGCCTGATCGCGATCATCGGCTTGTCTGCCAAGAACGCGATCCTGATCGTGGCCTTCGCGGTGGACATGCAGAAACAGGGCATGGGCTTGCTGAAGGCGACGCTGGAAGCCTGCCGCATCCGCTTGCGTCCGATCCTGATGACCTCGATCGCCTTCATCCTGGGCGTGCTGCCGCTGGCGATCTCCACCGGCGCCGGCGCCAACAGCCGCCACGCGATCGGCACCGGCGTGATCGGCGGCATGCTCGGCGCCACCGTGCTCGGCCTGCTGCTGGTGCCGGTGTTTTATGTCGTGGTGAGGAGGTTGTTGGGTGACCGGTCGGATGGGACGGAGCAAGCTCCTTCCGAGCCGCGATGATCCACTCCCTCCCCTTCAAGGGGAGGGCTGGGGTGGGGATGGTGTTGCTCGACGGTTGAGTGCCCTCTCTCATTCAAGACGTCCCAAATGCACCCAAGCACACTATTCATTTCGTTGAAGACCTGATTGTTCCAGAACCTCAGCACTGCAAATCCGGCACCCTCGAGAAATTTCGAACGCGCAGCATCGGCCGCGACCGAATCCGCGTGCTGCCCGCCATCCAGTTCAATGACCAACCTTCGTTCAAGGCAGACGAAATCGAGAATGTAGTCGCCGAATGGGTGCTGGCGACGAAACTTGCAGCCGCATAATTGCCTTCCGCGCAATCGCTGCCACAACGCATGTTCTGCATCAGTTGGTGCGTTGCGCAGTCTGCGTTGTAATCTCGCGCGAAGAGTCGAGCGATTGGTTTGGCCTTGCATAAAGGCCAAATTAGGCGCTCTGAAAAGCGATACCTACCGTCCTTCCCTTTCTTGCACGTAGGATTCAGCGCTTAGAAGGCGTACTCCTTCCCCTTCGAGGGCGAATCGGCGCGCTAACGAGCCGAAGGCTCGTGCGCCGATGAGCGCCCGCAGCAGGACGTGAAGGGCCGGATTGCTTGGCGAGGCAAGGACGCCGAGCCTAGCAACGGCCGGGATGGGGATGGTGTTGTTGTCGCGAGAACCATCCCCACCCAACCCTCCCCTTGAAGGGGAGGGCTTAAAAGTACCCGGCTGCGATGTCCGGCGTCATGCGACGGCGCCGACCATGCCCAATTCAGAACGCTCATGAGAATCTAAGTTTCACTCACACAATCCCCAACTCCAGCGCCTTCAGCACCGCTCGGGTGCGATCACGCACACCGAGTTTGGAAAGAATGTTGGAGACGTGGTTTTTCACGGTGCCTTCGGCCACGCCGAGCGAGTTGGCGATTTCCTTGTTGCTGTAGCCGCCGGACATCAGACGCAGGATTTCGGTTTCGCGCTCGGTCAGCGGATCAGGCTGTTCCAGGCTGGTGAACTGGTTCTGCATGCGGCCGATGCCGGCCAGCAATCGTTGCGTCACCATCGGCGCGATCAGCGAGCCGCCGGCAGCGACGGTCTTCACCGCTTCGACCAACTGATCGAGTGAAACGTCTTTCAGCAGATAGCCGCGCGCGCCGGCTTTCAGCCCGGCGAGCACCAACTGATCGTCGTCGAAAGTGGTGAGGATGATCGTCGGCGGCACCGCACCCTTCGCGGCGAAGGCATTGAGCACGTCCAGTCCGCTCTTGCCGGGCATGCGCATGTCCAGCAGCACCACGTCCGGATTCAATCTCGGGATCGTCTCCAGCGCCTGCGCACCGTCCACGCATTCGGCCACCACGCGAATGTCCGGCGAGAGTTCAAGCAGCGAACGGATGCCTTGGCGCACCAGATTTTGGTCATCGACCAAACAAACGGAAATCATTCAAGCGTTCCCCATTGAACCGCACTTCATCCAACCCGCTACGCGGCGTTCTCGATCGGCATCGACGCTTCCAGAGTGAATCCGTGATCGCGCGCGGTGTCGATCACCAGCCGGCCGCCCACTTCGGCCAATCTTTCGCGCATGCCGCTCAAACCGTTGCCGGGCCTCACTTCTGCTGCGCCGCGCCCGTCGTCGTGCGCCTTCAGCGCCAGCATGCCATCGGGCGTGCGCTCGAAGCGCAGCCAGAGGTTCTTCGCGCCGGCGTGCCGCACCGCGTTGGTGACGATCTCCTGCGCACAACGCAGCAATACCTGTGCGCGGTGAGGATCGTCGACCGAGAAGCGCGGTGGCAGATCCAGGTGCACGTCCAGCCCCGGCACGCCTTCGGTGATGTTGCGCAGCGCGTCGGTGAGGTCGATTGCGTCGTCATCGCGCAATTCGCTGACCACTTCGCGCACGTCGGTCAGCAGTTGTTTTGCGGTGCTCTGCGCCTTTTCGACGTGCTCTGCCGCCGGTTGATTCGCCAGATGACTCGCGACTTCCAGATTGAGGCTCAGCGCGGTCAAGTGGTGTCCAACCAGGTCGTGCAGTTCGCGCGCGATGCGCATGCGCTCGGAGATGCGGCTGGATTCGGCCAGCAACGCCCGCGTGGCGCGCAGTTCGGAATTCAACCGGCGCTGTTCCTCGCGCGCGCTGCCTTCCTGGCGCGCGACCATCGAGGCCACGAAGGCGATCACGGAAAATCCCAGGTAGGTCGCGGCCTGCAACGTGGCGAGGCCGGCATCCCAGCCCGGAAACAGCGCGAACACCGGAATCAGCGCGGCGTTTTGCAGCACCAGCCAGGCCGCCGCCAGCGGCAACGGCAGCAACCACGGCAACACCATGCACACCACCATCAACAGCAGTGCGGCGAGTCCAGTCTTGCTGAACCAGCAAATCGCGATGGCCGCGCAGGTCAGCACCAGCAGGCCCAGGAGTTTCAGGGGAACGCGCCGCTGGGAGCGCAGATCGCGCGTCAGCAGCCAGTACACCACGCCGAAAATCACGTAGCTCACCGCCCACAGCAACACATCGGTGTGGCTGCGCACCTGCTGCAACTGGTTCAACTGCTCGCGCGGGCGCGATTCGACCAGCCTCGCCAGCATCCAGTTGTAGCTCACCAGCGGCACACCCACGCAGGCGTAGGTGAACAGGCCCGCGTAGCGCAGCAGGCGGATGTGGTTCAGGGCGTGGCGCGGCAGCACGTGGCGATCATATGACAACCCGCCGGAGCGCGCTGCGTGCGCCCAAGCGTTGCGGAACTCGCCCCGCTTGGCTCGGGTCACACTGCGGTCATCACTGCCCCGCAGCATGACTGCCCGGGATGCACATGTCATAATTTGTGGATGTTGCGCGCCGGCCCGCCAGGCTGGCGCGTTTCTTGATTGCCAAGTCCGCAGACGACGGATCTTGAGCGAACATTGAGAAGTGCGGTCATGGATGACCGCTTTTTGATTTTTGCGTTCATGGACGAACGCACAAGGAGATTCGATGTCCGTTCTTCTTCGTGACGTGCGCGAGCCCGATCTGGATGCGGTGCTCGCGCTCAACAACAACGCGGGTTCCGCGATCCTGCCTCTCGATGCCGCACGCCTGCGGCATTTCTTCGAGCGCGCAGACTATTTTCGCGTGGCCGAGATCGACGGCCGCATCGCCGGTTTCCTGATCGCGCTGCGCGAGGACGCCGACCACACCAGTTCGAACTTCCGCTGGTTCCGCGAGCGCTACGCGCGCTTCGTGTACATCGACCGCGTGGTGATCGGCGATGGTTTCCGCGGCCACGGCCTCGGCCGCGTGTTCTACAGCGATGCGCAGAGCTACGCCGAGGCGCGCGCGCCGGTGCTGGCTTGCGAAGTGTTCCTGGAGCCGCGCGACGACATCGCGATGCTGTTCCACGGCACGCGCGGTTTCAACGAGGTCGGACAGCAATCGATGTCCGAGAACGGCCGGCGCGTTTGCCTGCTGGCCAAGCAACTCGAGTGCTACGCCTTCGTCTGCGAGACCTATCCCCGCGGCCTGCCCGCGCAACCGTGGCTGGCCGACCGCGCCCGCATCGAGTGGCCGCGCGTCGCGACGGGTGGTGCGTGAGTGTCACGGCGGGTGCGCGCAGCGACAATGCTGACGCGGTGGAGCTGAAGTTCGGGCAGGTGGGCATCGCCAGCGTGCGCGTGCGCCGCAACGACGCCGCCGCGCTGCACGCCGAACTCGAGCGCCGCGTGCGCGCCGCGCCGCAGTTGTTCGAACGCGCCGCGGTGGTAATGGATCTGTCGCATCTTGCCGCGCAACCCACTGATGGCGAAGTCGATGCGCTGCTGGAAGCAGTGCGCGCGGCCGGCATGCTGCCGGTCGGCCTGGCCTATGGCACCGCCGAGAACGATGCGCTGGCGCGGCGCATGGGCCTGCCGCTGATCGCGAAGTTCCGTGCACAGTACGAACGCGGAGCGGAATTGTCCTTAGCAGGATTACCGGCAAAAGGATCAGAGTCATCAGGATCGGCGCACACACCCGAAGCTGCGCCGCCAGCGGACGAAAGCCGAAAATCGAAAGTCGACGATCGCGAAAGAGAGTCCGCCGCGATTCCGGTCGTGCTCGCGCAACAGCATTCGCAAGCGGTGCGCACGGGCCAGCAGGTGTACGCGCGCGGCCGCGATCTGATCGTTGTCGCGCCGGTCGCGAACGGCGCCGAAGTGCTGGCCGACGGCAACATTCATGTGTACGGCCCCTTGCGCGGTCGCGCCTTCGCGGGCGCGCTGGGCGACGAACACGCGCGGATCTACTGCAGCGAATTCCGCGCAGAGCTGGTTTCCATCGCCGGACACTACCGTGTGTTCGAGGAAATTCCGAAACAGTACGAAGGCAAGGCCGTGCAGATTTCGCTGGACGATGGCAAGTTGAAGATTGCAGCGCTGTGAAGCCGTCAAAAGTCAAAAGTGAAAAGTCAAAAGTCATAGCTTTGACTTTTGACCTTTGACTTTTGACCCTTGTGAAACACCCATCTTTGAGGAGCATTGGAACTTGACTGAAATCATCGTCGTCACTTCCGGCAAGGGCGGCGTGGGCAAGACCACCACGTCCGCCTCGCTCGCCACCGGACTCGCCAAACGCGGCCACAAGGTTGCGGTGATCGACTTCGACGTCGGCTTGCGCAACCTCGATCTCATCATGGGTTGCGAGCGGCGCGTGGTCTACGACTTCGTCAACGTGATCCACAACGAGGCCACGCTGAAGCAGGCGCTGATCCGCGACAAGCGGCACGACAACCTGTACGTGCTGGCCGCATCGCAGACGCGCGACAAGGACGCTTTGACGCAGGACGGCGTCGGCCGCGTGCTGGATGAACTCGGCAACGACGGCTTCGATTTCGTGATCTGCGATTCACCGGCCGGCATCGAAAAAGGCGCGCACCTCGCGATGTATTTCGCCGACCGCGCGGTGGTGGTCGTCAATCCGGAAGTGTCATCGGTGCGCGACTCGGATCGCATCCTGGGTTTGCTGTCGTCGAAAACGCTCCGTGCCGAGCGTGGCGACGGTCCGATGAAGCAGCACTTGCTGCTGACGCGTTACAACCCGGTGCGCGTGGAGGCCGGTGAGATGATGAGCGTGAAGGACGTCGAGGAAATCCTCGGCATCCCGGTGCTGGGCGTGATCCCCGAATCCGAGCAAGTGCTGGCCGCGTCGAACTCCGGCGTGCCGGTGATCCACGATGCAAGCTCGATCGCGGGGCAGGCCTACGGCGATGCGGTCGCGCGTCTGGACGGCGATGAAATCGAATTGCGTTTCATCGACGCGCCCAAGAAGGGTTTTTTCAAGCGCATGTTCGGCACCTGAGGAGCGTGTAATGAGAATCCTGGATTTTCTGCGCGCCCGTCCGAAGAACACCGCCAACATCGCGCGCGAGCGGTTGCGCATCATCGTGGCGCAGGAGCGCGCCACGCGCGGCGGGCCGGATTACCTGCCGTTGCTGCGCGGCGAACTGCTGGCCGTAATCCGCAAATACGTCAACGTCGATCCGGACGCGGTGCAGGTCAACGTCGAACGCGACGGCGAACACGAAGTGCTGGAGCTGTCGGTGGCGCTGCCGGAGCAGAAACTCGCGGTCGGCGGTGAGCGGTGAGCGATATGGCGGCAACAATTTCGTCATTCCGGACGCCGCCCCGGATAGAAGCATTCCGGGGCAGGCTGCGCGGCGATGAAATCCAGTGACTTTGATCTGCAAACGGCAAAACCACTGGATTCCCGCTTTCGCGGGAATGACGATTCGTTTGTTGCGGCGCTGAACGAATTTCGCGTTGATGGCAATGACGTCCTTCGCATCGCCGACATCGGTTTCGAGCCTTGCGAGGAATTGCTGGCGCGATACGGCCTGCAACTGATTCGCGTCGATGACGGCGCGCCGATTCCCGGCACTTACTGGGGCGAACCGGAAGCCGGCGTGATCGGCTGTGAGGTGTACGCGCGCGCGGACACGCCGCTGCATTCGCTGTTGCATGAAACCTGTCATTTGCTCGTCGCAGATCCGCAGCGGCGCGCGGCGATCCACACCGACGCCAGCGATTCGCAGATCGAGGAAGATGCGGCCTGCTATCTGCAGATCGTCCTGGCCGACGCGCTGAGCGGCTTCGGCCGCGAACGCGCGTTGCGCGACATGGATGCGTGGGGCTATTCGTTCCGGCTCGGTTCCGCGCGCGCCTGGTTCGAACGCGATGCGGAAGACGCGCGCGCGTTTCTGCACGCCCGGCAACTGCTGACCGATTGAGTCTTCATTCGGAAAGCTGCGCGCGGATGCCTTCCAGGGCGCGCGCCACGGTCTGCCGCCGCACCGCTTCGCGGTCGCCTTCGAAGTGAAACAGCTTCGCGTGCGCATAACCGCCACGGCGTTTCCATGCGATCCACACCGTGCCGACCGGCTTGTCGAAAGTGCCGCCGGACGGCCCGGCGATGCCGGTGACCGCGACCGCGATCGTCGCGCCGAAACGCGCCAGCGCGCCGGATACCATTTCGATCGCGGTTTCCTGGCTGACCGCGCCGTGCCGTTCCAGCGTGTGCGGGTGCACGCCCAGCAGCGCTTCCTTGGCCTCGTAGCTGTAGGCGACCACGCCGCATTCGAACCAGGCCGATGAGCCGGGCAGGTCCGTGAGCGTCTTGGCGATCCAGCCGCCGGTGCAGGACTCGGCGACGGCGAGCATCTGCTTGCGCTCGCGCAGGATTTCCGCCAACGTCAAGGCCTGCGTGTGCAGGATTTCATCCGAAGGAATCTTGTCCATGCGGTGTCCGCATGCCGGGCATGCTCATGAACCCGCATTTCTACTCCATCGCGCGGTGTTCGCCAAGCTCGGCGTTCATCGCGAATTGGACGGATTCGTTCTCAGCTTCATGATTCCTCGATGTAGCGGCGGGTTTCGGCCAGCGGCTCGCCGCGCACCGTGAACCACACGTTCTCGGCGATGTTGGTAGCGTGATCGCCGATGCGTTCGATGTGCTTGGCGATGAACAGCAGATGCGTGCAGGCGGCGATGCTGCGCGGCTCCTCGTTCATGCGAACCATCAATTCGCGGCACAGTGCGCTGTAAAGCGCATCCAGTTCCGCGTCGCGCAGCCAGGCCGCCCGCGCGCGCTCCGCATCACGCGCCGCATAGGCGCGCAGCACCTCGCGCACCAGTGCTGCCGCGAGCGTGGCCAACGCGGCCAGACCGTCGGCCAGTTGCACCGGCGCCGTGTGGTTCAACGCCAGCGTACGCTTGGCGACATTGGTGGCGTAGTCGCCGATGCGCTCGATGTCGGAGGCGATGCGCAGCGCGGCCAGGATTTCGCGCAAATCGCGCGCGATCGGCTGGCGCAGCGCGAGCAGCCGGAGCACGTCGTGGCTGACTTCGCGCTCCCTCGCATCGATCGCCGCATCGCCCGCGATCACCCGCCGCGCGCGCGCGTTGTCGCGGCGCTCGAGCGCTTCCATGGCCTCGTCGAACTGCGCCGCAGCGTGTTCGCCCATCGCGGCGATTTCCTGCGTCAGCCGCGCGAGTTCGGCGTCGTAGCTCTTGACGATGTGATCGTGGGTGGTGCTCATGTTCTTTGCCCGTCATTCCGGCGCAGGCCGGAATCCATTGACTCTGTCGCTTGAGGCTGCCTCTGGCGCATGTTATTTCGACGTCCATGTCTTTTTTCCGCTCGCCTCCCGAGCGAGCGGGCTACTTTGTTTCGGCAAAAGTAGCCAAAACCATTGCGCCGGCATGACGGTCGAGCCAACGTCCGGTTGGCTCGACTGCCCTGCGCTCGCTCAACACGGCCATCCATGGCCTTCACTTTCGCGAGCGGAACCGCTTGGATTCACCCAAATCGCCCCGTCACGTAGTCTTCCGTCTGCTGCTTGTCCGGCTTGGTGAAGATCTTTTCGGTGTCGCCGTACTCGACCAGTTCGCCGAGGTACATGAAGGCAGTGCGATCGGAGACGCGCGCGGCCTGCTGCATGTTGTGGGTGACGATCACGATGGTGTAATCGCGCTTCAGCTCCTCGATCAACTGCTCGATGCGGCCGGTGGCGATCGGGTCGAGGGCGGAAGTCGGCTCGTCCAGCAGCAGCACCTCCGGTTTCAGCGCAATCGCGCGGGCGATGCACAGCCGCTGCTGCTGGCCGCCGGATAGTCCGAGTGCGTTTTGTTTGAGCTTGTCTTTGGCCTCGTCCCACAGCGCCGCCGCGCGCAGCGCCTGCTCGACGCGTGCTTCCATCTCGTCGCGGCGCAGGTTCTCGTGGTGCGCGATGCCCCAGGCGATGTTGTCGCGGATCGACATCGGAAACGGCACCGGCTTCTGGAACACCATGCCCACCTTGCCGCGCAATCGTGCCAGCGAATAGCGTGGATCGAGAATGTCCTCGCCGTCCAGCAGCACCGCGCCGCGCGCGCTCAATCCCGGATACACCGCGTAGATGCGGTTGAGCACGCGCAGCAGCGTGGATTTGCCGCAACCGGAGGGACCGATGATCGCAGTCACGCGCAGCGCCGGGATGTCCAGCGAGATCTTCTTCAGCGCCTGAAAGCTCGGATAATGGAAGTCCAGCTCGCGCACGGCGATCTTCACCGTGGGTTGCGCGGCGCGCGCGTTGGACACGATCGTGTCCAGCCAGCGCGCGGAAGCGATGTCGTTCATTGGCGCATCCATTTCAGTCATTCGCAATGCGCGAGCGATGAAGCAGCCAGCGCGCGATCATTCCCAGCAGCAGCACGAATGCGGTGATGATCAGCGCGCCCGCCCAGGCGAGCGCGTGCCAGTCGTCGTAGGGGCTCATCGCGAACTGGGAGATCGCGACCGGTATGGATGCCATCGGCGCATTGAGGTTCGCGCTCCAGTACTGATTGTTGAGCGCGGTGAACAGCAGCGGCGCGGTTTCGCCCGCGATGCGCGCCAGCGCCAGCAGAATCCCGGTGACGATGCCCGGACGCGCCTGCCGCCAGAGAATCTGCACCGTGACTTTCCACTGCGGCACGCCCAGCGACAAGGCGGCTTCGCGCATCGCGTTCGGCACCAGTTGCAGCATCTCATCGCTGGTGCGCACCACGATCGGCAACGCGATCAGCGCCAGCGCCAAAGCGCCGGCCCATGCGGAGAAATGTCCCAACGGCTGCACCAGCAGCGCGTAAATCGTCAGCCCCAGCACGATCGATGGCGCCGACAAGAGAATGTCATTCAAGAAACGCAGCATCTCGCCGTAGCGATTGCGGCGGGCATATTCGGCCAGCCAGGTGCCCGCCAGCACGCCCAGCGGCGCGCCGATCGCGATCGCCAGCGCGCTCATCATGAGACTGCCGAACAACGCATTCGCCAGGCCGCCGCTTGCACCCGGAGGCGGCGTGGATTGCGTGATCAACGCGGGCGTGAGCGCATGCAGACCGTTGCCGATCGTGGTGAACAGGATCCAGCCCAGCCAGAACAATCCGAACGCGGCCGCGCAACCCGACAGGATCAGCGCGGTCACGTTGCGCGCGCGGCGCCGGAGATACAACTTTTCGGCAGCGGTCGCGCTCACGCGTAACCCCTCTTGCGCTCGATCCGCCGCAGCAGCAAACGCGCCGCGCCCAACACGACGAAGGTCAGCACGAACAACATGAAACCGAGCGCGATCAGCGAGGAGCGATAGACGCTCGAATCCGCTTCGGTAAATTCGTTGGCGATTGCGGCCGCGATGGAATTGCCCGGCATCAGCAATGACGCGGAAAGCTCGTGCGCGTTGCCGAGCACGAAAGTCACCGCCATCGTTTCGCCCAGCGCGCGGCCGAGTCCCAGGAACACGCCGCCGATCACCGCCTGCCGCGTGTACGGCAGCACGATGTGCCACGCCACTTCCCAGGTCGTCGCGCCCAGTGCATAGGCCGATTCCTTCAGACGTTTCGGCACGGTGAGGAACACCTCGCGCATCACCGAGGTCACGAACGGAATCACCATGATCGCCAGCACGATGCCGGCGGTGAGCATGCCGAGGCCCAGCGGTGGCCCGCTGAAAAACATGCCGATCAACGGCAGCGCACCGAGATGCGCATCGATCCAGGGATCGACGTGCGCGGCCATGAACGGCACGAACACGAACAGGCCCCACATGCCGTAGATGATCGAAGGGATGCCTGCCAGCAGTTCGATCGCCGAAGCGACCGGTTGCCGCAACCATGCCGGCGCGACTTCGGTGAGGAACAGCGCGATGCCGAAACTCACCGGCACCGCGATCAGCAACGCGATTCCCGAACTCACGGCCGTGCCGATCACTGGCACCAGCGCACCGAAGCGGTGATCGACCGGATTCCAATCGGTCGAAATCAGGAATTTCCAGCCGAACGAGGTGAATGCTTCGCGCGCACCACAAGCCATCGATGCCGCCGCACCGAGCAGCACCAATGCGACCAATGCGGCGCAGCCGCCGGCCAGCCACCGGAAGGCGCGGTCGCCGCCGAAGCGGCAACCTACACGCTCCGCATCTGACTCGATAGCAAGTTGGCCGGCGCTGTTCATCGTTTACTGCTTGAACTGCGTCTGCCAGTAGTTTTCGATGCGATCGACCAGCGACTTCGGCAGCGGCACGTAGTCGAGCGATTGCGCCTGCGCCTGCCCGTTCTCCAGCGACCACTTGAAGAAATCGAATGCGGTCTTGCTGCGCTGCGCATCCTTCGGCTGCTTGTAGAAGATTGCCCAGGTGGTCGCGGTGATCGGCCAGGCAGTTTCACCCGGCGCGTTGGTCATGATCAGATTGAAATCCTGCGCATGACTCCAGTCGGCGGTATCGGCCGCTGTGGCGAAGGACTGCGCATTCGGTTGCACGTAGCGGCCGGCCGCGTTGCGCAGTTGCGCGTGCGCCATGCCGTTCTGCAGCGCGTAGGCGTATTCGACGTAACCGATGCTGCCGCGAATCTGCTTGACGAACGCGGCCACGCCTTCGTTGCCCTTGCCGCCGATGCCGGACGGCCATTTCACCGCGGTACCCTCGCCCACTTTGCTTTTCCAATCCGGACTGACTTTCGCGAGGTAGTCGGTGAAATTGAACGTGGTGCCCGAACCATCCGAACGGTGCACCACGGTGATGCGCGCGTTCGGCAGTTTCAGATCCGGATTCAGCGCGGCGATCGCCGGATCGTTCCACGACGTGATTTCGCCCAGAAAAATCTTCGCGAGCGTCGCGCCATCCAGCTTCAACTGCCCCGCACGCACGCCTTCCACGTTCACCACCGGCACGATGCCGCCGATCACCAGCGGAAACTGGCCCAAGCCCGATTGTTTCAACTCGTCCGCGGCGAGCGGCTTGTCCGATGCGCCGAAATCGACCGTGCCCGCCTTGATCTGCGCGATGCCCGCGCCGGAACCGATCGACTGGTAGTTCACGCGGTTGCCGGTTTTCGCGCTGTACGCCGCGGACCATTTCGCCAACACCGGATAGACGAAGGTGGAACCCGCGCCGGTGATGTCGGTGGCGTGCGCAGCGCCGGCGAGTGAAATCATCGCGATCGCAAGACATGCGATGAAGCTTGTGCGCTTGGACATGATCTCTCCCTCTGCAATGAACGCGTCCCTGCGAATGCAGCGCGTCTTCCGTGCCGCGCCGAACCGTTGTCGGTGCGCATTGCAGCGCGCGCGTGTTACAGCGCGATAAGGAATTCATTGCATTTGTATGACACGCACACGCGTCGATCTTCATTTTTTTATGCGTCGGATGCGCGCGTTGAATCTCCAATGAATTTCTAGCGGCTCCTTAACAACTCTCGTGTTGCACTGAAGCCGCAATCGAGGACGCACTTTCGCTCGCGAACAACGGATCTCCGCAACGCATCGGGGTTCCGCATCTCAAGGCCGTTCAATCCGTGACCCGGGGAGGGACACATGAAAGGTGTCGCGTTGTTGCTGTCTGTCTGCATGCTGGCGCTGTCGCCGTTCGCGCACGCTGCGAATGTCACGCTGCTCAATGTTTCTTACGATCCGACGCGGGAGCTCTACAAGGACATCAACCAGGCTTTCGCCGCTTCCTGGAAGGCGCAGCACGGCGATGCCGTCACGATCCAGATGTCGCACGGCGGGTCGGGCAAGCAAGCGCGTTCGGTGCTCGACGGTCTGCCTGCCGACGTGGTGACGCTGGCGCTGGCGTACGACATCGATGCGCTGGCCGATCGCGGTTTGATCGCGCAGAACTGGCAATCACGGCTGCCGGACAATTCCTCGCCCTACACGTCCACGATCGTTTTTCTGGTGCGCAAGGGCAACCCCAAGCACATCCGCGACTGGTCCGATCTGATCAAGCCGGGCGTGCAGGTGATCACGCCCAACCCGAAGACTTCCGGCGGTGCGCGCTGGGCGTTTCTCGCCGCGTGGGGTTACGCATTGAAACAACCGGGCGGCAGCGAGGCAAGCGCGAAGGATTTCGTGCGCAGGTTGTTCAAGAACGTGCCGGTGCTCGACACGGGCGCGCGCGAATCGACCAACACCTTCGTGCAGCGCGGCATCGGCGACGTGCTGCTGGCCTGGGAAAACGAGGCGTTGCTGGCGCAGCGCACGCTCGGCAAGGGCGCGTTCGAAATCGTGGTGCCGTCGAGGAGCATCCTGGCCGAACCGCCGGTCGCGGTGGTGGACAAGAACGCCGCCGCGCACCACACGCAGGCGATCGCCACGGCGTACTTGCAATTTCTGTATTCGGAGCAGAGCCAGGAACTGGCTGCGAAGCATTACTACCGCCCGCGCTCGGCCAAGGCCGCGCAGAAATATGCCGCGCAGTTTCCGAAGGTCAGCCTGTTCAGCGTCGGCGACACGTTCGGCGACTGGCGCCAAGTGCAGAAAAAGTTCTTTTCCGACGGCGGCATTTTCGATCAAATCGGCCCGGGAGTTTGAGCCATGCGACGGGGAATCCTGCCGGGGTTCGGCCTCGGCCTGGGCTACGCCTGCGCGTATCTCGGTTTGATGGTGCTGCTGCCGCTCGCGGCACTGGTGTGGAAGGCTTACGGCATCGGCGCTGCAGAACTGCTGCAACTGCTGTCGTCGCCGCGCACCTTCGCCGCGTTGCGCTTGAGTTTCGCCGGTGCCTTCGCTTCCGCGTTGATTAACGTGGTCGCGGGCCTGCTGGTCGGCTGGGTGCTGGTGCGCTACCGCTTTCCCGGCCGGCGCGTGCTGGATGCGGCCGTCGATCTGCCGTTCGCGCTGCCGACCGCCGTGGCCGGCATCGCGCTCACGGCGCTGTATGCGCCGAACGGGTGGATTGGGCAATTCCTGAAACCGTTGGGTATCCAAGTCGCCTACACGCCGCTCGGCGTGCTGATCGCGATGACCTTCGTCGGCTTTCCGTTCGTGGTCCGCACGCTGCAACCGGTGCTGGAAGCGCTGGACCACGGCGTCGAGGAAGCCGCGCGCACGTTGGGCGCCAATCGCGCGCAGGCGTTCCGGCGCGTGATCCTGCCGACCTTGATGCCTGCGCTACTGACCGGCTTCGCGCTGGCGCTGGCCCGCGCTGTGGGCGAATACGGATCGGTGATCTTCATCGCCGGCAACATTCCGATGCGCTCGGAAATCGCGCCGCTGCTGATCGTCGAAAAACTCGAGCAATTCAACTACGCCGGCGCGGCGGCGATGGCGGTGGTAATGCTCGGCTTTTCGCTGGCGCTGCTACTGGCGCTGACCTTGCTGCAACGGCGAAGTTCGCGCTGGCAGGAGGCGATCGCATGAACGCCGTCGTTGCGGTTCGCGCGCCTGTTTCACTGCGTCACGGCATCGCGCGCGCAGCACTGATTGTTCCCGCGCTCGCGTTCATGGCGCTGTTCCTGTTGCTGCCGCTGGCGGTCGTATTCGTCGAGGCGTTCAAGCAAGGCATCGGCGCGTACTGGAGCAGCATCATCCAGCCCGAAGCCGTGTCCGCGATCAAGCTGACGCTGCTGGTGGCCGCGATTGCCGTGCCGTTGAATCTGGTGTTCGGCATCGCCGCGGCGTGGGTGATGGCGCGTTTCGAATTCCGCGGCAAGAACCTGCTCGGCGCGTTCATCGACCTGCCGTTCTCGGTCTCGCCGGTGATCGCGGGCCTGATCTACGTGCTGCTGTTCGGCGCGCAAGGCTGGTTCGGGCCGTGGCTGGACACGCACGGCGTCAAGATCATCTTCGCGGTTCCCGGTTTGGTGCTCGCCACCATCTTCATCACCCTGCCCTTCGTCGCGCGCGAACTGATTCCGCTGATGCAGTCGCAAGGCAGCGAGGAAGAAGAGGCCGCGCGCGTGCTGGGCGCGGGCGGATGGCAGATGTTCTTCCGCGTCACGCTGCCCAACATCCGCTGGGCATTGCTGTACGGCGTGCTGTTGTGCAACGCGCGCGCGATGGGCGAATTCGGCGCGGTGTCGGTGGTGTCGGGGCACATTCGCGGGCTCACCACCACGCTGCCGCTGGAAGTGGAGATGCGTTACAACGAGTACAACTACATGGGCGCGTTCGCGGTCGCTTCGCTGCTCGCCTTGCTCGCGCTGCTCACCCTTTTCATCAAGACCGTCCTGGAATGGCGCTATCGCGGCGAGCTGCCGTCGCACGCGCCCGGCGGACATTAGGCCCAAAGGAACACGACATGAGCCTGCAAATGCACGACGTCACCCGCCGCTTCTCGCGCCATGCCGCGCTCGATGGCGTCAGCCTGGAAATTCCCGACGGCGAATTCCTCGCGCTGCTCGGGCCTTCCGGTTCCGGCAAGACCACGCTGCTGCGCATCCTCGCCGGACTCGATCGGCCCGACGCGGGCAATGTGACGCACCGAGGCAGGGATTTCCTGCAGATGCCGCCGCGCGAACGCAAGGTCGGCCTGGTGTTCCAGCACTACGCGCTGTTCCGGCACATGAGCGTGATGGAGAACATTGCATTCGGTTTGCGCGTGCGGCCGTGGCGCACGCGGCCGTCGCGCAAGGCGGTGCGTGAGCGCGTGCAATCGCTGCTGCAACGCGTGAAGCTGGAAGGCCTGGGCGAACGTTATCCGATGCAGCTTTCCGGCGGACAGCGCCAGCGCGTCGGCCTGGCGCGCGCGCTCGCGGTCGAACCCGATCTGCTGCTGCTGGACGAGCCCTTCGGCGCGCTGGATGCACAGGTGCGCATTTCGCTGCGCCGCTGGCTGCGCGAACTGCACGACGAGATGAAACTCACCACGATCTTTGTCACGCACGACCAGGAAGAAGCGCTGGAACTTTCCGACCGCGTCGCTCTGATGAACAACGGCCGCATCGAGCAGGTGGATACGCCGGCGGAGCTTTACCAGCATCCGGCCACGCCGTTTGTGTGCGAATTCATCGGGCGCGTCAACCGCATTCCCCTGCGGATCGAACACGGCCGCCTGCTTTCCGGCGAGTGGCGCCTGCCGCAGCCGGCGTGGTCCAACGGCCTGCACGAGGCGATCGCCTATGTGCGGCCCGAGCAATTATGCATCGGCACCTGCGGATCGAAGCCGATGTGGAAAGCGAAATTGCGTCACATCTATCTGGCCGGCAGCGTCGCGCATCTCAATCTGCACGTCGGATCCATGGACCTCACGCTGGAAGCCGACCTCGCCAGCGAAGAACTGCACGAACGTGGATTGCAGCCGGGAATGGAACTCGGCGTGCTGCCGCGCGCGGCCGTGCTGTTTCCGCTGCGCAACGGCGCGGCCGAGCCCGTTGCCGAAGCGCGCTGGGAATGGCGCGAGTCGGGAGGGGTTTTTCCGGCGCTTGTCGCACAACGGTAATCAAGCCGACACGCCGGCGTAATCCGCGCATTCCATCTTCCACATCTGCAATCACCAATCGGGGAGACCTGTATGGGTTCCAAAGTTCTGGCGGCCGCTGTTGCGGTCGCGCTCGGCAGCAGCACGCTTTTCATGAGCAATCCGGTGGCCGCGCAGAGCTCGGATGCCGCAGAAATCGCGGCGTTGAAAGCGCAGCTCGCGCAATTGCAGGCGAAGGTGGACGAGCTCGAGAAACGTTCCGACGCGCAATCGACCATCAATGTCAGCACGCAGCAGAACATCGAAGCGATGCAGCAGAAGCAGGAGACGCCCGACAAGGCTTCCGACTGGGCCAGCAACACCAAAATCGGTGGCACCGCCTTCATCGACTTCACCAACATCGACCAGACCAAGAATGGCCAGAAGACCGACCTGTCCGGCACCGGTCTGGACGTGAAGCGCTTCTATCTCACGGTCGATCACAAGTTCAACGACATCTGGTCGGCGAACCTGACCACCGACTTCAACTACACCAGCGCGACCGGCGAAACGCAGTTGTTCGTCAAGAAGGCCTATCTGCAGGGCACGTTCTCGCCGCTGGCGATTTTCCGCGCGGGCTCCGCCAGCCTGCCTTGGACTTCACTGGTGGAGGATTACTATGGGTACCGTTTCGTCGAGGACACGCTGGTCGCACGTACGAAGTTCGGCACCACGGCGGACTGGGGCCTGCACCTGCTGGGCGACAACGGTGTGTTCAACTATGCCGCGTCGGTGATCAACGGCGGCGGTTACAAAAATCCGACGCGCAGCAACAGCGTGGACTTCGAAGGCCGCGCCGGCGTGACGCCCGTGAAAGGGCTGGTGTTCGCGGTCGGCGGCTATAGCGGCGACTTGGGCAAGGACACCAAGTCGACACCCGCATTGCACGATGCGCACCGCTACGACGCGCTCGCGGCGTACAACGCCAATGGACTGCGGCTCGGTGCGGAATGGTTCAAGGCCAGCAACTGGAACAACGTCAACACCACCGCCACCGATTCCGCCGACGGCTGGTCGCTGTGGGGCAGTTACGACTTCAGCGCCGCTTCCATTTTCGCGCGCTATGACAGCCTCAAGCCGAGCAAGGACCTCGACCCTTCGCTGAAGGACACGTACTACAACCTCGGCGTGGCGTTCCCAATCGTCAAGGGCGTGCGCGTGGCCGTTGCGTACAAGGGTGAGCACCTCAAGGATGACGGCAGCACCGACACCAAGACCCGCGAAGTCGGCGCGTGGGGCGAGGTGAAGTGGTGACAGGGCGCTTTCGGTTCTCCTGTCTTGTCGATTCTGTGACTTCTCGTTCGTCGCATGGATAAGGCCCGAGCCCGGGCCGGCCAGGCGCCGCCGTTGTGCAGCCTGAGTCAACTGCGAGGAGGAGAAATTATGAGTTATATCCAGGGATTCGTGGTTCCCGTGCGGACCGACAAGAAAGACGCTTACCGGAAGCTGTGCGCAGAAACGGCCACGCTCTTCAGGGAGTACGGCGCGACGCGCATGGTCGAGTGCTGGGGCGAGGACGTGCCCGAAGGCAAGGTCACGGACTTCCGGAGCGCGGTGAACGCCACGGACGGCGAGAACGTCGTGTTCTCCTGGATCGTGTGGCCCGACCGCGCCACCTGCGACGCGGCGACGAAAAAAATGCTGTCGGACGAGCGCATGCAGCCTTCGGGTGAAATACCGTTCGACATGCAGCGCCTGATTTTCGGCGGTTTCTCGCCGCTGTTCGATACGGAGGATTGAACGATGACCCACAAGATCGCCCCCTGTCTGTGGTTCGATCACAACGCCGAGGAAGCGGCCCGTTTCTACGCAGAGACTTTTCCGGATTCGAAGGTGATTGCTGTGCACCGTTCGCCCATGGATTATCCCGACGGCAAGGAAGGCGACGCGCTGATGGTCGAATTCACCGTGCTGGGCATGCCGTTTCTGGGCTTGAACGGCGGCCCGCAATTCAAGTTCGACGAAGCGGTTTCGTTCCAGGTCTATACCGATAGCCAGGAAGAAACCGACCGCTACTGGAACGCGATCGTGGGCAACGGTGGCGAAGAAAGCGCATGCGGCTGGTGCAGGGACAGGTTCGGACTCTCCTGGCAGATCACGCCGCGCGCGCTGATGCAGGCGGTCGGAAATCCGGATCGCGCCGCCGCCAAGCGCGCCATGGCGGCGATGATGGAAATGAGGAAGATCGACATCGCGACCATCGAAGCCGCTGCGCGGGGGTAGCGGCGATCGGCGCCTGCGCCGCTCGCGCCGGCGCAGGCGTCCGCACCCGCTCGATTGAGGTTGCAGGCAACGCGCCCTACCACCGCCGCCGCCCCATGCGAAACTTCGCGTTCCGAGCTTGCGTTCACCCGCCGCATGAATCGCGACGACCTTTCGCAACATACGCCGCTGATGCGCCAGTACTTCGCCGCGAAGGCGGAGTATCCGCACACGCTCGTGTTTTTCCGGATGGGCGATTTCTACGAGCTGTTCTACGACGACGCGCGCAAGGCCGCGCGCATGCTCGATCTCACGCTGACGCAGCGCGGTCAATCGGCGGGTGCACCGATCCCGATGGCGGGCGTGCCGTACCACGCGGTCGAAGGTTATCTCGCCAAACTGGTGCGGCTCGGCGAATCCGTTGCGATCTGCGAGCAGCTCGGCGACCCGTCGACGTCGAAAGGCCTGGTCGAACGCAAAGTGGTGCGCGTGGTCACCCCCGGCACGGTCACCGACGAAGCACTGCTGCCGGAGCGGCGCGACAATCTTTTGCTGGCGATCGCTTCGGGCAAGTCTGCCTACGGATTGGCATGGGTCGATCTCGCCGGTGGTCGATTCCTGCTGAGCGAAGTGGTGGACGCCGAAGCACTATCCGCCGAACTTGCACGCTTGTCGCCAGCGGAGACCCTGGTTTCGGAAGACGTGGTATGGCCTGCAGCGGTTGCCGCGTTGAATGGCCTGCGCAAGCGCCCGCCTTGGCACTTCGACGGCGACAGCGCGCGCCGCGAACTGACGAAACACTTCGGCACGCGCGACCTGTCCGGATTCGGCGCGGAGCATTTGCACGCCGCCATCGGTGCGGCCGGTTGTCTGCTCGCGTATTTGCAGGAGACGCAGAAATCCGCTCTGCCGCATCTGTCCGGCCTGTCGGTCGAACAACCGGACAAAACCATCGCGATGGACGCGGCCACGCGCCGCAATCTGGAACTCGATACCCACCCGAGCGGCGATTCGCGCTGCACCCTGCTGGGCGTGCTCGACAACACCATCACCCCGATGGGCGCACGCGCCCTGCGGCGCCGGCTGCATCGGCCGTTGCGCGACCGCGCGTTGTTGCGTATGCGGCATCAGGCGATCAGCGCGTTGATCGAAAGCCGCGCCTTCGAACCCCTGCGCGAATGCCTGCGCGCGATCGGCGATCTGGAACGCATCCTGGCGCGTGTCGCGTTGCGCTCGGCAAGGCCGCGCGATCTCGCCACGCTGCGCGACGGTTTGCTCGCCGCGCCGGAGTTGCGCGAGAAGATAACGGCACTCGACAGCCCGCTGCTGCACGATCTCGTCGACCGCATCGGCGAACATGCCGAAATTGCTCGGTTGTTGAAGAGCGCCATCATCGAACGCCCGCCCATGCTGTTGCGCGACGGCGGTGCGATCGCGGACGGCTACGACACTGAGCTGGACGAGCTGCGCCAGCTTTCGACCAACGCCGATGGTTTCCTGCTGGAGCTGGAACAACGCGAGCGCATCGCCACCGGCATCCCGACCTTGAAGATCGGCTACAACCGCGTGCACGGCTACTACATAGAGTTCGGCAAGGCGCACGACGGCAAGGCGCCCACGCACTACACGCGCCGGCAGACCACCAAGAACACCGAACGCTACATCACCGAGGAGCTGAAAGCTTTCGAGGACAAGGTGCTGTCGGCGAAGGAGCGCGCGCTGATGCGCGAACGCGCGCTGTACGAAGGCGTGCTGGATGCGCTGATCGAACAGTTGCAGCCATTGAAAGAGGCGGCGAATGCGATCGCGGAACTGGACGTACTGGCCAATCTCGCCGAGCGCGCGGAAGCGCTGGACTGGTCGCGCCCGCAACTCACAGACGAACCCGGCATCTCCATCGAACGCGGTCGCCATCCGGTAGTGGAACAGGTGCGTGAGGAACCGTTCGAACCGAACGACCTCGCGCTCGACGATTTACGCCGGATGCTGGTGATCACCGGCCCCAACATGGGCGGCAAGAGCACCTACATGCGCCAGTGCGCGCTGATCGTGCTGCTGGCGCACATCGGCAGCTACGTGCCGGCGAAATCCGCGACGATCGGTCCGGTCGACCGCATCTTCACCCGAATCGGCGCGGGCGACGATCTGACGCGCGGACAATCCACCTTCATGGTGGAGATGAGCGAAACCGCCAACATCCTGCACAACGCCACGGCACAGTCGCTCGTGCTGATGGACGAAGTCGGGCGCGGTACGTCGACCTATGATGGTCTTTCACTGGCGCGTGCGGCGGCGGTGCATCTCACCACGGTCAATCGCGCCTTCACGCTGTTCGCCACGCATTATTTCGAATTGACCGAACTCGCCGCGCAATTCGACGGTGTCGCCAATGTGCATCTGGATGCGGTCGAATACCACGATCAGAAGCAGGGCGATCAACTGGTCTTCATGCATGCCGTGAAGGAAGGCCCGGCCAACCGCAGTTTCGGTTTGCAGGTCGCCGCGTTGGCGGGTTTGCCCAAAAGCGTGATCGCGGAAGCGCGGCGAACATTGGCGGAACTGGAAGGCGGCGCGCATCCGCACGGTTCGCACAAATCTGCAGCCGACGCGGAGGAAGCGAAACCGCAAGCCGATCTGTTCGCGCGCCGCGAGCCTTCCGCTTTGGAACGCGCGCTGGCGGAGATCGATCCGGATGCGCTGACGCCCCGGGAGGCGCTGGAAGCGCTGTATCGGTTGAAGTCGCTGCGCGAATGAATGTTCGTCATCCCGGCGCAAGCCGGGATCCATTTTGATTTTCAAACGTTCGAAGAAAAAATGGATTCCGGCCCCGGATCAAGTCCGGGGTGACGTTCTTTCGCCGGAATGACGCCTTTGGTTGGCGCGCGTTCTACAGCGCTTCGATATCGCCCAACGCCCGAATCAACCGCCGCGCGCGCTTGTCCGGTTTGCCCGCTGGCGCTTGATAGCCCGCACGTTCGGCGCGGCGCTGTTCGCGTGCGGCCTCGCGCGCCAGGCGCGAAGTTTCAGATTCGCGGTACAGCGTTTGCGCAACGGCTGCGGAACCTCGCCGATCGCTCGTGCCGAGCACCTCGACTTCGAAACGCTCCTCGCCGCGCATGATCTGCAACGTCGCTCCGACGTGCAGCGGATGTGACGGCTTGCAGACGCGCCTTCCGATTTCCACGCGGCCCGCTTCGATCGCCTGTTTCGCCAAAGTCCGTGTCTTGAAGAAACGCGCTGCCCACAGCCAGGTGTCGAGGCGCACGCCGGCGCCGTGTGGAGATTCCGTAGTGCGATCAGGCCTGATCATCGATCGCGCAGCGCCTCAAGCCGGCATGCTGCGCAACCGCGCGATGCGCTCTTCCAGCGGTGGATGGCTCATCCACAGCCGTTGCAAACCGTTCGCGGTCTTGTCGGAAATGCCGAACGCCGCCATCGCCTTCGGCAAGGTGCTCTCGCCGTGTTGTACCTGCAAGCGCTGCAATGCGGCGATCATGCGATCGCGTCCGGCGAGCCTCGCGCCACCGGCGTCGGCGCGGAATTCCCGCGCGCGCGAGAACGCCATCACGATCAGCGAAGCGATGATGCCGAATACCAGTTGCAGGATCATCACGATCGCGAAGTAACCCATCCCGCCGCCGCGGTTGTTGCCGCCGATCGCGCCGTCCACGATGCGGCCGACCACGCGCGCCAGGAAGATCACAAAGGTGTTGAGCACGCCCTGCAGCAACGTCATCGTCACCATGTCGCCGTTGGCGACGTGGGTGATCTCGTGCCCGAGCACCGCATCGACTTCGTCGCGGTTCATGCCGCGCAACAGGCCCGTGCTGACCGCCACCAGCGCGTGATTGCGGGAAGCACCGGTGGCGAAGGCGTTCATCTCGGGGCCGTCGTAGATCGCGATCTCCGGCATGCCGATACCGGCCTGCTCCGCATGATGGCGCACCGTGTCGAACAGCCAGCGCTCGTCCGCGTCACGCGGCTGCGCGATCACTTTCGCGCCGGTGGTCCATTTGGCGATGGATTTCGACATCGCCAATGAAATAAAGGCGCCGCCGAAGCCGAACACGGCCGCAAAGGCCAGCAGCGGTCCCAGCCCGCCGATGCCTTGCACCGCCGCCAGGCGATCGATGCCGAACACGTAGCAAATGACCGTCAGCAGCGCCAGCACGGCGATGTTGGTGGCGACGAACAACAGGATTCTGCGCATGTCGGGTTTTCCGTTCGAAACAGTGAATCTCAAGCTGAGGAGTCGGGGCCTGTGGCCATGATTTCAAGCCCTTGCTGCAGTCTTTGCAATCGGCTTCGATTCGTTACTTCGACCGCGCTCCGGCTGAGAGGTTCGCTGTTCGCACCATACGCCGCCCCATGGCGATGCCTGTGGACGAAGGCGTTGCGCGCCAGTATCTTCGTCCGGCAACACGCCGCCGGTGCACCGACAAGCCACCCGTCGCGGCGGAATAACGCAAACTCCACAGGGGAATCGCCATGCGTCGCGCGCTGTTGTTCGCCGTTGTCTTCCTCGCAGCAGTTTCGCAAGCCCACGCGCAGTCCTACGACTTCACGCCCGTCACACAGTTCATCAACGGCTTCGTCGGACCGGGCGGCCAGGATTTGCTGGACGGCGCATCGCTGATCGTGATCCAGAACGGCCAACCGATCTATCAGCAGAGCTTCGGCACTTTCGTGCATACCAAGCCGAAGGTGTCGATCGCTTCGGCGAGCAAATGGCTTTCCGCGCTCGTGCTGGAGCGCCTGGTCGAATCGGGCCAGATGAGCTGGGACGACACCGTTGCCGATTATTTCGGAACGGATTATCCGCATGCGGATGCCGAAAAGGGTGCCATCACGCTGGGGCAACTCTTCAGCCACACCTCCGGCATTTCGCCCGACATCGCGCCCTGCCTTTCATATCAGTACCGCAACATGTCGCTGGACCAGTGCGCGAAGACGATCCTCGGCCAGCCGCTGTCGTGGACTCCGGGCACCATGTTTGCCTATGGCGAAAACTCGATGCAGGTCGCCGGTGCGATGGCGGAACGCGCGACCGGCAAGACCTGGGCGGAGTTGCTCAGCTCGGAACTGACCGGCCCGCTGGGGCTGACCCACACCGACTTCGGGCTCAACCAGCGGGGCAAGCCGTACCCGAATCCGATCATCGCGGGCGGCGCGCGCTCCACGATGAGCGACTACTCGAAAGTGGTGCAGATGGTCCTGCAGCACGGCGAGTTCAACGGCAGCCAGTACCTGCTGCCGTCGAGCATCGCGGAAATGCAACTCGACCAGACGCACGGCGTTCCTATCGATCCGGACGCCGATCCCTATCCCGAAGCTTTCGGCTACGGTTACGGCGAGTGGCGCGACGTGGTCGATTGCAACGGTGTCGCTACCCAGGTGTCCAGCACCGGTGCATTCGGAACCTCGCCCTGGGTGGATTACGACCACAACATCGCCGCCGTTTTCCTGGCGTACAAGCAGAATCCGGATCCGCAGTTGCGCGGCACGCTTCGGCAGTTGTGGTCGGAGGTCGGCGACGTGATCGCCGCCGGAACGAGCCAACGCACCCGCGTCACGCGTCAGACCACCTGCGACCACTGAGTCGGCTGCCGGAACGAATCCACGCCCGCGTGGCGAACGGGCCGTCTCGAGTGTCTTGATTTAGGTCGAGGCGGATCGCGCAGGTGCAACATCCTGTGTGCAGATGCCGAGCGGCCCGGTTCCGAGCTCGCATCGAGGCGCCGCAATCCGCCTGCGCGTGCGGGTTTTTACCGCTGCGTGCGTCTTCCATGATCGCAAGCCGTTTGCGCGCGCCGTTCGGCGTGATATACGAAGCGATCGGCTGAGCGAACAAGGGAGGCCGCACGATGTGCAAAGGTGATCGCAAAATTCGCGCAAGAAGTGCAAGCGTCCTGATCGCGCTCGTGCTGCTTGCGCCGTTGGCATGCACCGCAAGAGCACAGGACGAGCACGCGCGCCTGCAGGCCGAAGCGCAGCGGGTCACCATCACCCGCGACGACTGGGGTATCGCGCACGTGCACGGCAAGACCGATGCGGACGCGGTGTTCGGGGCGGTCTACGCGCAGGCCGAGGACGATTTCAACCGCGTCGAAATGAACTATCTCACCGCGCTGGGCTGGACTGCGCAAGCCGAAGGCGAAGGCAAGATCTGGCAGGACCTGCGGCAGCAGTTGTGGATCGATCCCGTCGAACTGAAGAAGCTCTACGCGCAATCGCCTTCGTGGTTGCAGAAGCTGATGGACGCCTGGGCCGATGGTCTGAACTGGTATCTCGCCACGCACCCGGATGTCCATCCGAAAGTGATCACGCATTTCGAACCCTGGATGGCGTTGAGCTTCACCGAAGGCAGCATCGGCGGCGACATCGAATCCGTCGATCTTGCCGAACTCGCGAAATTCTATGGCGCCGATCCGGCGAGCACGCTCGCACTCGCGCATGAAAGAGAGCCGATCTGGCACGATCCGGCCGGCTCCAACGGGATCGCAATCGCACCGAAATTGACCGCGGATGGCCACGCGCTGCTGTGGATCAATCCGCACACGTCGTTCTATTTCCGCTCCGAGTTGCAGATGACGAGCGATGAGGGCCTGGACGCGTACGGCGCTTCCACCTGGGGCCAGTTCTTCATCTACCAGGGTTTCAACCGGCACATCGGCTGGATGCACACCTCCACCGGCGCGGATGCCGTGGACGAATTCGCCGAAACGATCGTCAGGCAGAACGGCAAACTGTTCTATCGTTACGGCAAGGCGCTGCGGCCGGTCACCACGCGCGAGATCACCATCCGATACCGCGCGCAGGATGGTTCGGCGAAATCGCGCACGTTCACCGCTTATTTCACCCATCATGGCCCGATCGTGCGCAGCGATAAAGGCAGATGGATTGCCGAAGCGCTGATGAACACGCCGATCCCCGCGTTGGAGCAAAGCTGGCTGCGCACCAAGGCGCACGATTACGCGAGCTACGAGAAAGTCGCGGAGCTGAAAGCCAACTCCTCGAACGACACGCTGTTCGCAGACGACAAGGGCGAGATCGCGTTCCTGATGCCGCAGTTCATCCCGAAGCGCGACGACCGTTTCGATTACACCAAACCCGTGGACGGCAGCGATCCCGCAACCGACTGGCAAGGTTTGACTCCGCTCGATCAGATGCCCAACGTGGTGAATCCGCCCAACGGCTGGGTCTTCAACACCAACAACTGGCCCTACTCCGCCGCCGGCGCGAACAGCCCGAAACAAAGCGACTATCCGCGCTACATGGATACCGTGGGCGAAAACGCGCGCGGCGAGCATGTGCTGCGGCTCATGACCGGCGCGCGCGATTTCACCGTGCCGGCGTTGATCACCGACGCGTTCGATTCGTATCTGCCGGGATTCGCCCGGTTGATCCCGATCCTGCTGAAGGACTATGACGCGCTGCCGGCAAGCGACCCGCTGAAGACGAAACTCGCCGGACAAATCCGGATGCTGCGGACCTGGGACGGCCGCTGGGGCATCGCGTCGATGCCGACTTCGCTGGCGGTGTACTGGGGCGACACGCTGTGGCAGGAGGTGAGCGCAGCGGCGGATGCGAGCGGCCTCGATCCGCACGCGAGCAACATGCGCGTGTTCGACTACATCGCGCAGAAGGCCACGCCGCAGCAACGTCTGCATGCGTTGCTGGAAGCGTCCGATCGCCTACAACAGGATTTCGGAAGCTGGGGCACGGCGTGGGGCGAGATCAATCGCTTCCAGCGGCTGGACGATTCGATCGAACCGCACTTCGACGACAGCAAGCCGAGCATCCCGGTGCCGTTCGTGGCCTCGCGCTGGGGCTCACTGGCGTCGTTCTCCGCGCACCGCTGGCCCGGAACCAAGCGCTACTACGGGAGCTACGGCAACAGCTTCCTCGCCGCGGTCGAATTCGGCCCGAAGGTATCCGCGCGCGCGGTTACCGCAGGTGGCGAAAGCGGACACCCGGATTCGAAACACTTCACCGACGAAGCCGAACGATATTCCACCGGCAACTTGCGCACCGTGTATTTCTGGCCGGAGCAATTGAAGGGGCATACGGAACGGGTCTATGAACCCGGCAAGTGACCATCACACCCGCCGCAATGCCCAGAATGGAATGTCGCGGCGCAGCCGATAACCCATTCGCTCGTACAACGATTTGGCGTGCGGGTTCTCGTAGCTGACGTGAAGGAACGGCGTGCGTCCGCGCGCCAGCGTGTCATTGGTGAGGAACGCGGTGAGCCGTCGCGCGTAGCCGCGGCCGGTGAAATCCGGATGCGTGCAGATCGCGCTCATCTCGGTGTACGTGTGCGTGCCGAGGCGCTCGCCGATCATCGCGGCGAGGCGGCCATCGACGTACATGCCGAAATAGCGCCCCAGTTCCATCGTGCGCGGACGGAAGTAATGCGGATACACCAGCGCGGTTAGCGCCAGCACATCGGCGCGATGCGTTTCGTTCAATTCCATGATCTCGGGCCCGTAGATCATTTCCAGCGGTTCCTCGCGGATCATCTGCGCCAGCGGCCGGAACGTTTCGAGTTGCCACGCGTCGGACAATTCCGGCAGCACGCCGAGCAGCAGCACGGTTTCATCCGCCGCGAGCAGCGGCGCGATGGCCGAGTCCGCATCAACCCCCGTATGCGCAACGCCGAGAAACGGCGCGAACTGCGGCGGATAACGCATCGCGTTGTCTGAGCGAATAGCCAGTCCGCGATGGATGGAGCACAGCGAAGACCAGAACGGATTGTCGAGTTCGTCCATCGCGCGATGATAGCTGCACGCCACAGCGACCACGCTATAAAATGCGACGATCTTCCGTTCCGGAACGCCCATGAGCAAAGGCACCCACGACTACACACCCGATTCGCGCAACGAAACCATCAAGGTCAGCCTCAACGGCGAACTGGTCCCGCGCGATGAAGCGAAGGTTTCGGTATTCGACTCGGGTTACGTACTCGGCGACGGCGTGTGGGAAGGCTTGCGCCTGCACGCGGGCGGGTTGCCCTTTCTCGACCAGCATCTGGATCGCCTCTACGAAGGTGCGCGCGCGATCGACATGGACATCGGAATCACACGCGAACAAATGACGCAACGGCTGATCGAGGTGCTGCGCTCGAACAATATGCGCGATCACGTGCACATCCGCCTGATGGTGACGCGCGGGGTCAAAGCCACGCCGCACCAGGATCCGCGTTTCGTGATCGGGCCGCCGACCATCGTGATCGTGCCGGAATACAAGGAACCGTTGCCGGAAACCGTCGAGCGCGGCATCCGTCTGTTCACCGTGCACGTGCGCCGCGGCGCGCCCGACGTGCAGGACCCCAAGCTCAACAGCCATTCCAAGTTGAATTGCATCCTCGCCTGCATCCAGGCGCAGAAAGCCGGTTACGACGAAGCGTTGATGCTCGATCCGCACGGTTTCGTCAGCACCTGCAATTCCACGCACTTCTTCATCGTGCGCAAGGGCGAGGTGTGGACGTCCACCGGCAAATATTGTCTCGGTGGAATTACGCGCGCCAACGTGATTCGTCTGTGCCGCGCGAACGGCATTCCCGTGTTGGAAAGGGATTTCAGCCTCACCGACGTGTACGGCGCGGAAGAGGCTTGCGTCACCGGCACCTTCGCGGGGCTGACGCCGGTACGCGAAATCGACGGCCGCATCATGGGCGGCGGCAAGCGCGGGCCGATGGTGGAACGTTTGCAAAAGCTCTACATTCAACTGGTGAAAGACGAAAGTGCGAAAGGCCCGCGCGTGTGAACACACCCTTGCGGATCGCGATGTGGTCGGGCCCGCGCAACATCTCCACCGCGATGATGCGCGCCTGGGAAAACCGCGGCGACACCG
>DAIOUL010000021.1:0-35087 GCA_036759545.1 Rhodanobacteraceae bacterium
CAGGAGCACTACGACGTCGCGCGCAAGGTGCAGGGCACGCTGCAGCGCTACAAGGAACTGAAGGACATCATCGCGATCCTCGGCATGGACGAATTGTCCGAATCCGACAAGCAGGCCGTGTACCGCGCGCGCAAGTGCGAGCGCTTCTTCTCGCAGCCCTTCCACGTGGCCGAGGTGTTCACCGGTTCGCCCGGCAAGTACGTGCCGCTGAAGGAAACCATCCGCGCGTTCAAGATGATCGTGGACGGCGAAGTGGATCACCTGCCCGAGCAGGCGTTCTACATGGTCGGCGGCATCGACGAAGCCATCAAGAAAGGCGAAGTGATGGCCGCGGCGGATCAGAAGAAGGCGGCAGCGTGAAGCCTGTGAGCGGCCAAGCGGTGAGCGGTCAGCGGTTCAAAGCGCGGCGCGCTTTTGATTTTTCCGCTCACCGCTCCACCATTCACCGCTCACGTTCTCGACTCACAGCAGGCGAAACAAACATGAGCACCATACGCTGCGACATCGTCAGTGCCGAAGCCGAGATCTTCCACGGCGAGGCCAGCATGGTCGTCGCCACCGGCATCGCCGGCGAGCTCGGCATCGCGTCGCGGCACGCGCCGCTGATCACGCTGCTGAAACCCGGCGCGGTCGAAGTGATCGATGCGCAGGGCGAACGTCATCCGTACTACGTTTCGGGCGGCATCCTGGAAGTGCAGCCCACCGTGGTGACGGTGCTGGCCGACACCGCGTTGCGCGCGCGCGACATCGACGAAGCCTCCGCCAAGCGGGCCAAGGAAGAAGCCGAGCGGCAACTCGCCAATCGCGGCGACGCCAAGACCGTGGCCGAAGCGCAGCAGCAGCTCGCGCAGGCCTTGGCGCAGTTGTCCGCGCTGGAACGGTTGCGCAAGACGCTCAAGCATTGATCGAACTTTGCAGGATCTAAAACGAGCGGCCGCCATCACCGCCGGCTTCATGCCGGCGTTTTCGTGTGACACTCGGCATTGCGTGAAAAGTTTTTTCGGCTAAGGTTGCGCGACAACCGGAGCCCGCCTGCCATGTCCGAATCCTTGCACGTGATCATCCTCGCCGCGGGCGAAGGCAAGCGCATGAAATCCGCGCTGCCGAAGGTACTGTTGCCGCTGGCCGGTCGGCCGTTGCTCGCGCACGTGCTGGAGGCCGCGCGCGCCTTGCAGCCGTCGGCAATACACGTGGTGTACGGTCACCGCGGCGAGCAGGTGCGAGAAGCGTTCGAGGGAATGCGCGATCTGCGCTGGGTGCACCAGCCGCAACAGCGCGGTACCGGCGATGCGGTGCGGCTGGCGCTCGCCGACGTTCCCGACCGCGTGCGCGTGCTGGTGCTGTATGGCGACGTGCCGTTGCTGCGCGCGGAAACTTTGCGCGCCCTGGTTCGGAACGGGGCGCCGCTGGCACTGCTCACGGCCGATCATCCCGATCCTTCCGGTTACGGCCGGGTGCTGCGCGACGGCCTCGGCCGCGTGCGCGCGGTGGTGGAAGAAAAGGATGCCGACGCCGAGCAGCGCACGGTGCGCACCATCAACACCGGCGTGCTGGCCGCCGACGCGGAACGCTTGCGTGTGTGGGTCGGAAATCTGTCTTGTGACAACGCGCAGGGCGAGCTGTATCTCACCGACGTCTTCGCGCAGGCGGCCGACGAAAACATGCCCGCCGAAGTGGTGCCTCTTGCCGATCCGGTGGAAGCGGCCGGCGCGAACGATCCCTGGCAACTGGCGCAACTGGAATCACATCTGCGGCAACGCCGCGCGCGAGAACTGATGCTCGCGGGCTTGCGTATCGTCGATCCCGCGCGCTTCGATGCGCGCGGGCGCGTCAGCCACGGGCGCGACGTCGAAATCGACGTGAACGTGATCCTGGAAGGCGAAGTCACGCTGGGCGACGACGTGCGCATCGGTCCGTTCTGCCGGCTGCGCAACGTCTGTCTCGCCGCCGGCACCGAGGTGCTGGGCCACTGCGATCTGGACGGCGTCACCACGCACGGCGCATGCCGCATCGGCCCGTTCGCGCGGATGCGGCCGGGCTCGGAGCTGGATGCCGGGGCTCACGTCGGCAACTTCGTCGAAACCAAGAAGGCGCGCATCGGCAAAGGCAGCAAGGCCAATCATCTGACGTATCTCGGCGACGCGGTGATCGGCGCGCGCGTAAATATCGGCGCAGGCACGATCACCTGCAATTACGACGGCGTGAACAAACACGTCACCGTGATCGGCGACGGTGCGTTCATCGGCTCCAACAGCGCGCTGGTCGCGCCGGTGACGGTCGGCGCGGACGCCACCATCGGCGCGGGTTCCACCATCAGCCTGGATGCGCCGGAAGGCGAATTGACGCTGGCGCGCGCGCGCCAAGTGACACTGCCGGGATGGAAGCGGCCGGAGAAAAAATCGTAGGAGCGAGCCTGCTCGCGACGAGTGGCAAGGAGCCATCCCTGGCGCGGTTTCCAATCGGCATCCTGCCCTCATCTGCGCGATGTCATGCCATTCAAGACATCACATAAGCCGCGCAGATTCGAGCTCGCCTGCCGCGCGATCAGCCCCTGGCTGATGGCAAATACGGCAGGCTCGACCACCCGTCAATTTCCACCAGCAACTCGCTGCGGCAGATGTCGCCGATCAGCAGCACGCGTGGCACGGAAGGATCCAGTCCTGCCGCAAGCGTGGATTCGATCGTCGCCGCATCATCGCGATTGCGCACATAAATCTTCAAGGGCGAAGCCGCGTCGAAATCGCGCACACCGGACGCATTAAGCAAGGCCTTCAAATTGAGCCGCGTTTCGGCCACCTGCGCGGCGACATCTCGATCGTGCCGCGACGCGTGCCCCACTACCGCGGCGGTACCGGAAATCGCCAAGCCGCCGTTGGGCAGTTTCATCGCGCGCGCGAAGCTGGGGGGGGTGGGTCCGTATTCGCGCGGATAGCGCCAGGCGCTGACCTGACGCGGGTTTTCCAAGGCCTCGCCGGGCTCCATCGCGCACAATGCATAAACCTGCAGCAGCCCCGGCGTGTCGCGGTGGCCAATGGCGGTCGCGGCCGGATAACGCTCGATATCGTGCGCGGCCAAACCACGGGCGCGCCCTACGCAGAACCGCCGATAACGCTCATCGTCGCCCTCGCCTTCGTTGATCGCATGCAAGTAATTCCATAGACGCAACAGGTATTGCTCTTTCCGCTTCGCGACGAAGCTGCACAGCGTGCGGTACGCAAATTCCGACGCGGCTTCGATCCCGCCGTGTTCACGTTCGTGCACCTCCAGCGCGGCGAACAGCCAGCCGCCTCCCGATGACCAGCGCAGCGCACGCTCGCGGCCGCAATTCACCTCCGCGTCCACCCGCCACTGCTCGTGCGGCGCCGTACCCACGGCCGTCAGTGGCACGCGCAGCGCGCGCGGATCATCCGCGAGTGCCGCTGCTCCGAAACCGAGCAACGCGAGGGTGCCGGATTCTTCGAGCGGATCGGTCGTGCCGCGCGTGTATCGCACCTCGAAACGGGCCGCGGCGTTCAGCACGGCTGCAAACCACGCGTGAGAAGAAGAATTCGAGACATCACGGAGAGCCTGTCAAAAGCCCACCATGTTACACTGCGGTGCTGCCGCAGGGGGCGGCGTGGAGCATTGAAACAGATGGCCGAACAAACTGCAGCCGAACACGAACTCGCCGAATTGATCGTCAGCAATTTGAATCTGGATGGCGTAAATGCCGGCCAGATCGACCCGGAAGCGCCGCTGTTTGGCGGCGAACTGGGACTGGATTCCATCGATGCGCTGGAGCTGGCGCTGGCAGTATCCAAGCGCTACGGATTCCAGTTGCGTTCGGACAATCCGGACAACCGCCGCATCTTCGGTTCGCTGCGCGCGCTGGCAGAGCACATCCAGCAGCATCGCGTGAATTGACCGGCTACTGGCTTCCGCTGGCCTCGGCCTGCTCTTTGGCACGCAGCATGCGGTAACGCTGCATCTCGACGTCGAATTGCTGCGCGGTCTGTCGTCTGTCGCGCTGCATGCGCGCGACTTCGTTGCGCTCGTCCGCGACGCTCTGGCGCTGCTCGGTCACGCGCTTGCGCAGAAATGGCGGGACCGTCTGGCCGGTCCGCTCCAATTCGGCCGCGTGCGCCAGCAGGTCGGCCAGACTCTGTTCCTGACTGCGCAGATTGGATTGCGTGGTATTGATGCTCTGCTGCATTTGCGCCAGTTTGGCTTCGTGCGCTTCCTTCAGTTCGGCTTCGTTCGGATATGCCGACAGCAGCTGGCGATCGGCCAATTCCTGCTGCTCGGCCGCACGTTTGGTCCTGGCTTGCCGGGCGGCTTCGGCCGCAGCGGCAGCGCGTTCGGTGGCCGTTTGCTCACGTTCGATATGTCGAACCACCAGCCCCTGATCGTTGACCACGTCATAGCCGAAGCGCACAGCCTCCGGCGGGATGCTGTCGGCGTAATGCACGACGCCCTGCGCATCGCGCCAGCGGAAATGCGTGGTCGGCGTCACATTCCCCGCCCACACAGCGCTGGCGCACAGCAGGAGGGGGATCAGGGCGGGCAGGCGCATCGGCTTTCTCATGTCGGTACGCGGCGAAAGTTAGCAGAACGCTTCATGCAAAAGGCGCGCCGCTCAGCGTCCTATACGCCATAGCGGGCGCGATACTCGGCCATCCGTTCATGCTGGCCGGCCAACTCCGCGCGATCGGCCGCATAACCCATCAGGTCCGGCAGCGACACGATGGCGACGACGGGCACGCCCTGCTCGGCAGTCAGTTCCTGCGTGGCCGACAGCGCTCCGCTGCCACGCTCCTGTCGATCCAGCGCAACCAGAACGCCGGCCGGCTGAGCGCCTGCCTGCCGGATCAGCGCCAATGATTCCCGTACCGCGGTGCCGGCCGTGATCACGTCGTCCACGATCAGCACGCGGCCGCGCAGAGGTGCACCAACCAGGGTACCGCCTTCGCCGTGGTCCTTGGCCTCCTTGCGGTTGTACGCCCAGGGAAGGTCGCGGTCGTGTTCACGCGCCAGCGCGATGGCGCAGGCCGCGGCCAAGGCGATGCCCTTATAGGCGGGCCCGAACAGCATGTCGAATTCCAGAGTCGAGTTCACCGCCGCGGCAGCGTATGCAGCGCCCACCTGCCCCAATGCCGCACCGGAATCGATACGCCCGAGATTGAAAAAATATGGACTGATCCTGCCGGACTTCAGCGTGAATTCGCCGAAACGCAGCACGCCGCGCGCGAGTGCGAGATCCAGGAAAGCGCGTTGGTGGGGTTGAAGCATGGGAGCAGGGAGCAGGGAGCAGGGAGCAGATGATAGAGCAGCGCCTTGTGATACCGAACCACCGATTGCACGCGTGGTTCGTCACGTACATATCCGCTACGCTCTTCCCTGCTCCCTTTGCCCTGCTCCCTGCTTTGTGAAAATCATCACCTTCAACGCCAACGGCATCCGTTCCGCTGCCAACAAGGGATTTTTCGACTGGCTGCGCAGGCAGAATGCCGATGTGGTTTGCCTGCAGGAAACCAAATCGCAGGAAGACCAGTTGAGCGATCCGAAGTTTCGTCCGGACGGGCATCACTGCTTCTATCGCGACGCGACGACCAAGAAGGGCTACAGCGGCGTGGCCATCTATGCCAGACATGAACCCGACGAATTACGCACGAAGCTGGGCTGGGCCGCGTTCGACGACGAAGGGCGCTATCTGGAAGCGCGCTTCGGAAATCTCAGCGTGGTTTCGCTGTACGTGCCGTCAGGTTCCTCGGGCGAGGAACGCCAGCGTTTCAAGTTCAAGGCGATGGAGTGGATCAAGCCGATCCTCGAAGAGTGGCTCCACAGCGGGCGCGACTACGTGCTTTGCGGCGACTGGAACATCGTGCGTTCGCGCAACGACATCAAGAACTGGACGTCGAACCAGAAGAACTCCGGGTGTCTGCCGCCCGAGCGCACCTGGCTGAATGGAATGATCGCGGATGCGCACGGCGACGGCTCGGCCCAGCCGAAACATGGATGGCTGGATGCCTTCCGCGTGGCCAAACCGGACGCGGTGGAATACACGTGGTGGTCGAATCGCGGCGCCGCCCGCGCCAACAATGTCGGCTGGCGCATCGATTACCAGATCATCACGCCTTCGCTGCGCGAAAAGGTGCGCGGCTGCGAAATCACGCCAGCGCCGCGCTTTTCCGATCACGCGCCGTTTTCAGTCGAGTACGACCTGAAGGACTACGCGAGGTGAGCGCGACTGCGGTGCCGGCAGCCCGGCCCACCAAGGTTTCCGTCTGGCGCGCGTTCACCCAGCCGGCGGCGTGGACGATGTGCCTGTTCGGATTTTCGTCCGGCCTGCCGTTCCTGCTGGTTGCCGGCACGCTGGCGTACTGGCTGAAAGCCGAACACATCGTGCTGCGCGACATCACCATGATTGCCAGCGCCGGGATGCTGTATGTCTTCAAGTTTCTGTGGGCTCCGCTGCTTGATCATTGGCACTTGCCGGGATTCGGGCGCCTGGGGCAACGCCGTGGCTGGTTGCTGCTGGCGCAATTGGGTGTGGTGGGCGGGCTGCTGGCGATGGCGACGCTCACACCTGCACGGTTGGATGTTTTTATCGCGGCAACGCTGGCCGTTGCGTTTTTCGGCGCGACACAGGACATCGCTGTGGATGCCTATCGCATCGAGATTGCGCCAATGGATCAACAAGGCGCGCTGGTGGCGACCTATGCCCTGGGTTATCGCCTCGGCTTGATGCTGGCCGGCGCATTCGCATTGATCATGGCCGATCACCTGCCCTGGAGCTGGGTGTACGTGGTGATGGCGGCCGCCATGGCAATCCCGATCGGCGCCAACCTGCTGGCACGGGAACCGCAAGTCCATCGACATGCGTCCTTGCGCTGGGGCGAAGCCATGCGCAACGGCGTGATCGATCCATTCGTCGACTTCTTCCGCCGTTACGGTGCGGCACTTGCGCTGGTGATCCTGCTGTTCATCCTGCTGTTCAAGATTCCCGAGCAGGCCACCATCGGCGGCATCATGAGCCCGTTCTATCGCGACATGGGATTCAGCCTGACGGCGATCGGCACGATCACGAAGATTTATGGCGTGTGGATCGGGATAGCGGGCGTATTCGCGGGCGGCGCTGCGGTGGCGCGTTTCGGTATCAAACCCACGCTGCTGGTGGCGATCATCGCCTGCGGGTGCAGCAATCTGCTGTACCTGTGGCTGATGATGCACCACGGCAGCCTCGCGGTGCTGACGATCGTGATCTCCGGGGAGAATTTCACGCTCGGCGTGCTCGGGCCGCCGACGGTCGCATTCCTGTCTTCACTGGTGAACCGCCAGCACACGGCCACGCAATACTCTCTGTTGAGTTCGATGGTCAATCTGCCCGGCAAACTGCTGGGCTTTTTCGCCGGTGGCATCGTGATGGCGACCGGCTACGGGGTGTATTTCGTCATCACCGTTTTGTCCATCCTGCCGGCAGTGCTGCTGATGCTCTGGCTGTGGCGGCGGTTGAGCGACGATCCGCAAGCCGCCTCCTGAGCCCGCCCCAAAACGATCGGCAGCGCAGCGGTTCGCCTGCTTCCGGTCGCCAAGTGAACTTTTGTAACGTGAATTTTTGCAACTCCCCGCCACACGGGCCCCGGCATGAGTCATGCTTGAGCTGTAGCAAACGGGGGTGAACCGTATGAGCGAGACAATGACGCTGCAGCTGGAAGAAGCCGTGATGACGCGCCTGCGGGCGGTCGCGCGCACACATGGGTGCACGGTCGAGACATTGGCTGCGCAGGTGCTCGACGATCTGCTGCCGTGTGCGGCCGACATCATGCCGGATGCCGACGCGGACTGGAATTCCGAGGAAGTCGCGTTCCTGGACGATGCCGCGCAGGCGTTCGACAGGATTCCGCCGGGCAACCTCGGTAAGCGGCGCGATGCCTCCGAGTGGGACAAGCCGCTCTCGTAATTCTCAGGCGATCGGGTCCGGTGGCGGCGGACCATAGATGCCGCCCAGCACGCGCGAGCCTTTTGCGCCGGTGACGCTTGGCAGGTTCCCCGGACGTCCCGCCAACCGCTCGCGCGCCAGCCACGCGAACGCCATCGCCTCCACGTAATCCGGATCCACACCGAACTCGCCGGTGCTGCGCACGCAGCGCGGAGCGAGCGCACTGCCAAGCGCGTGCATCAGCAACGCGTTGTGCACGCCGCCGCCGCACGCCAGGATCTCGCGCGAGTCACCCGCGTGCGCCTGTACTGCATCGGCCACGCTGCGCGCCGTCAATTCCACCAGAGTGGCTTGGACGTCTTCGGGTTTCGGCTCTGGAGCGAGCCGCGCCCGTAACCAGCCGAGATGAAAATGTTCGCGTCCGGTGCTCTTGGGCGCCGCGGCACGAAAATAGTCGTCGTCCAGCAGGCGTGCGAGCAACGCATGATCCACCTGCCCGCGCGCGGCGAAGGCACCATCGCGGTCGAACGCCTGGCCGGTGTGCAGCGCGCACCAGGCATCCAGCAGCCCGTTGGCCGGGCCGATATCGAAGCCGAGCACCGAGCCGTCCGCGCGCAGCACGGTGAGATTGGCGATGCCGCCCAGATTCAACACAACTCGCGTGGCCTCAGCCCTTCCGAACAACGCCGCGTGAAACACCGGCAACAGCGGGGCGCCCTGTCCGCCGGCGGCAAAATCGGCGCGGCGGAAATCGGCCACGGTGGTAATCCTCAAGCTCTCCGTGATCAGATTGGGATCGCCCAGTTGCAGCGTAAAGCGCGGATCGGCGTACGGCCTGTGCCGCAGTGTCTGGCCATGCGAACCGACCGCGCGCACCTCGGCCGGGTCGGTCCGGGCTCGTTGCAACAACGCTCGCGCGGCTTCCGCAAAACAGGCGCCGATCCGCGCATCCAGCGCGCCGATTTCGTCCAGCGTGGTTGCGCCGTCTCCCTGCGCCAGTTCCAGAATGCGCGCACGCAGCGCCGGCGGGTACGGATGCGTCAGTGCCGCATGCAAACGCGGCGATGGATCGAACGAACACAACGCCGCATCGATGCCGTCGGCGCTGGTGCCTGAAATCAGTCCGAGGTACAGCGCGGCACGTTCGTTCTGCGCCACACGCTCAATCGAGGTTGTGATTGTCGTTGCGCGCAGCGCTGGCCAGCCGGCGGTTGTCGTCCACCATCTGGATGCGCGCCAGCAGTGGCGCATTCTGCGCGCGGAATTGCGCCATCAGTTTGCCCGACAGCGGTTCGGGCTTGGGCAACGTCACCGTCAACGGATTGCGCTGCACATCGTCCACGCGGAATTCGTAGTGCAGGTGCGGACCGGTGGCCATGCCGGTCATGCCGACGTAGCCGATGATCTGTCCTTGCCGCACGTGTTCGCCCACGCGCTCGTTGGCGGCGAAACGCGACATGTGGCCGTAAGCCGTGCTGATGTCCTTGTTGTGCTGGATGATCACGAAGTTGCCGTAGCCGTGCTTCTGGCCGCGGAACTTGATCACGCCGTCGCCCGCCGCATAGATCGGCGTGCCCATCGGTGCGGCGTAATCCACGCCCTTGTGCGCGCGCATGTAGCCGAGAATCGGATGCTTGCGCAGTCCGAACGTCGAAGAGATGCGGGTGAAGTCCACCGGCGTGCGCAGGAAGGATTTCTTCAGCGGCCGGCCGTCGGCGCTGTAGTAGGAGACATCGCCATCGGGGCTTTCGAACCGCATCGCCGTGTAGCGCTTGCCGTCGTTGACGAATTCCGCGGCGATGATGTCGCCTTCGTGCAGGTATTCGCCGTCGCGATACACGTCGTCGTAGATCACCGTGAAGCTGTCGCCGGCCTGCAGGTCCTGCGCAAAGTCGATGTCGTAACCGAACACCTTGGCCAGCTTCAGGATCATCGCATTGCTCATTCCCGCCTGGTTGCCGGCGGCGAACAGCGAACCTTCGATCACTCCGTGCGCCACGTGTTCGCGCCGTTCCACCGCGCGCGGGGTGACTTCTTCCACCAGCGGTCCATTCGCATTCTTGAACAGCAATGTCACGCGATTGGCCGGATCGCGATCGAAACGCAGCGCGCGCAACTCGCCGGAACCGCCGAGCAGGAAGGCGATCTCGTCGCCCGGATGAATATGCTTCAGCGCATCGACATCCTTGCCGCTGCCCAGGACTCGCGCCAGATCGCTGGCGGAAAGATCATGATCCTGAAAAATGTCGGCCAGCGTTTGGCCGGATTTCACCCGCACCACCTGCCAGTCTTCCACCGCCGGCACCGACGGCTGGATCGGCAACGGCGGCAGCGACAGCGCCAATGTGGTGTGAGGCGGCGGCGCGGCCGGATGCCGCATCGCCTTCGCCCACACCGGCAAGCCGACGCCGGTCAGCAATGCCAGCAGCAGGGCACCACCCGCGAGCACCCAGCGTTCGCGGCTCCAGCGGATCGGCGCAGCCAGGACGTCGCGGCCGAACGACCAATGCGAACAACGGGCGTAAAAACGGGAATGTCGGCGCTGCGCCTTGCGGCAAATGGCTTGACGACGCACGTGGTGCGGAACGGCGGCGCGGCGCGGACGAGACTTCATCGGCGGAATTCCAGCGGACAACAACGGCGGGCGCGCGTACCATAGCCACCTTGTAAACGCGGCGTCAATCCCTTTTCGCACAAAGATTTGCGCGTGGTTTCTCATTTAACGCACAATTAACTTCCACGGCACTTTCACCCTGCGAACGCGAGCGCATTTTCCTGCGCGAGCTCGCTTGCGGACGACAAAGATGGGCAACGAAAAACTCGGACCGGACGAATCGCTCGCGCTGATTCGGCGCGGCGCGGACGAGATCCTGAAAGAAGGCGAATTGCGGGCGCGCATGAAACTCGGTCGGCCGCTGCGCATCAAGGCGGGTTTCGATCCCACCGCGCCCGATCTGCATCTGGGCCACACCGTGCTGCTCAACAAGATGCGGCAGTTCCAGGATCTCGGCCACACGGCGATTTTCCTGATCGGCGACTTCACCGGCATGATCGGTGACCCGTCCGGCAAGAACGTCACACGCAAACCGCTGACGCGCGAAGAAGTGTTGGCGAATGCCGAAACCTACGCCGCGCAGGTCTACAAGGTGCTGGATCGCGCGCGCACCGAACTGCGATTCAATTCCGAATGGTTCGGCAAGATGGACGCGGCGGGCATGATCAAACTGGCCGCTTCGCACACCGTCGCGCGCATGCTGGAGCGCGACGATTTCGCCAAGCGCTATGCCGCGCAGCAGCCGATCGCGATCCACGAATTCCTCTATCCGCTAGTGCAGGGTTACGACTCGGTCGCGTTGAAGTGCGATGTCGAACTCGGCGGCACCGACCAGAAATTCAATCTGCTGATGGGCCGTGCGTTGCAGGAGCAACACGGGCAAGCTCCGCAGATCGTGTTGACGATGCCGCTGCTGGAAGGCATCGACGGTGTCAACAAGATGTCCAAGTCGCTGGGCAACTACATCGGCATCAACGAGCCTGCGATCGACATCGTGACGAAAACAATGAAGATCGACGACGCGCTGATGTGGCGCTGGTTCGAGTTGCTGTCGTTCGAAAAATCGCTGGACGACATCGCGCGCATGAAACGCGAGACGGAAAGCGGAAAAGCCAATCCGCGCGATTTCAAACTGCAACTGGCGCGCGAACTGGCCGCGCGTTTCGCCGGGAACGCGGAAGCCGAACGTGCGATCGCGGCGTGGCACGCGGTGGTGCGCGGTGAGGGCGACACGGCGCTGTTGCCGCTGACCGAAATCGCCGTGCCGCCGGAAGGATTGAGATTGCCGGCGCTGCTGACCGCCGCCGGCTTGACGGCGAGCAACTCGGAAGCCAATCGCAAGATAAGAGAACGCGCAGTGCGCATCGATGCCGAGGTCATCGAAGACGCACAGCGCGTTTTGCAACCCGGGTTCGAAGGCGTGCTGCAGGTCGGCAAACGCAATTTCGCGCGTGTGCTATTGCGCTCGAGCGAGTGAATGCAAGCGAATCCGGCGCGGCATCCTGCCGCGCCGGACTTCCTTTCGTCGAGTTGGGCTCGTCAGTTCGAATCGACCGTGATGCGTGTGGCCGTGATGTCGCCTTGCACGTGTCCGAGCAAGGTGACACCGTCCGGCGCGTATTGATCGATCGAGAAAGCGCCCGTGTAGGAGTTGTTGTCCCTCGAAAGGTTGACGCTTTCATGGAAGTTGGCGGGCCCGATGAAAACCTGGCCGGTCGGATCCCACGCCAGCGCATAGTGGTTCAACGCGTAGCTATGCTGGCCTGTCCTCTCCCACACGCCCATGCAGAAGCTGCCGGACGGGGGGTTCCTGCTCGAGTTCATCAGTTCGGTGCCGTCCGCATGCCAGGTGACGAGAGGCTCGTCGATAATGGTTCCATCGGGCGGCCCCGGAGGGGGATTGCCCTCGGCGGTCAACGTGGCTTGATAGAGTCCCGTGAGGGGGAACAGGCGCTGCAGGGGATTGCCGTACGCTGAAACCTGCTTGGTTCCAGCAGCCTTGGGAAGGGCCAACGGCAGATTGCCGCTGGGCCGATACATCGGCATCGACCAGCGTCCGGCGGTGAAGTGCATGTCCAAGCCGCAGGCTTGCGCCTTGTGGGTGATGGCGACGGTGGACAGGCCGATCAGGGCCAGTCCGATGGCTGCTTGCAGACGGATGTTCATTGCGGTCTCCTGGAAGTTTGTCGGGCGGATCGGCACGCGCCGTCCGTCGGCGTATAAACTGCGCCAGCGGGATATCCGAGTCATGATGGATAGATAGGGAATTTGCGAGAGAACGCGGCGTTCGAGGGGGCGCCGGCGTTCGCTGGTCGGGATCATCATGGGGACGGTCAAGGGGCCGGTGCATCCGGCGGGATCGGGCACGTTCGCCTTCGCCGACGTGGTCATCGACGCGGGCGCGCACCGGCTGCTGCGCGGCGGGCGCGAGATCCCGGTCGAACCGAAAGCGTTCGCCGTCCTGCTGGAATTCCTCTCGCATCCCGGTCAATTGCTGAGCCGCGATCAACTGCTCGATGCGGTGTGGGGACACAGTTACGTCACGCCGGCGACGCTCAACCGCCTCGTCGCGCAATTGCGCAAGGCGCTGGCCGACGACAGCGAAAATCCGCACTGCATCCAGACCGTACACGGTCTGGGTTATCGCTTCATCGCATCACTGGAGCACACCACGCCGGAGATTTCTTCGTCGTCCCTGCGTTTTGCACCACCTGCGCGCGCACGGATACCCGAGCGCACCGGTGCGCTGATCGGGCGTGATCACGACATAGAAGAACTGCGGCGGCTTCTGCACGAAAACCGCCTGGTGACGGTGACCGGGCCCGGCGGCATCGGCAAGACCCAGGCCGCGCTGGAAACCGCGCGGCAGATCACCGCGGATTTTCCCGATGGCGTCTGGCTGTTCGACTGCACGATGCAAACAGACGAGCAAGGACTGGCGCGCCTGCTGACCGGCACTTTTGAAATCCGCATTGCGGCCGACAGGGAGGATCTGGTCGCGCACTTGAGCGAGTTGCTGCACGCACGCAGTGCCTTGTTGGTATTCGACAACTGCGAACGCATAACCGGACCGCTGGGTCGGGTGCTGGCGAGCTTGCTCGCGGCGTGCGCCGAGCTGCGCGCATTGGCGACCAGCCAGCGCCGATTGAACTGCGCCGGCGAGTCGCTCTACCCGTTGCCGGCGCTGGAACTGCCGCCGGAGGGCGAATGGATCAGTGACGAGCAGGTCGCCAGTCTGTCGCGTGTTCCCGCAGTGCAATTATTGCTGACGCGCTCGCGCACGTTCGCCTCCGGTTTCGCGCTGACGCCGGACAATGCCGGCGATGTGGCGAGGCTTTGCCACCGTCTCGCGGGCCTGCCGCTGGCCTTGGAACTGGCCGCCGCGCGGCTGCGGCTGTTGAGTCCGGAACAATTGCTGGCGCGAATGGATGATCGCCTGCTCGCCTTGGCGGAAGACAATCCCAATCGCCCCGCGCGCCATCAGACCTTGCGCTCCCTCCTCGAATGGAGCTTTGCCCTGCTGTCCGAGCACGAACAATCGCTGCTGTGCGGGTTGAGCATCTTCGCGGGCGCCTGCACGCTGGGCGGGGCCGCCGCGATGGGAGCCGCCCTCGGACTGGACGAATCGCAAACACTGGATCTGCTGAGCGGGCTGATGGACAAGTCCCTGCTCGTGATGGACAGCGCCACCAATCCCCCCAGTTATCGCTTGCTCGACAGTGTACGTCTGTTCGCGCAGGAACGCCTTGCTGCGAGCGGCCACGAAACCTGCGCGCTCAAGGCGCATCTCGCGCACTTCGTCCAGCTCACCGAGCGTGTCAATACGGAACTTCTCAGCGAACGCCAACACGTCTGGTACGACCGCATCAAGCGCGAATGGGTCAACCTGCACGCAGCATTCGATTTCGCAATGACACAGCCCGAATTCGCCGACAGCGCGCTCGCGCTGGTGGGCAACCTCTGCTGGTACTTCCGGAGCAATACCGACTACGCACAATCGGCGCAATGGCTGGAACGCGCGCTCCAGGTGGGAAAGGGATCAACGCACCGCGCGCGCGCTTTGATCGCTGTCGGCACGGTACTGCACCATTGCCAGGCGCACGACCGCGCGGCGCCGCGCCTGCGTGAAGGCATCGCCTTGGCCGCGCAGTTGGGGGAAACCTGGCTGGCGGGTGCGGGTCAGGCGGTATTGGCCCTCGAACTCGCCACCTGTGGAGATTTACCCGCCGCGGAAACTTGCGTGCAAGCCGCCCTGGATATCGCGCAGGCACAGCACGATTCGTGGTTGCGTTCGATGGCTCTGTTGGGCCGCGGCATCGCTTTCGCGTCGAGCGATCTTCACGTCCAGGCGGCTGCGAGCCTGAGCGAGGCGTTGGACTGCGCGTCCTCGCACGGCGACTATTTCCAGCTGGCTTACGCGCAGATCAATCTGGCCTTGCAGCACTACTACCTCGGCGACCGGCGCAGTGAAGCGGACTGGCTGCAGAACATGGACCTCTTCGTCAAGGTCCGGAATTGGCGCGGGGTCGCCGGCTGCGTGGAGGGCGCGGCCTACTTGGCGGCCGACCGCGGCGAGTTCGCCAGCGCTGCACGTTTCCTGGCGGCTGCGGCGCGCGTGCGCGAATTGACCGGTGCTCCCTTGATGCCGCACTGGCGGAAAGCGCAGCAGACCGCCGCACGAAAAGCGCAGGAAGCGCTGGGTACCGAATTCAAGCTCGCGCAGGCGGAAGGCGCCTCGGCGCGCTTCGAAGATGTCGTGGCGGAAGCGCGCGCACTGCTGACGAAAATCTCCGCGGCTCAAGGTGCGCGCACGGGAGTCAGCAATCCGTCCGGATCGTAGCGCGCGCGCAGCGCCGCGAGTTTTGTTTGCGTGTCGGCGTCATGCGCACGCGAATTCAGATCCGTCACCTCGCCCGCGAAGTTCGGCTGGATGCCTGCGCATGCCCAGGGCGCCAGCGCCGCGCGCAGTCCGCGCGTCCAGTCGCGGATCGCGGCAAAGTTTCCGGCGGCTGCGGAATGTCCGATCACGTTGATGAAGAACGGTGCGTCGCGATGCGAGAACGCGGTCGCGTCGTCCGGAATGCGCGAGACCGCGCCGCCGAGATGATGCACGTGCACTTCGCACAAGGGATCGGGTGACGCACCGGCAAGCGGGACCAGCGCATCGATCATCGTGTCATCGAAGGCGTCGAATTGCGAAGTCGTCCAGTAGTAGTGCTCGCCGGCGGGGGCATGCGAATCGAAGGTCTGCTGCCAGGCGGCATAGGGCATGATGCCTCCGACGCGTCCGAGCGGTTGGCCGAATCCCGTGAGCGGCGCGAGGACCTGCTCACCGTACGTGGGATCGCCGCTCCAGCACCAGGCCAGCGCCACGATGGGCGTGCCGTGCGCGTGCGCCGGCAGAAACGGCGCGGGCGGTGCGGTCAGGAATGCCAGCATCAGCGTGCACTCGTCCGGCGCCTCCGCAGCGAAGGTCCGGAAAGCTTTCAGCAAATCGGGCGCAGCGGCGATCGGATGAAAAACGGCGCCCGCCAACACGTTGCCTACTTCATGCAGGCGAAACACGAAGCGCGTCACCACACCGAAACCGCCGGCGCCGCCGCGCAGCGCCCAGAACAGATCGGCGTGTTGGTTCTCATTGGCGACGACGCTGCGTCCGTCCGCCAGTACCACATCGGCTCCGAGCAGGTTGTCGATCGCCAGCCCGCAACGCCGCATCAGCCAGCCTACTCCGCCACCGAGCGTGTATCCGCCCACGCCCGTAGTCGAAACAAAACCCCCGGTGGTTGCCAGCCCGCGCGGTTGTGACGCGGCATCCACGTCGCGCCACAAGGCACCGCCCTCGACACGCGCGACGCGAGACGAAGCATCGGCTTCGACGTGGTTCATTGCGCCGAGGTCCAGCATCAACGTATCGTCTCGCACGGCCAGGCCCGCGACGTTGTGGCCACCACCGCGCACCGTCATCGGAATGTGCTCACGCGCGGCGAACTTGACCGCCGCCGCGACATCTTCGGCATCCACGCATTGCGCTATCGCCAGTGGGCGCCGGTTGATCGCGCCGTTCCAGACGTGACGGCGCTCTTCGTAAGCTTCGTCACCCGGCAGCAGCAGCTTGCCGCGCAAGATCGCCCCCAGTTCGTGCCATGCGGGGGTGCGGGTGCGTCCAGTTTCTGCAGACATGCCCGGCTCCTTGTTCGGCAGATTCGGTGTACGAGCTGCCGCAGCGACGATCGGCGCCGGCACTATAGCCGCACACCCCGTGCCGATCATGATGGCCGGATGTGGTTTTTATGAGGCCGCGAAACGCGTCTTGGTCTGGCGGGCAAGACAACGCTAACTTACGCGCATGTTCGTTTACGTGCCCGACCGTCACCATAGCCGTCTGCGCTGGGCGACTCCGCTGCTGGTGGCCGCCTGCGTGGCGGTGTTCTGCTGGCTGATGCTGGCTTCGCCGGAAGCGCGCTACGCGGTGCTGGCGCGCTGGGGCACGGTGCCGGCGCGGCTGTTCGATCCGCATCATCCATTCTCGGCGTGGCCGTGGCTGCGGCTGTTCACCGCGCTGTTCATGCATGCCGACTGGCTGCATCTGGTCGGCAACGTGCTGTTCCTGGTGATCTTCGGCTTTTCGGCCGAACGCGCATTGGGTGCGCAGCGATTCCTGTGGCTGTTCCTGTTGGGCGGCGCGTTCGCCAACGTCGTCGGCGCGCTGACGCTCTCGGGCGCGACCGCGCCGATTGTGGGTTGCAGCGGCGCGGTTTCGGCGGTGGTCGGCGCTTATCTCGCGCTGTTTCCGCGCGCGCACCTCGGGTTGGTGCTGCCGCTGGGTTTCTACTTCGAATTCGTGCGCGTGCCGGCGTGGCTGATGATCGGAATGTGGGTGTTGCTGCAACTATTGTTCACCTGGGCCGGCCCCGGATTCGGGACCGTCGTGTGGTGGGCGCACATCGCCGGCTTCACCTTCGGCATTGCCTTCGCGCTGATTTCGCGCGGCGCGGTGGCGCGCAGGCTGCGCGCCTAACTTCGCAGCGCCTTGCGGGCGAACCTTTGCAACAGCGAGCGCGCTTCCGGCGTGGGCGTGACTTCGTCTTCCAGCGCGGCGATGTCTCGTCCTTCCTCCAGAAGTGCCTCCTCGCGTGACCGCAGGTAGGCACGCATCGCGCGCACGCCGAACTCCGGATGGAATTGCGTGGAGATCGCGTTCGGCCCATAGCGCAGGATCTGATGCGGATCGGCCGCCGAACTTGCCAGCGCCTGTGCGCCGCGCGGCGCTTCGATCACGCTCTGCCGGTGCGTGGTGTGCGCCGGAAAATTCGCGGGCAGGCCGTCCAGCAACGCGTCGATGTGACCATTGCGCGTGATCGGCTGTGTGCCGATCTCGCGACCGCAGGTGAGCCAGCCCACCGTTCCGCCGAACGCATGCGCCATCAACTGGTGGCCGTAGCAGACGCCGAACAGCGGCAGTTCCGCGTCCATTGCATTGCGCAGCCACGCGGCGGTGTCCTCGCTCCAGCGCTCGCGGTCGGTGACCATCGCACCCGAACCGGTGACCACTGCGCCCGCCACAGCTTTCGGCTGCGGCAGTTTTCCGCCCCTGTCCACGCGCACGACGCGCACCTGCTCCGGACGCAGCCGCATCGACGCGCGGAACCATTGCGCGAACCCGCCGAGCTTTTCGAGGATCGGTTGCGGCGCTTCGCCAGTCTGGATGATCAACAGCGGAGATGCGGACATGTTGGGTAAATCACATTGAAAAGTGCGGGCATGGATGCCGCTTTTTGATCTTCGCAATCATTCCGCCGGCAGCACGCCCATCACTTCTTCTATCGTGGTGATCCCGCGCGCCACCTGCGCCGAAGCGGAAATGCGCAGCGGCCGCATGCCTTCGGCGAGCGCGCAAGCGTTGAACGCGGCGAGATCCAGTTGCGGCGAAATCATCGCGCGCAGGCGCGGACTGATCGGCATCATCTCGTAGATCCCGGTCCGGCCGAGATAGCCGGTGTTGCGGCATTCCAGGCAACCGGTCGGCACGTACACGCGTTCCGGCGGCGCGAGATCCCAGCCGTGCGTCAGGGCGCGCCACGCATCGACATCCGGCGCGCCCTCCACCTTGCAGTGCGGACACAGCGTGCGCACAAGACGTTGCGCCACCACGCCGGCGAGCGTCGACTGGATCAGGTAATGCGGCGCGCCGAGATCGAGCAGACGCGTCACCGCGCTCGGCGCGTCGTTGGTGTGCAGGGTCGAGAGGACGAGATGGCCGGTCAGCGATGCCTGCACCGCCATCTGCGCGGTTTCCAGATCGCGGATCTCGCCGACCATGATGATGTCCGGATCCTGCCGCAGCAGCGTGCGCACACCAGCCGCGAAATCGAAGTCGATCGCCGGTTGCACCTGCGACTGGTTCAACTCGGCCGCAACCATTTCGATCGGATCTTCGACCGTGCAGACGTTCAAGTCAGGCGTGGCCAGATGTTTCAGCGTGGAATAAAGCGTGGTGGTCTTGCCGGAACCGGTCGGCCCGGTCACCAGCACGATGCCGTGCGGGCGCTCAACCATCTGCCGCCACGATTTTTCTTCGTCGGGCGAAAAACCCAATTGCGCGAACGCCTTCACCACGATGTCGGGATCGAAGATGCGCATCACCACTTTTTCGCCGAACGCGGTCGGCATCACCGAAATGCGCAACTCCACCTCGCGCCCGCCCGCCGAGCGCGTTTTGATGCGGCCGTCCTGCGGCCGACGTTTTTCGGCGATGTCGAGGCGCGAAAGAATCTTCACGCGCGCCGTCACCGCGGTCATCACCGGCGGCGGCAGTTCGAACACCTTGTGCAACACGCCGTCGATGCGGAAACGGATCTGTCCGGCATCGCGGCGCGGTTCCAAGTGGATGTCCGAGGCGCGTTGATCGAAGGCGTATTGCAGCAACCAATCGACGATATGCACGACATGACGATCGTCCGCGCCGATCTCGCCACCCTTGCCCAGCTCCAGCAATTGTTCGAAGTTGAGGATCTTGCCGGCGTCGTAGTCTTCCTGTTTTGCATCGCGTGCCAGCGCGATCGAGCGCTGCACGCCGTAGAACTCCAACAGGTAACGATTGACGTCCAGCGGGTTGGCGACGACCAGCTTCACCTCGCGCCGGATCATCTGCGCGAGATCGGCGGCCCAGTGCGTGTCGAAAGGTTCCGCAGTGGCGAACGTCACGGAGCTGCCGTCCACCGCGACAGGCAGGATGCGATGCCGTTGCGCGTAGGCATGCGAGACAGCCTGCGTCACCGCGGCGGCATCGATCTTCATCGGATCGATTTTCAGGTAAGGCAGATCGGCCTTTGCCGCCAGCCAAGTGGTCAACGATTCGACCGAAAGCGGTTTGCCGGGGTTGCGCTGATCGGGCACTTTCGCGGTGCCGATCAGCACCAGCGGATGCAGTTCCACCGCGCTCTTGCCGCTGCGGTCCGAACCGCGCACGCGTTTGGCGTCTTCCGCGGACAGCAGACCGTCGGCGATCAGCGTCGCCAGCACTTCGTCCAGTTCCAGCCGTCCGCGCCGGCCCAGTACGGTCGCAACGGTGCGGGGATGCGGATTGACGGCCATGCGCAGTGCCTCGAATGTGCGTGGCTATACTAACGCGCTTTATTCGCGGGGCACCGATGACCGGTCCCACATTCCAGCAACTGATCCAGACCTTGAACCGCTACTGGGGCGATCAAGGCTGCGTGCTGTTGCAGCCGCTGGACATCGAAATCGGCGCCGGCACGTTCCACCCGGCGACTTTTTTGCGTGCGCTCGGACCGCAGCCCTGGGCCGCGGCCTACGTGCAGCCCTGCCGGCGCCCCACAGACGGCCGCTACGGCGAGAATCCCAATCGCCTGCAGCACTACTACCAGTATCAAGTAGTACTGAAGCCCAATCCCGACGACATCGTCGAGCGCTATTTCGGCTCACTGAGGGCAATCGGCGTCGATCCGCTGGTGCACGATCTGCGGCTGGTCGAGGACAACTGGGAATCGCCGACGCTCGGTGCGTGGGGTCTGGGCTGGGAAGTGTGGCTGGACGGCATGGAGATCACCCAGTTCACCTATTTCCAGCAGGCCGGCGGCCTGGAATGCAAGCCGGTGACCGGCGAGATCACCTATGGCCTCGAACGCTTGTGCATGTATCTGCAAAACGTGGACAGTGTGTTCGATCTGGTGTGGACACATGCGCCGCACGGCGTGGTGAAGTACGGCGATGTCTTCCACGAAAACGAAGTCGAGCAGAGCGCCTACAACTTCGAATACGCCGATGTCGCGGAAATGTTTCACCGCTTCGATGCCTGCGAAGCCGAAGCACAGAAACTGGTTTCGTTGAATCTACCTTTGCCCGCATACGAACAGGTGTGCAAAGCGTCGCATGCATTCAATCTGCTGGATGCGCGCCGCGCGATCTCTGTGACCGAACGCCAGCGCTACATCCTGCGCGTGCGCGCACTGGCGCGCGCTGTGGCGGAAAGCTATGTCGCGAAAACATCCGCCCCCGAAATCGCGGAGAGCGCGCATGGCTGAGGTGCTGCGGCCATTGTTGGTAGAGATCGGCGCGGAAGAACTCCCCATCCACTCGGTGGACGAACTCGCGCAAGCGTTCGCACGAGGCGTGTGTGATGGCCTGCGCAAGCGCGGTATCGCGGCGGACTTCGAACACACACGCGCGTTCTGCACGCCGCGGCGGCTGGCTGTGTACGTGCCGAATGTCGCTGCGACGCAGCCCGAACAGGAGAGCGAATCTTTCGGTCCTTACGTCAATATCGCGCTGGATGCGAGCGGAGAGCCAACACGCGCGCTGTTGGGTTTCGCGCAGAAGGCCGGCGTCGAATGGACACAACTGCAGCGCACGAGTGACGCCAAAGGCGAACGTTTCGTGCATCGCGCGATCACGCCGGGCCAATCGACGGCCGAATTGCTTTCGCAGATCGTTTCGGAAAGCTTGGATGCGCTTCCGGTCGCCAAACCGATGCGCTGGGGCGATCACGATTGTTCCTTCGTGCGGCCGGTGCATTGGCTGGTGATGCTGCATGGCGATCGCGTGATCGAGGGCGAAGTGCTGGGCCTGAAGAGCGGCCGGCAATCGCGGGGGCACCGCTTCATGCATGCCAAGCCCGTGCATCTGGCCGATGCGGATTCGTATCTCGATGCATTGCGTGCCGCGAAAGTATTGGCCGACCCGGCCGAGCGCCGCGCGCGTATTCGCGAGCAGGTGAAAAACGTGGCGGGCGGTGACGATTCGCCGCGCCTTTCCGGCCCCTTGTGCGACGAGATCGCCAATCTCACCGAATGGCCATGCGCGATCGGCTGCACTTTCGATCGCGATTACCTTGCCGTGCCGCACGAAGCGCTGGTAATGACGATGGAGGCGAACCAGAAGTTCGTTCCCGTTTTCGATGCGCAGGGCAAACTCACCGAGCGCTTCATCGGCGTCGCGAACATTGAACCAAAGGAGCCGGCGCAAATCCGCCACGGCTACGAGCGCGTGATCCGCCCGCGTTTCGCCGACGCCAAATTCTTCTTCGACGAAGACCTGAAAGCTCCGCTGGCATCGCATCAACAGGCGCTGCGCGAGGTGACCTGGCAGAAGGCGCTGGGCAGCCTGTGGGACAAGACCGTGCGTGTGGCCGAACTTGCGCGCGCGTTCGCCAACCGTCTGCGCGACAATGGCGTGCAAGTAGATGCGGCGCTGGTTACGCGCGCTGCGGCGTTGAGCCGCTGCGATCTGATGACGCGCATGGTCGGCGAGTTCCCGGAACTGCAAGGCGTGATGGGCCGGCACTATGCCGCCGCGCAAGGCGAGCCGCGCGACGTTGCGGACGCGCTGGATCAGTTTTACCGGCCGCGCAATGCGGAAGATGGCATCGCGGATCGGCCGCTGGCGCAGGTGCTTTCGATCGCCGACAAGCTCGACACGTTGGCCGGCATTTTCGCGATCAGCTTGAAACCCACCGGCAACAGGGATCCGTTCGCGCTCCGCCGCGCCGCACTGGGCTTGGCGCGAACGCTGATCGAAGGCCGGATCGAACTCGATTTGCGCGTGTGTTTGCGTGAAGCGCTGGAGCAAATATCCGAGAGCGCATTCTCGTCGGACGCCAAAGGGAAGTCTGAGAGGGATGCACACGCGCGGCGCATCGAATTGGCCGACGAGCTGTACGCCTTCATCCTCGACCGCCTGCGCGGCTACTACGCCGAGCGCGGGTTCACGCCGCAGCAATTCGAAGCGGTTGTGGCGGTCGCGCCGGAGAGTCTGCTCGATTTCGATCATCGCTTGCGCGCCGTCGCCGCATTCGCAAAACGGCCCGAAGCCGGACATCTCGCTGCCGCCAACAAACGCGTCGCCAACATCCTGCGCAAGGAAGGGATCGATGCGCGCGCCGCCGCTTTGCTGCAGATCGACGAAACATATCTGCGCGAACCGGCCGAGCGCGAGCTGTGGCAGGCACTGCAAGGCGCGAAGGCCGAGTCATCCTCGAATCAGCGTGGCGATTATGAAAACCGGCTCGCGCGGCTGGCGCAACTGCAAACGCCGGTGGACATGTTCTTCGACCAGGTGCTGGTCATGGCCGAAGACGCGGCGCTGCGCGCCAACCGCATTCGCCTGCTGGCGCAAGTCAAGGCGCAGTTCGACGCGATCGCCGACATCGCGCTGCTGTGATGTCCGATTCTGTTTCGCAAACCGCACAACTCTGGTCGCAAGCGCAAGTGCATCTCGCCGCCAAGCGCGCCGCGCCGGCGCGTGCCGCACTGGAAGCGCTGCTTGCCGCCGATCCGGATCACACTCTGGCGCGGCTGGCGCTCGGCAATCTCGCCTGGAGGCAGAACCGCGTACGCGAACCGGCGGAACACGCGCTGCACGCCGCGCGCAGCGTGCCGGATTACCCGGATCTGATTTGCGAAACGGCGGGCGTGCTGCTGCGCGTCGGAGAGTCGGTTGCCGCACGTGAATGTCTGCAGCGGTCCGTCCTGAAGAACGTCAGCTCCGACACGCTGCTAATCCGCCTGGCCGATCACCGGCACGCGCTCGGCGAACACGCCGAGGCACTGGCGCACGCGGATCGCGCGCGCGAGCTGGGATTCGACGGCGACGGCGTCCGTCACCGGCGTGGCCGCGAATTGGTGTGTCTCGGACGCGCCGGCGAAGCCGAACCTGAGCTGGAACTTGGCTTTCTGCTCGGACCCACGCACGGGGAAATCGCATTGGAGTTGTGCAACCTGCGCGTGCAAACGCGCGAGCGCAACCACTTCAACACGCTCGCCGGTGGAATCAAAAGCGTGACGCGCGGCTCGCGCGATCACGCTGCGCTGGAATTCGCGCTGTACAAGGAACTCGAGGACGTAGGCCGTTACGACGACGCGTGGGCTGCGTTGACCCGCGCCAATGCGATCATGGCGCAGCGCAAACGCTGCGACGTGGCGCGCATGCAACGCTGGTTCGAACTGTGCATCGCCTTGTGCACGCGCGAGGCCTTGCGCCCGGCACAAACGAAACGCGAGGGGCCGCAGCCGATCTTCATCGTCGGCCTGCCGCGCTCCGGCACGCGTGAAGTCGCGAAATGGCTGGGCGCCCACCCGGACGTAACCGACGCGGGCGAATTGAATGATTTCGAGCAGCAGCTTCGTTGGGCCGCGGACCAGCGCAACACGCAGGACGAACAATTCCTGGAACGCGTGCCCATGCTGGACTTCGAGGAGCTCGGGAGCCGCTATCTCGCGCAAACGCAGTGGCGCGCACGTGGCAAACCGTGGTTCATAGACAGCCAGCCGGACAACTGGATGTACGCCGGCCTGATCCACGCCGCGCTGCCGCACGCACGCATCCTGCACGTTACCGCCGATCCGATGGATGCCTGCTTCAAGCAATATCGTAGTTATTTCGGCGACACCCACGAATACACATACGACCTCGCGGCGCTGGCGGTGCATCATGCGCGCTTCCACAGCTTGATGATGCACTGGCGCGGGGTTGCACCTGGCGCAATTCTCGACCAGTCTTGCGCGGAGCTGACGGGCAAGCCGGAAGAAGCGGTGCGCAAGCTTCTCGGTTTCTGCGGGATCGGATGGGAACTGCTCCGCTCCCACGCGGACTGGCGAGCACCGGCGAATCGGATCCGTGAGCCCGATCGAACCCGCGTGTCTGAGCAATCGCAACAGTACGCGCCACAACTCCAATCTCTGCGAGAAGCACTCTCAGCCCATGGAATATCTGTCGTCCATTGATCGCCCGGTGGGTTCGAGGGATCCGTTTGCCGAGAAGCTCTGGCGACGCGCGCAGTGTTATATCGTCGAAAACCAGATTCCGGCCGCGCGGGCCGCGCTGGAGTCGCTGGTTCTTCGAGATCCGCAGCGCGTGGCGGCGCGCATGCTGTTGGCTAGCGTGTATCTGGATTGCGGCCGTGTGCGCGAAGCCGCCGAGCAGGCCGTCACGGCATCCGGGATGATGCCGGACGACGCGGAGGTCATCGCCACCACGGTCAATTGCCTGCTTCGGATCGGCGAAACGGTCGCCGCTCGCGATTGCCTTGTGCGCTTCGATGCGCCGAATAGGAATCTCCAAGGTCACCAACTCGTGATGTTGGCACACGTCTACCAGATGCTGGGTGACGATCGCACGGGCCTCGCGCTGATGGATCGTGCGCAGGCCTTGGGTTACGACAGCCCGGATTTCCGTTATTTCCACGCGCTGCAGTTGCAGTTCAACGGGCGCGTCGCCGAGGCGCGGAGCCGACTCGAAAGCTGCCTGCAACTGGGGCCGACATTCGGCAGGGCTTCGCTGGCCCTGGCACGAATGGGCAAGCAGACCGCCGACTCGAATCATCTCGACTACATCCGCATGCAGTTGCGGCGTGTGGAGCCAGGCAGCGAGGACCACGCGGCTTTCGAGTTCGCGCAATACAAAGAACTGGAGGATCTGGGCGACTACGAAGAGGCGTTCGCCGCACTCCAGCGAGGCAACGCGATCATGTATGCGCGCGTGAAGCACGATCTGGCGCGCGAGGGCGAGCTGTTCGATACGATCAGGCGAACAGTCAGCTCCGATTTCGTGTGCGTCGACGGCGCCAGCATCGACGGACCTGTGCCGATCTTCATCGTGGGTCTGCCGCGCAGCGGTACCACCCTGCTCGATCGCCTGCTCGACAACCATCCGGACGTGGTGTCCACCGGTGAACGGCCCGATTTTCCCCATCAGCTTCGCTGGGCGGCGAATCTTCACGGCAAAGACGTGATCGATGCGAAGCTGCTGGAGCGCCTGCCGCAGATCGACTACGCGGAACTCGGCAGGAGGTATTTGTTACAGACCCAATGGCGCACGCCGGGCAGCCCTTTTTTCGTGGACAAGCTGCCGTTCAACTACACGCTGGTAGGGCTGATCCACCGCGCGCTGCCGCAAGCACCGATCGTGCACATGGTCCGCGATCCGATGGACGTATGTTTTTCCAATTACAAGGCGCTGTTCGGAGAAAGTTACCCTTACAGCTACCAGATGGATGCGCTGGCTACGCATTACATCCGCTATCGAGAGCTGATGCATCACTGGCATGAAGTGTTGCCCGGCACCGTGCTGGACGTGTCATATCGGGAACTGGTGCAAAACCCGGAGGAAACGCTCGCCGCCGTGTTCGCGCATTGCGGATTGCGCCCGGTATCAGGGTGCAGCGATCTGACCCGCAACACCACCGCGGTGAATACCTTGAGCAGCGCGCAGGTTCGCGAACCGATCCACACGCGCACCCTGGGCGAGTGGCGGCGTTACCAGAAACAAATGACGCCCGTGCTCCAGGCGCTGCGGGCTGCCGGGCTGGTCGGCGAAGGCATCACAAAAAAATAAGGGCCGGCTTTGCAGCCGGCCCTTGAGTGAACAAATGTTGCGGTTTCTCAGCTGCCACTCTTGCCGAAGCGCCAGTCGAGTTCGACCCAGAACTGACGTCCGTACGGGTTGTAATTGAACTGGTTGTAGTACGGGGAAGACAGCGGTGGCTGGGTAAGATTGGCGGACGTGTCGCTCGGCGGCATCGAGTTCTTGATGTTATTCACGATCCCGCTGATCTTGATGTCGGGCGTGATGCTGTAGCGGATGCTGCCGTTGTAGATCATCCACGGGGCCACGGCACCGGCGTACGGCGTGGCGCCGTAGCCGTAGGTCTGCGCGTCGTAGTTGGCGGTCTTGCCGTAGCGCGTGCCGTACAACGTGGTCGACCAGTTGCCGATGTTCCAGGTGAGGCTTGCACTCCCGATCGTCTTGAACTCGGTGGAGTACGGCGGCAGGTTGGGAGACCGCAGCAGGTCGACTTCCGGATCGTCCGGCGCTGCTTGCTGTGTATGTTTCAACGTGACGTTGTAATTGGCGCCGAACTCCAGATCGCCGAAACGGCCGATATCCCACTTGTAATCCAGCGAGGCAACGATGCCCGACACGCGTTCGTTGGCGATGTTGATCGGAAACACCGTGACCTGCTGCAAGGCTTGGGATAGATTGGGGTTGTTGTTGGGCGGCGAACGGAACACTTGCGAGAGTGCCGCGACGCACGCTGAAGAATTGATGTCCAGTTGGCCCAGACGGCAGGCGGCTTCGGTTTTCAGCAGGGCATCGATCGACTGCAACTGCACTTCGTTGTTGATGCGGATGTCGTAGTAGTCCGCCTTGATGTCGAAGTTGTTGGTAGGCGACCAGACCACACCAAAACCAGCCGACTTGGAGGTGATCGATTTCAGATTCAGGTTGCCCGTGTGCAGTGCGAACGGGTCCTGGTTACCGTAATAGTTACAGTCCGTCAGCGGCACGTTCGGCTCTTGGACCGCGCAACGGTAATAGTCGGTCAGGCCCGGCTGGAAGAAGCCGCTTTGTCCGCCGAACACGTAGGCCATGTCGGGAGCCCGGAAGCCCGTCGAGTAGGTGCCGCGGAACAGCAAGGTGTCGGTCGGCCGAAATTCCAGTCCCGCCTTGTAGGTGGCATCGCCGTCGACGCCGCCGCCATGGTTGCTGTACTGATCGTAGCGGCCGGAAATGTCTGCAGTCAGCATCTTGAAGATCGGGATGCGGAACTCGGCGGAATACGCCCAGTTGTTGCGGGCGCCGCCACCGGAGGTGCCGGTCAGGCCGTAGAAATCGCCCGCGATGACGCGCGGATCGCCGGGGTTGGACCAGATCTGCTCGCCGATCTGGGCAACACCGGCGAAACCGACTGGGCCGGCCGGCAAGTCGAACAGGTCGCTGTTGGTGAGCTGGATGTTGAAGTTCTGCGTCCAGGTCTGGTTGCGGCTCTGAATGTCGCCGTTGAACGTGGCATATTGCTCAGGCGTAATCGGCTTGTAGAAGTTTGTTTTGTTCGGAGCGAAGACCGGATACCCGTAATAGGTTCCGAGTTGCGGTCCCAGGAACTGATTTTCGAAGAACGCGTCAACCGGTGCCAGCAGTGGCCAGCGTTGCGACTCGTTCAAGGTCTGCTGCGACCGCGCGAAGAACACGTCGTAGTCCCAGTTCGATGATCCGATTGAACCCTTCACTCCGCCCCATGCGTTGTAGGTACGCTCGAGATCGCGGGTGCTGTACAAGTCCCAACTGCCGATTTCTTCCGGCGCGAAGATATGCTGGAACAGTTCAAATTCACCGGTTGCCCCGTTGAAGATGTAACCGTTCGGAGTCAGGCCGCCCCAGAAATATGGGCCGCTGGTGAAACGTGTGTTGGTGACGTTGTAGAGGATGTTGCCGTAAAGCTGGGTGTTGTCGTTCAACGCATAAGTCGCGTTGAGATACCCGGTACCCGACTTCTGTGAGTTGAGGATCGTGGCGTAGCCGAACACCGACTTGCTTCCACAGTAGTAGCCGTGGTTGGGCCGATACTGATAACTGACGGTTCCGCCATACAGGCCCGATACCGGTCCGCACGCATCCGGACCCGGATCGTTGTACAGACCGGTGTTCCCGTTCACGTCCAGGAAAACGCGCGAAGCGATGTTCTGAGTATTGGTCAGCGAACGCGAATAGCCGAACATCGGTTGCTGGTTGCTGAGCTGCACACCGTACATTAGGTTGAGTTTGTCGGTATTGTAGCCGCCCAGAAACTCAAGACGCTCATTCGCGCCGCCGCCACCCGTGTAACCGCCGCCGCGCAGGTTCAATTCGTAGCCGTCCATCTTCTGCTTGAGGACGACGTTCACCACGCCGGCGATGGCGCTGGAACCGTAAATGGCCGACTGGTTGCCCGGCAGGATGTCGATGTGATCGACCATGCCGACGGGGATGTTCGACAGATCCACGAAGTTGCTGGAGCCGTTGTACAGCAGCGGGTAATCGGCCATGGGATGGCCATTGATCAGGAAGAGGGTGAAACCTGGATCCAGACCCAGCAAGCTGATGGTTTGCGCTCCGGGAGTGAAACCGCCGGTGAACTGGTTGTCCTGCACGGAGCCCGTGGACAGGGGCTGCGCGCGCAGCGCGTCGTACACCGTGCCGAAGCCCTGACTTTGCAGTTTCTGCGCCGACAAGGTAATGACCGGATTGGCCGACTCGATTTGCGATTGCGGAATTAGCGAGCCGGTTACCACGACGGCCTGCAGCGTTTTCTTTTGCTGCTCGTTCTGCGTCTGCGCGGTAGTAGTCGTAGTAGTGGTGGTGGTTTGATCTTGGGTGGTCTGATCTTGCGTGGATTGATCCTGCGTCTGGCCGCTGTTGTCCTGCGCCCAAGCACCACCAGTCATGAACAAGCCAGCGCAAATCGCGGTGGCAAGGATTTTGCGATTCATTCGGAGTACTCCCCGGGGTTGTGTCGATCGTACGAGCTGCTTCGGTTCCTGCCGGTCCGGACCGGCCGCATACGTCCATTCATGCAGAGAGGAATCCTGCGGGAGCTGCGCACCTCTCCCGCGCGCAGGTGTGCGGACCATAACGCAGGTTTAACGGCGAAGCAACTTGTCAAGCCCTTTCCGGCCCGCTTGACGCCCGGTTAACTTTTCTTTAGCTTCGGCATACAGCGGCATTGGGGAGTGGAGTGGGGCCGGCGGCGGCTGCGCCGCCGGCTTCATACCTGGACCTCATTCGAGCGCCTTGCTTGCCGTTCCTGTGAAGTCCCATTTGACGGTTCCTGCACAGTGCAGGAATTGTCGAGGGACGATGCTGATTCCGGCTTCCGCCGCGCTGCCGCGCCGGGTAGCATTATCGGCTCGACGCCTTTGCGCGCTCCCGCTGAACCACAAGGATCCCCCATGCGCAAGCTTGTTTTGCCGTTGGCAATCGCCGCACTCCTGCTCGGTGCCTGCAACGGACAATCCAATAACCAGAACAGCAACGCCGGCCCGGCTCCGTCCGAACAGCAGGCCCCGGCACCGAGTGCGGTAACGGGCACGGTCACGCTGGCCGACCAGAGCGTGCAGGTGACGCCGCAAGCCAAGCTCGAACTGACATTGATGGATGTCACACAGCAGCCGGGCGTGCCGGTGAACAGCCAGTCTTTCGCGCCGCCGCAGATACCGCAGAAATTCGAGATCAGCTTCGATCCCAAGCAGATCAAGGCGACCGACATCTATGTGCTGCAGGCGAAGATGGAAAACGACGGCCGCGTGTATTCGACCACGCTGCAGACTCCGGTGCTGACCCACGGCGCGCCCGCGAACGTCAATCTGCAACTCGTCGCCGAGCCCACGGCGGCCGACAAGATGCTGTCGGATTTCAAGACCATGCAAAGCCGCATTGGCGGCATGAAGATGACGCAAGGCACGGCTTCCAACGATCAGGCCTCGCGCGGCTGGCAGGTGTTCTCCGACAAGGACGGTGTGGAGTTCATCCGCGAGCTGGTGGACAAGGGCGACAAGGGCAATTACACCAGCACCGACTACGCCTACCAGAACGGCAATCCCTGGGTAGTGGTGCAGGAGACCAGCCCGAAAAAGGGCGCGCCGATCAGTTCAACCGACCGCGCCGGCTGGGACCAGAATGGCGAGCTGGTGTTGAAGCAGCACGAGGAGAACGGCAAGGTCAGCGAACTCTCGCACGACGCCGCCAGCGCACTGCACGACCAGGCCGAGGCGCTCTACAAGAAGTTCAACAAAAAGCCGAAGCACTGATGCGTCGTTGCAGTGTCGTAGAAAAAAAGCCGCGCTGATGCGCGGCTTTTTGTTTGCAGAATTTCATTCGTCATTCCGGGGAAAGCCGGACAAATTCGTCTGGAACGAATTTGAACAACCGAAGGTTGGCCCGCAGGGCAAAGTCCATGGATGGACTTTGTAATCCAGTTTTTGGCTTTTTGTCCAAGTCGAAAAGCTGGATTACTCGCGCCGTCCGTGGCGCTCGCCCTTCGGGCCGCCTTCGGCGTTCGCGTTTGCAATCCTGCAAACGCAGTCCGGGTTCTGCGCCGGACTTCGTCCGACGCAGCCCCGGAATGACGAGCTTGTTATGTTCTTTCGGTCATGACCACGGATCAAAACCTCAGCTTCAGTCCTGAGCTCTGAGTGCGCTTCAGAATCTCAGCTTCCCGCCCAAGTTCACGCTGTTGACGCGCTGGTTGCTGTCGGAAAAGCGGCCGTCGTAGCTGGCCCACATCGAGAAGGACGGGTTGAAATCGGCGGCGAGTCCGACGCCCGCGCTGCCCCAGGTCTTGTCAGGAGCAAAACCAGGCATCGCGAAAGTGCCCGGCATGTCGACGAGGCCGGCGCGCACGTCTTGCGGGTCCGCCTTGCTGTCGTGATTCCAGGCGAGTTGCGCGTATGGGTGCAGCGCTGTCTCTCCCGCCTGCCAATTGCCGATCAACTGCCAGCCCAAGGTTGCGACCATCGCTTCGCGTTCCTGTCGTTGAAAAGTCATCGCCGTGCTGTCGCCGCCGTTCTCGTCGAATCCGCTGACGCGCACGCGCTGGTATCCCACGTCCGCGAACGGTCCGGTGCGCAGCGCGTCAGTACCGAACAACCAGCCGCCGGTCAACGTGAGCGCGATGTGCGAACCGGATGTGGAGCCGCTTTCGATCCGGGTCGTCGGACCCAATACGATGGCGCGCTCGACATCGTGGAACTGCAGCGTGCCGGCGCTGCCGATGGCGCCCAGATAGCTGCCGCCCTGCCAGTCATACATCACATAGGCCGAACTCAACAGTTCGTCCAGTTTGAAGCCGCCGCCGTTGTCGAAGCCGGCGTTGTCGTGCGATAAAGTAGTGGCAAGCCCCAGCGACAGATGATCGCTGGTGCGCACGTTGCCTCCCAGGGTCAAGGTGTTGAAATGACCTTCGGACGCTGGCGTGTTCATGGTTGCGTCGATTTTCTGCTGGCTATAGCTGTAGTCGGCGAAACCATGCGGCGTGCCATCCGCAGGCGCACCGAATTGCGCCATGGCCTGGTTGCGCAGACTGCGTGCCACCGCATCGCTCACCTGCAGCGGCGCTTCGGGCAGCAGCGATTGCTGCCCCGGTGCCTGGATCACCGACACGACGTATTCGCCCAGCAGCGCATCCGCCGCAGTGGTGGGATGCACGCCATCGGCGAACAACCAGGTCTGGTCGGTTCCGGGAGCGTAGGTGTACGGCAGGCCGGACCCCTGCGGGCCGCACAACAGCGAAGTGGAAGTCAGCCCGCACGCCGCATCGGTGACATTGGTGAAACCGTAGCGCGCCGGATCGGCGATCACTTCGTGCAGCAAACCGAACGTGTCGATCGGGATGATGTCCACGCCGGTTTGCGCCAGACCCGCATTCAACGTGCTGTTGTAGATGATCGACAGTCCCGTGCCTTGCGCGCTGGCGGTGGGGCCCTGCGCGAGTGACGAAGGCGTCTGACCGATGTCCGGCAGGTTGAACACGATTACGCGCTTGGCGCCGGCCTGGCCGAGTTCCGCGATCAGGCCGAGCTCGGTTTGCGCCGCCGCCTGCAGGTTTGCCTGCAATTGCGCCTGCGTGATCGCACCGCTCTGATAGAGGAAGACGTTGTAGAAGACATCGTTGGCGCCGCCCCACATCGAATACAGCGCGTTCGGGTCGGCTTTGCCGCCGGTGGCGGTGAGATACATCTGTATCTGCTGCGAAAGCAACGGAACCGTCGGCGGCGTGCCGGGCGAGTTGTTGAGGATGCCGGCGCCGCCAAAGGCGAAATCGGTACCGCCCAGCAGCGACGGCGTGAGGGTAATGCCGTAGTAGTCCGATACGTTCTCGATCGCCACCAATCCGGGATTGGTGGTGAAGCGCGTGGGCGCAAATGGCAGTCCTTCCGCGTACGACAGATTCCCGTTGTCGCTCAGGCTGTCGCCGAACACGATTACGTTGTCGAATTGCGCGGCAGCGGCGCCGCCGGAAATGGCCAGCGCGAGCGCGCCGGCGAGGATGCGGATACACGACATGATTCTTTCCCCACAGCCGGAAAAGGGCGGGGCTAGATTAATACAGGCGTTTGAATTGGGCTATTCACTCCTTCTCCTTCAAGGAGGGCTTGCAGGAGCCGGCCTTTCGGCACCATCACGTCGCGACATCTTCATTTCGCGCGCAGGCGCGCTCCTACGCCGCTGTACGCTTGCGCCGCAAATGCACCAGCAGCAGCGAAATCGCCGCCGGGGTGATGCCGCTGATCCGCTGTGCCTGGCCGATCGTCGCGGGCTGCACGCGTTTCAATTTGGAAAGTGCTTCGGCGGACAGTCCGCGCACGGCGTCGTAGTCGAATCCTTGCGGGATCGCGGTCGTTTCGTGCCGCTGCGCGCGTTCGATCTCCTCCCGCTGGCGTTCGAGATAGCCTGCGTACTTCGCCTGCACCTCGACCTGCAAGGCCGCGTTCTCGTCGTCGAGCGCCGGACCGAAGCCCTCGATCGCGGTGAGCCTGCCGTAGTCCAGTTCCGGGCGGCGCAGCAGTTCCAGCGCATTGCATTCGCGGCTGAGCGCGATCGCGAGCGGCGACTCCGCAAGCGCGACGCCTCGCGCGGTGTTCGGTGCGACGTGCAATTCGCGCAGGCGCTGCGTTTCGCGTTCCACCGCCTCGCGCTTGCGGCACAACCCGTCGTAGCGTTCGCGCGGCACCAGCCCCAGCTCAAAACCCTTTTCGGTCAAACGCAGATCCGCGTTGTCCTCGCGCAAATGCAAACGATATTCCGCGCGCGAGGTGAACATTCGATAGGGTTCGAGGGTGCCGTTGGCAGTCAGATCATCCACCAGCACGCCGATGTAGGCCTCGTCCCGGCGCGGCCACCAGGGCGTCTGATCCTTCGTCGCGCGCGCGGCATTCAAGCCCGCGAGCAAGCCTTGCGCGGCGGCTTCCTCGTAGCCGGTGGTGCCGTTGATCTGCCCGGCGAAATACAAACCCTGGATCGCCTTGGTTTCCAGCCACGGATGCAGCCCGCGAGGATCGAAGTAGTCGTACTCGATCGCATAGCCCGGGCGCGTGATGTGCGCGTGCTCGAAGCCGCGGATCGAATGCACCAGTTCTTCCTGCACATCGAACGGCAGCGAGGTGGAGATGCCATTCGGATAGATCTCCGTTGTTTCCAGCCCTTCCGGTTCGATGAAGATCTGGTGCGACGCCTTCTCCGCGAAGCGCACCACCTTGTCCTCGATCGATGGGCAATAGCGCGGACCGGCGCCTTCGATCTTGCCGGTGTAGAGCGGCGAGCGATCCAGCGCGGCGCGGATGATTTCGTGGCTGCGTTCGGAGGTGTGCGTGATCCAGCACGACACCTGGCGAGGATGTTCGTCGCGTGAACCGAGGTAGGAAAACACCGGCGCGGGATCATCGCCGCGCTGCTCGGTGAACATCGAATAATCGATGCTGCGGCCGTCGATGCGCGGCGGCGTGCCGGTCTTCAGGCGATCCGCGCCCAGCGGCAATTCGCGCAATCGTTGCGCAAGCGCGGTCGCCGGCGGATCGCCCGCGCGGCCGGCGGAATAGTTCGCGAAGCCGATATGGATCTTGCCGGAGAGGAAGGTGCCGGTGGTCAGCACCACGCTATGGGCGAGCAACTGCAGGCCCATCTGCGTGACGACGCCGACGGCCCGGCCGTTTTCGATAAGCAAGTCATCGACAGCCTGCTGGAACACGTGCAGGTTGGACTGCGTTTCGACCATGCGGCGAATCGCCGCGCGGTACAGCGCTCGATCGGCCTGGCATCGCGTGGCACGCACCGCCGGGCCCTTGGAAGCGTTCAAGGTGCGCCACTGGATGCCGGCGCGATCTGCAGCGATCGCCATCGCGCCGCCCAGCGCATCGATCTCCTTGACCAGATGCCCCTTGCCGATCCCTCCAATCGCCGGGTTGCAGCTCATCGCGCCGATGGTTTCGACGTTGTGCGTCAGCAACAGCGTGCGCACGCCGCAGCGCGCGGCCGCCAGCGCGGCTTCGGTGCCGGCGTGACCACCCCCGACGACGATGACATCGTAAAAATTCATCGCGCCATTTTAGCCGAGGCTTGCTGGACCCAGCTTTGGCACGCGCCCTGCATCCTACTTTCGCGCAACTCCCGCCGGCGCATGTAGCGTTTACGCGAGCGCGCTTAGATCGGAGGTCAGGGGCCGATCGCGCGCCGGCGGGAGACGCACTGAACGGTGTCGGGCAGCTTCCGAAAAGGACTGGCGCCCGGCGGTCGTCAGGAACAGGGGGAATCCAAGAAGACCGTGTGCCGGGCGCCAGAAGCGTG
>DAIOUL010000022.1:0-34925 GCA_036759545.1 Rhodanobacteraceae bacterium
AAGGTGTGCGCGCCGCACTTCTTGCCGATCAGCAAGCTGTCGCACTGCGTGTGGTTGCGCGCGTTGGCGGCATTCTTTTCGATCTTCACCAGCCCGCGATAGGTGTTCTGGCCGTGGCCGGCGCTGATGCCTTTCGAAACGATCTTGCTGCGCGTGTCGCGGCCGATGTGGATCATTTTGGTGCCGGTGTCGGCCTGCTGGCGATGGTGCGTCAGCGCCACCGAATTGAATTCGCCGACGCTGCGGTCGCCGCGCAAAATACAAGACGGATATTTCCAGGTGATCGCCGAACCCGTCTCCACCTGCGTCCAGGAGATGCGCGAATCGTCGCCGCGGCAGTCGCCGCGCTTGGTCACGAAGTTGTAGATGCCGCCGCGGCCTTCTTCGTCGCCCGGATACCAATTCTGTACGGTCGAATACTTGATGTTGGCGCGCTCCAGCGCGACCAGTTCGACCACCGCCGCGTGCAACTGATTCTCGTCGCGCATCGGCGCGGTGCAGCCTTCCAGATACGACACGCTCGCGCCCTCTTCGGCGACGATCAGCGTGCGCTCGAATTGTCCGGTGTGGCCTGCGTTGATGCGAAAGTACGTGCTGAGTTCCATCGGGCAGCGCACGCCCTTCGGGATGAACACGAACGAGCCGTCGGAGAACACGGCGGAGTTCAACGCGGCGAAGAAGTTGTCGCGCTGCGGGACCACGGTTCCCAAATACTGCTTCACCAGTTCTGGATGTTCGCGGATCGCTTCGCTCATCGAGCAGAAGATCACGCCGGCTTCTGCCAATTCTTTCCGGAACGTGGTGCCGACCGACACCGAATCGAATACCGCATCCACCGCCACACCGGCGAGCCTGGCTCGCTCGTGGAGCGGCACGCCCAACCTGTCGTAGGTTTCCAGCAACTTCGGATCGACTTCCGCCAGCGATTTCGGTCCTTCTTTCGGCGCGGCGTAATAGCTGATCGCCTGAAAGTCGATCGGGCCGATGCTCAACTTCGCCCAATGCGGCGGCGTCATGGTCAGCCAATGGCGATACGCTTCCAGCCGCCATTGCGTCATCCATTCCGGTTCGCGCTTGCGCGCGGAGAGCGCGCGAATCACGTCCTCGCTTAAACCCGGCGGTAGCGAATCGGTTTCGATATCGGTGACGAAACCGGCGCTGTAGCGGCGGTTCAGCAGTTGCTGCAGGTCGGTGCGTTCGGTCGCCATGACGTCACGCTCCGACTCGCGGGCGCGCCGCGCGTTTCGTGGATACTGGTCGCAACATGTCTGCGAGGCTCACCGCGCGCAATGCGGCATCCACCGCGCCGCCGATGCCTTTCCAGCCACGCGAGACTTCGCAATGCGATTCGCGTTCGCAACCGGCGGTGCATTCCGTCAAGCTGATCGGGCCGTCCAGCGCTTCCACGATTTCCGCCAGCGTGATCTCGCCGGGCGAGCGCGATAGCCGATAACCGCCGGCCGCGCCGCGGAAGGATTCGACCAGATTCGCGTGGCTCAGCGACTTCAGCAGCTTGCTGACGGTGGGCAATTCCAGCCGCGTGGCCTCGGCGATCTGCACGGCCGACAGCACCTCGCGCGGCTGGCGCGCCAGGCAGGTCATCACCACGGAAGCGTAGTCGGCGAGCCGGCTGACCCGAAGCACCTTGCGAATCCTCGAATGGGGACTGAAATGGTACTATTTCGCGGCGCGCGGCGCAATTCGCGCGATTCCTGAGGTTCAGATCATCGCCGCCACGTGCGCCGCTGCGCATTCACGCAGTGCCGTCAAGTCGTAGCCGCCCTCCATCACTGAAACCATGCGGCCTTCCGCGTGGGTGTCAGCCAGCGCGCACAAACGTTGCGTGATCCAGGCGTAGTCGCCGGTTTCGAGTTGCAATTGCGCCAACGGATCGTTTTTGTGCGCGTCGAAACCGGCGGAAATCAGCAGCAGTTGCGGGCGGTGCGCATCCAGCGCGGGCAACAGGATTTCATCCCACGCGGCGCGGAATTCGTGCGAGCCCGCGCCGGGCGGCAATGGCGCGTTGACGATATTGCCGGCGCCACGCTCGTTGTGCGAACCGGTGCCCGGATACAGCGGCATCTGATGGCTCGACAAATACAACACGCGCGGCTCGTTCCAGAAGATGTCTTGCGTGCCGTTGCCGTGGTGCACGTCGAAGTCGATGACCGCGACGCGTTGCACGCCGTGCCGTTCCAGCGCATGCGCGGCGGCGACGGCGACGCTGTTGAAGATGCAGAAACCCATCGCCGTGTCGCGCGTCGCGTGATGGCCGGGCGGACGCACCGCACAGAACGCGCGTGATGCCTTTCCATCCATGATGTCATCCACCGCAGCACACACCGCGCCGGCCGCGCGCAGCGCGGCTTCCAGCGAACCGGGCGACATCACTGTGTCCGGATCGAGCCGCAGCGAATGGCCTTCGTTGGCGAAGATGCCCTCGACGTACGCGGCATCGTGGACGCGCAGCAGTTGTTCACGCGTGGCGCGTGGCGCTTCGATCCGTTCGACGCCCGCGAAACGCGGATCGTCCAGCGCGTCCAGCACCGCGCGCAACCGCGCCGGCGATTCGGGATGTCCGAAACCCGTGTCGTGCTCCAGACAGGCCAGATGCGTGTAGAGGCGCATCTCGCTCAGGATGTGCTCCGTTTCCGGCGCTCGTGCTGCCACAGCACTTCGCCATGCCCACCCGCGCGTGCCAGCACGCGCGCCAGCACGAACAGCAGGTCGGAGAGGCGATTGAGATAATGCAGCGCCTGCGGCCGCACGTTCTGTTCGCGCGCCAGCGTCACCACGCGGCGCTCCGCGCGGCGGCACACCGTGCGCGCGACATGGCACTGCGCCGCGGCCATGCCGCCGCCGGGCAGGATGAATTCCTTCAGCGGCGGCAAATCGGCGTTGAACTGATCGAGCGTGGTCTCCAGCCGCGCGACATCGGCATCGTCGATCATCGCCATGCCCGGAATGCACAGCTCGCCACCGAGATCGAACAGGTCATGCTGGATTTGAGTCAGCGTTTCGATCACCGGCAGCGGCAGATCGGGCGCGGCGAGCAATACGCCCAGCGTGCTGTTCAACTCATCGACCGTGCCGTACGCCTCGACGCGCGCGGAATCTTTTTTTGTGCGCGTACCGTCGCCGAGACCGGTCGTTCCATCATCACCGGTGCGCGTATAGATCTTCGAAAGCCGGTTGCCCACGGCTCGCGCGGATTACGCCGCAGCAACGCGCAACACGGACCAGCGGCGGCTCAGTAATGCGAAGCCGGTGAACAGCAATCCGCTCCACAGCACCGTGCCGGGCAACGAACCGTATTCGTAGAACGGCCAGCCGGCGACGTAGCATGTCATCAGTCCGGCGAAGTCGTGCGGATACATCGTGCCGGTGAGCCAAACGAAGAAGTTGGTGACGAGGTAGAAACCGGTGGCGCTGGCGACAGCGGCGACCAGCACGTTCCACGCGCGTGCGCGGCCGCGAAGCGAGAATCCTGCGAATGCGGTCAGCGCCACGCAGCCGTACACCACGATCATCATCGCGCCGTAGAAGCCGATCACCGCATCGGCGATCAGCAGCGCCAGCAACGGCACGATCACCGCGAGCCGCTTGTCGGCAAAATACGCGCCGCCGAACAACGCCATCGCTTCCACTGGCGTGAAATTCCACGGCAATGCGCCCGCGGCGTAGTGCACCAGCAGCCGGTAACCGGCCGCGAACGCGATCATCGCGCACAACACCAGGTTGCGCGGAGAGAACAGAGCAGAAACTTCGGTGCGCGACATGGGTTCGGTCCTCGATCGCCCCGCTCGCCCCGGCGAGCGGGAAAAGAATGGATATCCGATAGCTTAGCGCAAACAGCGCGGTGCAGATCGCCATGAAGACATCGCGCTATGATCCGGCGATGCACGATCAAGCGGACATTCCCGGATCAAGTCCGGGACAGGCTCTGATCATCGGCGGCGGACTGGTCGGTGCGAGTCTTGCGATCGCCCTGGATGCGGCCGGCCGCAGCGTCACGCTGGTGGAGGCACTCCCGCCGCGCGCGCCGGCACAGCCCAGCTACGACGAGCGCAACCTGGCGCTTGCCCGTGCGACGGTGAACGCGCTGACGAATTTGGGGGTCTGGCAATACGTAAAAGGCGCCACGCCCATAACGCGGCTGCATGTCAGCCGTGCGGGAGAATTCGGTGCGGCACGCTTGTCGGCAGCCGATGCGCGCGTGGACGCCTTGGGTGCGACGCTTCCCGCGCGGGAGCTGGGGAATGCCTTGGAGCAGCGGCTTCAGCAATGTCGGAACATCACGCGGCTGATGCCGGCGAAACTGGAGAAGCTTTCGCCGGTAATCATGGAAAAGCTGGATTCCGGATCGCCGCTGCGCTGGGTCCGGAATGACGGACGCGTTGCGGGCTGGCGCGCAACGTTGCACATCGGCAACGAAAGCCGCGAAATCGAAACCGGACTGCTGATCGGCGCCGACGGCAGCGACTCGTTCGTGCGCGCGCACGCCGGCATCGCTGCCGACGAACACGATTACGCGCAGAGCCTGGTCGTTTGCACGGTCACGCCCGAGCGCGATCCGGACGGCTGCGCCTACGAACGATTCTCCGACGAAGGTCCGGTCGCGCTGTTGCCGCTGTCGGGCAAGCGCTGCGGACTGGTATTGACGGTTGCTTCCGATCGAGCCGACGAGGTGTTGGCATTGAGCGACGCCGATTTCGCCGCTCTGGCACAACGGCGTTTCGGCTGGAAGCTGGGGAGGTTGACGCGGCCCGGCAAGCGGCAGGCGCACCGTGCGCGCCGCGTTTTGGCGCAATCGTTGGTCGCGCCACGCGCGGTGGTGATCGGCAACGCCGCGCAAACCGTGCATCCGATCGGCGCGCAGGGTTTCAATCTGGGCCTGCGCGATGCGCTGACGCTAGCCGAACTGATCGAAAGCGCGGAGGATCCCGGTGCGCATGGACTGCTGCGCGAGTACGCCGCTCGCCGCAGGCCAGATCGCGAAGGCGTGCTGGCTTTCAGTCATGGCCTGATCTCGCTGGCGTGCCTGCCGCAGTCCGCCATCGCGCCGCTGCGTTCGTTGGCGCTGATCGCGTTCGACAGCGTGCCGCCGCTGAAGCGGGCACTGGCGAAACGCGGGATGGGCTGGCGCGGGGCGCCGCCGAGTGCTGCTCTGGAACACACACCATGAACACGCGCCGTGCGATTCCGGATGTCGCGATCGCCGGCGGCGGCGTGATCGGCGCGGCCTGCGCGCTGGCGCTGGCGCGAAAAGGTTTCAAAGTCGTGCTGATCGAAGCGCGCGAACCGCAACCGTGGAGCGCAGACGAACGCGAAGACCTGCGCGTAATCGCGCTGGCGCCATCGTCCGCAAAATTGCTGGATGAACTCGGCGTGTGGAGCGCGGTTCGTGATGCGCGCGTGTCGCCCTACTCGCGCATGCATGTGTGGGATGCCGAAAGCGGAGCGGAGCTGGATTTCGATGCCAAGAGCGAAGGCCGCGCAGAGCTCGGCTGGATCGTCGAGAACAAGCTCTTGCTGTGGACGCTGTGGATGGCGCTCGATGCGGCCGGCGTGCGGTGCGAGTGTCCCGGCGAAGTGCGCGATTTCGCAATGCGCGCCGATCGCGTGTCGCTGGAATTGAACGATGGCGAGCCGTTGTCCGCGCGCTTGCTGGTGATCGCCGATGGCGCGAAATCCGCATTGCGCGACAAGGCCGGCATCGCCGTGCGCGGACGCGATTACGGGCAACGCGCAATCGTCGCGCACGTCGTCACCGAACGTTCGCATCAGGCGACCGCCTGGCAACGCTTTCTCCCCCAAGGCCCGATCGCGCTGCTGCCGCTGCGCGATGGCCGCAGTTCGGACGTCTGGACCCTGCCGGAAAGCGACGCGCGGCGTGTGCTAGACCTCGATGACGGCGCATTCTGCGAAGCGGTCGGATTCGCGACCGATTTTCGTCTGGGCCGCATCATCGAAACCGCCCCGCGCGCATCGTTTCCATTGCGTCTTCAACTGGCGAACAGCTACGCGACCGAACGCTGCGTGTTGCTGGGCGACGCCGCGCACGCGGTGCACCCGCTTGCAGGACAAGGCGCAAACCTCGGCTTGCGCGACGTGGACGAACTCGTTTCCGTCTTGAGCGAAGCGCGCGACGCGAGTCGCGACTTTGCCGCACCGCACGTGCTGCAACGTTATGCGCGCCGCCGCCGTTCGGCCGACACGCTGGATGCGCTGTCGTTCGATGCGCTGGCGCGGATGTTCGCGCTGCGCGCGCCGCCACTGGTCGCGCTGCGCGGAATCGGCATGCGCGCGGTGGGCGCGCTCCGGCCTTTGAAGCGTCGCCTGGCAGACCATGCTGCCGGGCGTATCTGATCCAGAAAGGAGACGATCATGCGTACCCGCCTGCTGTTGCTCGCTGGATTGTTGTTCGGCTTCACGCCCCTCGCCCACGCGGCGATGCAGACCAGGACCATCGACTACACCGCGCACGGCAAGGCCATGCGCGGCGTGCTGGTGTGGGACGACGCGGTGAAGACGCCGCGACCGGCGCTGTTGATGATTCCGGACTGGCGCGGCATCAACGCCACCAACATCGAGTTCGCCAAGACGATCGCGAAAAGCGATTACGTGATCTTCATGGGTGACATGTACGGCAAAGACTTGCGGCCCGCGAATGACAAGGAATCAATGGCCGCGGTCAAACCGCTGCTCGGCAACCGGCCGGAGATGCGCGCGCGGGTGGCCGGCGCGTTCGATGAATTGAAGAAGCTGGCGCATGACAAATCGTCCGGCATCGACGCATCGCGTCTCGCCGCGATCGGTTTCTGCTTCGGCGGTTCGTCGGTGCTGGATCTCGCGCGCAGCGGTGCGGACCTCGCCGCGGTGGTGAGTTTCCATGGCGGCTTGTCCACGGACGATCCTTCACTGGCGAAGAACATCAAGGCCAACGTGCTGGCGATGAACGGAGCGGAGGACAAGGGCACGATGCCCGATGCGGACAAGTTCATGGACGAGATGCGCATGAGCGCGGCCGAATGGCAGTTCGTGGTGTTCGGCCACACCGTGCACTGCTTCGCCGAACCGCAAGCGGCCAATCCGCCGGGCTGCGTCTACAACCCGAAGGCCGCCAAGCGTGCATTCAAGCTGATGCACGATTGGCTCGACGAAGCGTTTTCAGGAGGTCAATGATCGCGTTCGACGGCATACACCGCCAGCGCGTCCAGTGCATCGCGGTAACGTGACGGCGGCAATTCGGCCAGCGCCTTGCGCGCAGAATTGGCGTGGCTCTGCGCGCGGGCGCGCACGCGCGTAACCGCGCCGGAATCGCGGATCGCGTCCACGATCGTCTGCAGCGAAGACAACCGTTCCGAACGCAGCGCGCGGCGCAGAGTTTCGGCCTGCGTGGGCGAGGCGCATTCGATCGCATAGATCAGCGGCAAGGTCGGCTTGCCTTCGGCCAGATCGTCGCCGACGTTCTTGCCCAGCGTCTGCGCGTTGGAAACGTAGTCGAGCAGATCGTCGGCAATCTGGAACGCGAAACCAAGTTGCATGCCGTAGTGGCGCAGCGCCTGCTCCTGCGTTTCAGACAAACCCGCGAGCACCGCGCCCAATTGCGTGGCCGCGGCGAACAGCACCGCGGTCTTGCGTTCGATCACACGCAGGTAGGCGGCCTCGTCGATGTCGGCGTTGCCGAGGTTCAGCAACTGCAGCACCTCGCCTTCGGCGATCGCATTGGTCGTATCCGCAAGAATTTTCATCACGCGCATGCGATCCAGTTCCACCATCAACTGGAACGCGCGCGAATAGAGGAAATCGCCCACCAGCACGCTGGCCGCATTGCCCCACAGCGCATTCGCGGTCTTGCGCCCACGCCGCAGATCGGAACCGTCCACCACATCGTCGTGCAACAGCGTGGCCGTGTGGATGAATTCCACGATCGCGGCGAGCTGGATGTGCTCGTTGCCCGAATAACCCGCCGCACGCGCGGCCAGGACGTGCAGCATGGGCCGCAATCGTTTGCCGCCGCCGCCGACGATGTGTTCGCCCACCGCGTGGATCAGCGCGACGTCGGAGGACAGGCGCTTGCGGATCAGCGTATCCACCGCGGCCATATCCGACGCGGCCAGTGCACGCACCGCGGCGAAATCGCCGCGCAACTCGGGGGGCGAGGTGACTGCCTGGTTCATGCGCGAACGAATGCAGGGGGAAGGACATTATAGGCACGCTCGCCGACAACGCGCCGCGGCGATGGACTACGCAGCCATGCGCATCGCGGCGATGGCCGTGCGCGGCGCGTGATAGCATCTTCTGTCCACCTGCATCTTCCCTTGAGGAACACGTCCATGGCTCGTGGCGTCAACAAGGTCATCCTGATCGGCAATCTCGGCGCGGACCCGGAAACCCGTTACACCGCTTCGGGCTCGGCCATCTGCACCATCCGCATCGCCACATCGGAATCCTGGAAGGACAAGCAGACCGGCGAGCAGCAGGAGCGCACCGAATGGCACCGGGTGAAGTTCTTCGGCCGGCTGGCGGAAATCGCCGGCGAATACCTCAAGAAAGGCCGGCAGGTGTACATCGAGGGCTCGATCCGCACCGACAAGTACACCGACAAGGAAGGCATCGAGCGTTACAGCACCGACATCATAGCCAACGAGATGCAGATGCTGGGCGGCGGTGGAGAAGGCGCTTCGCGCGGTGCGGGCGGAGAAGGCGGTGGCGGTTATCGCGCGCGTCCCCAACCATCGCAGTCACGCGGTGGTGCGCCGAGTGGTGGCGGAAGACCCGCACCTTCGCAACAACCTGCATCGGGCGTGGGCGAGTTCGAGGACGACGATATTCCGTTCTGAGTTTCAGAACTCCACCGCGCCCTCCAGATAAAACACGCAGGCGCCTTCCATCTCGACTCTATCGCCTGCGAGCCGGCACAGCATTTCGCCGCCGCGTCGCGAAGCCTGGTAGGCGCGGAGTTCGGTCTTCTCCAACCGGCTGGCCCAGTAGGGCGTCAGCATGCAGTGCGCCCCGCCGGTGACGGGATCTTCGGGAATGCCTTTCGCCGGCGCGAAGTAGCGGCTGACGAAATCGTAGTGCTCGTCCCCCGGCGCGGTCACGATCACGCCGCCGCGATCCATGCGTGCGATCGCCGGCATGTCGGGCGCGAGTTCACGAACAACACGTGCGCTTTCCAGCCGCACCATGTAATTGAACTCGTTCACCCGCACTTCCAGCGGCGTGGCGCCGAGCGCCTCACTTAGGCCGGGCGGTGCGTGCACGGGTTCGGACGATCGCGCGGGAAAATTCATCAGGTAACCCCGCGCCGTCCGGGTCACCGTCAACGGGCCGCTCGCGGAATGGAAAATCACCCGCGTCCGTCCGGGCTCCAATCGCTCCATCACCACCGCCGCACTCGCCAGCGTCGCGTGACCGCACAGCGGCACCTCCACGCAGGGTGTAAACCAGCGCAAGCGGTAATCGTCACCCTCCGGGTACAGAAACGCCGTTTCCGCCAGATTGTTTTCCGCCGCGATGGCCTGCATCACGGAGTCTTCCGGAAAGCCGTCCACCAATACGACCGCCGCGGGATTCCCGGCGAACCGCCGCGTGGTGAATGCATCGATCTGGAATAGTGGTGCGCGCAAGGTGCGTTACTCCATCGGGTAGTTGTGGATCATGGACCCAGCTTCGCAGTCAGGAACTCCACCGTCGCCTGATCCGCTTTCAGCCACGAAGCGTGGCGCAGGAAACCGTGGATCTCGTCCGGGAAAACCATTTCCTCATACGGCACGTGCCGCTCGTCCAGCCGGCGTGCGAGATCGACCGTCTGGAAGAAGCGCACGTTGCGGTCGTCGTCGCCCTGGATCAACAGCACGGGCGATGTCCACTTCGCCACGTCCGCATCCGGCGATGATTGCCACGCCACCTTGATCGCCTCTTCGCGGTCGCCTTGCTCGTAGCGTTGCGGAGGCTGGCCGATCCAGCCTTCGTTGAAACGCGTCCAGTCGTGGACGCCGTGCAGGTCCACGCCAGCCTTGAAGATGTCGGAGTTGCGAGCCAATGCGAGCGCGGTGAGATAGCCGCCATACGAACCGCCCCAGATGCCGATGCGCTGCGCATCCACGCCCGGCAGGTGTTGCAGATATTTCGCACCGGCAACGACATCCTGATATTCGGATGCGCCGGTCGGCCCCCAATGTTCCGGATGATGGAACGCATGGCCGTAGCCGATGCCCAGCCGGTAATTCACCGACAGCACGGTGAAGCCGTGATTGGCCAGATACTGGTTCACCGCGTAACCGTTGCTGTAGTAATCCATATAATGCCAGCCGAGCAGCATTTGCCGCGGCGGGCCACCGTGCACGAAGATCACCGCCGGCTGTTTGTCGCTCGCGTTCGCGCTGCGGAACAGTTGCCCGTGCACCAGCATGCCGTCGGCAGCGGTGAACGTGACTGACATCGGCGTCACCAGTTGCGAAGCCGGAAAGTCGCGCGGCAACAGATCCGCTTGCAGCAGCCGACGATCGCTGCCGTCGTCATGCATCGTCGCGATCGCCGGCGGTTTCTGCGCGCCGGCATCGATGAACGCGATCGCGTGCTCGCCGGCGATTACCGGCGTCCATTGCAGTTGCGTGTCCTGCGTCAACGCACGCGGCTGCGAGGCATCGACAGGCACGGAAAACAGATGCCGCCGATCGTGATCGTCGGTGTCGCTGCCGGTGTTGGCGCTGTAGATCAGCGAGCGCTTGTCGCGGCTCAGCACCACGTCCTCGGCCATGAAGTTGCCCGGCGTTAGCAACAGAGGCTCGCCGCCGCTTGCAGAGATCGAATACAGATGCGGCCAGTTGTCCAGATCGGCGAGAAATACAAGCCGATCGCCCGCCGCCCAATCCAGATTGGCACCGCCCGCGGTTTCCGGATACGAACCGAGCAGCGTGTCGGGACTTTGCCACACGCGACGGCCGTTGCCGCTTCGCACGTCCGCGACCCAGATCGACCACGGATGCGGTACGAGTTTCAACATCGGTTCCGGCGGGCCGCCGTCGCCGGGCACGCGCGTGAAAGCGATGCGCGTGCCGTCCGGCGACCAGCGCGGCATGTCGTCACGGTGCGTGGATGGCGCGAGATATTCGATCGGCGTGTGTTCGCCGGTATAGACGCCGATGAAGGCATGATCGCCACGATCGGACACGAACGCCAACCGCGTGCCGTCGGGAGACCATTGCAGTTCCGAATCCTTGCCGCGGTCGAAGAACAGGCGTTTCGGTTCGCCGCTTTTGTCCGCCGCGCGCTTTTTGGAATCCTTGTCGGCGTGCTCTTTCGAATTCCCGTTCTCGCCGCGGTAATCCAGCGAAGCCGTCCACACCTGATCGTCCTTGATGTAAGCCAGCTTGCGATTCGAAGAAATCGCCGGCGTGTCGCCTTCGGTCACCTCGTGCGCCGCGCCGTCTGGCAGGCGCGCCGCCCAGATCGTCACCTTCGGCTGTTCGGGATTCGCAGCCGGATCGGGCGCGAGATTTCCTTCCGCCGGCCAGTTGGCGTCGTGATCGCCGCCGCGCACGAATGCCAACACGTCACCCGAAGGCGAGAACGTCAGATTGGTGATCTCCTGCCCGTCGTCTTGCGTGAAGTGCGTCAACTGACGCGGCTTGAACTCCGGCGCCTGCGCGATCCAGACATTACGCACGCCGCGAAGATTGATGACCCAAGCGATGCGGTTACCCTTCTCCGCCGCTGTAAGCTCTTGCGGAAACGGATAGTCCAGCACCTGCTGCAAAGTGAAATGCTCCGCGCCGTTCTCGGCAGGACTTTTTGCGGCGGAGGTTTGGTCCTGTGCGGCGCACAGCAGCGGCGCGGCGAGTAGAACGATCGAAGCGACCAGACCGGCACGACGAGCGATGCGATGCATGGCGATCTCCCCAGCAGGAATTCGTACTCATACTCGCATCGTTGCGCGATGTGAAGTGCGGGCGGTCATGCGCATTGCACGCGTGCACGATCGTGCTAGCGTTCCGGTCTCTTCCGAGGATACCGAGACCGGAATGGACACGAAAATCTGTGCACGCATGCTGGCCATCGCCTTGCTGGCGTCGTGCGCCATCGGGGCGACATCGAAGGCGCACGCCGCGAACGACGCATGGAGCGCGGTCGATCCGCTGATCGGCACCGGCGGCGACGGCCACACCTTTCCCGGTGCGACGGTGCCGTTCGGCATGATCCAGTTGAGTCCGGACACCGCGATGCCGGATTTCAAGCACGCCTACAAATGGGCGGCCGGCTATCAATACGGCGACCACAGCCTCCTCGGTTTCTCGCACACGCATTTTTCCGGTAGTGGGCATTCCGATCTCGGCGACGTGTTGCTGATGCCGGGCGTGGGCGCACCGCAGCTCGATCCCGGCGATCCGGACAAGCCCGGCAGCGGCTACCGCTCTCGTTTCGATCACGAGAGCGAAGTCGCGCAGGCCGGTTATTACGCGGTGGGCTTGCAGGATTCGCACGTGCGCGTGGAATTGACCGCAAGCGAACGTGTGGGCTGGCACCGCTACACGTTTCCGCGCGGCGAGAACGCGCACGTGCTGCTCGATCTGCGGCCCAGCATCTACGACTATCCCGGCAAGGTGCTGTGGGCGCAGCTGCGCGTGCGCAGCGATGGCACGATCACCGGCTACCGCGAGACGCGCGGCTGGGCGCCGGGGCGGCAACTGTATTTCGCGATCCGGTTTTCGCAGTCGATGCGCTCGCACCAATTGGTGAACCGCGAAACCGACATCGTCTACAAGGGCTTCAAAGGCCCGGCGCCGAATCCCGCCGGCGTTGATGCGATCGCCGGCAAGCAATTGGAAGGCGTGTTCGAGTTCGGACAACTATCAAAACCGCTGCTGGTGAAAGTCGCGATCTCGAACGTGAGCGACGCCAATGCCATCGCCAATCTGGATTCCGATCCCGGCTGGGATTTCGATGCGCAACGCGCCGCGGCGAAACGCGCTTGGCAGCAGGCACTGTCCGCGATCGACATCGAGGCACCAGAAGCCGTGCGCAGGAGCTTCTACACCGCGCTCTACCACGCGCTGATCGCGCCGAATCTGTCGATGGACGTGAACGGCGAATATCGCGGGCCTGATCACGAAGTGCATCGCGCGAACGGTTACACGTTCTATTCGACGTGGTCGTTGTGGGACGTCTATCGCGCGCAACAGCCGCTGATGACGCTGATCCAGCCACAAAAACGCGTGGACGATTTCGTGCAATCGCTGGTCGCGGCGCAGCAGACAAGTCCTTACGGAATCCTGCCGGTCTGGGCGTACGAGGGACTCGAAACCTGGTGCATGATCGGCTATCACGCCGTGCCGATCATCGCGGATGCGTACATGAAGGGCATCCGCGGTTTCGATGCGGACGCCGCGTTGAAGGCGATGGTGGCGAGCGCGACGTATGCGTCGTATGGCGATCTGCGCGATTACATGAAGCTCGGCTACGTGCCGCAGGATCGCGAAGACGAATCGGTTTCCAAAACCCTGGAATACGCGTTCGACGACTGGACCATTGCACGCATGGCACGCGCAATGGGCAAGGACGACATCGCTGCGCAATTCGAAAAGCGCGCGCAGAACTGGCGCAATGTTTTCGATCCGTCGATCGGTTTTGCGCGGCCGAAATTGAGCGACGGAAAATTTCGCGAGCCGTTCGATCCCGCTATCGCCGGCGAGAACAGCGGTTTCACCGAAGGCAATTCGTGGCAATACTCGTGGTACGAGCCGCAGGACGTGGGCGGTTTGATCCACGAACTCGGCGGCGACGACAAGCTGGTGGCAAAACTGGATTCCGTCTTCGGCGCGAAGATCGATCCGAAAGTGTTTGCGACGCTGGAAGATGTTTCAGGCCTGATCGGCTGGTACGCGCACGGCAACGAACCCAGCCATCACATCGCGTATCTCTACGACTACGCGGGTGCGCCGTGGAAGACACAGCAGCGGTTGAAGCAGATCATGGATTCGCAATACGCGCTGACGCCGACCGGCCTCGCCGGCAACGACGACCTCGGCCAGATGTCGGCGTGGTACCTCTTTACCGCGCTGGGTTTCTATCCGGTGGCCCCGGCCAGCAATCAGTACGTGATCGGCCGCCCGTTCGTACGCCGTGCGGTGCTGCACCTGCCGAACGGAAAGACATTCGCGATCAGCGCGGATCATCTGGATGCCGCGCATCCTTACATCGGCAGCGTCGCCTTGAATGGGAAACTGCTCGAGCGCGTGTGGATCGGCCATGACGAAATCATGGCCGGCGGCGAGTTGCGCTTCGTAATGAGCGCGCAGCCGAACAAGAATTGGGGAACTTCAACTACGGCGCGGCCGTATTCGATGAGCGCGTATCGCTAGTCGATGGCGAGCTTCTTCAGCTTGTATCGCAGTGCGCGGAAGGTGATGCCGAGTTTCTTGGCGGCGGCGGTCTTGTTGTAGCGGGTTTCCTGCAGCGCCTTCAGGATCGCCTCGCGCTCGACGTTGGAGATGTAGTCGTCCAGCCCCACGCCGTCGGCGCCGCCCTGCATGTCTTCGCCGTCGTCTTCGTAGTCGTCTTCTTCGTCGCGCGAGCGCGAAGGTGACGAGGGTTTCAGCATCAGGTCGCCGACGGTGATCATGCCGTGCTCGCACAGTGCGATGGCGCGCTCGAGGATGTTCTCCAGTTCGCGCACATTGCCGGGAAAATCGTATTCGGTCAGCGCGTCCAGCGCCTCCGGTTTCAGGCGCGGCACGGCCATTCCGGATTGTGCGGCCAGCCGCTCGAGGATGCGCGAGGCCAGCTTGGGCACATCGTTGCGGCGCTCGCGCAGCGGCGGCACGCGCAGCTCGATCACGTTGATGCGGTAGAACAGGTCCTGGCGGAACTGGCCCATCTGCGTCAGCCGCGCCAGATCCTTGTGCGTGGCCGAGAGGATCCGCACGTCCACGCCGACTTCGCCGCGGCCACCGATCGGCCGCACGGCTTTCTCCTGGATCACGCGCAGCAGTTTCACCTGCATGTGGATCGGCAGTTCCGCGACCTCGTCGAGGAACAGCGTGCCGCCGTTGGCCGCCTGGAACAGGCCGTCCTTGTCGGCGACCGCGCCGGTGAACGAACCCTTCTTGTGGCCGAAAAATTCGCTCTCCATCAGTTCGGAAGGGATCGCGCCGCAATTCACCGGCACGAACGGGCCTTGCGCGCGCGGCCCTTGCTCGTGGATCAGGCGCGCGACCAGTTCCTTGCCGACGCCGGATTCGCCGCTGATGTACACGGGCGCTTGGCTGCGCGCCAGCTTCTCGATGCGTCCGCGCACGTCCTGGATCGCGGGCGAGTCTCCGATCAGCCGGCCTTGGGCCGGCGCCGGCCCGGCCTGCTTTTCCTCCGTGAGCTTCAACGCGGTCTGCACCAGCCGGCGCAGCATGTTGATGTCCACCGGCTTGGTGACGAAATCGAAGGCACCGGCCTTCAGCGCTTCCACCGCGGCTTCGACGTTGCCGTAGGCGGTAATCATCGCCACCGGCGTGTCCGGATATTGCCGCGCGATCAGTTCGATCACTTCCTGCCCCGTGCCGTCGGGCAGACGCATATCGGTAAAGCAAAGGTCGTAGTGCTGCTCGCCCAGCATGCGCTTGGCTTCGGACACGTTGGCCGCGGCGTCGACGTTCAGATCCATCCGCCCGAGCGTAATGCTCAGCAGTTCGCGGATATCGCGCTCATCGTCGACGACCAGAACGGTCTGCTTGCTGTTGCCCATTTTCCGGTCAGGTCCCCGAATCGCCCTGCTCTTGAGAGTAGCGCGGCAGACGCCTTCGGGCAAAGAGCGATCACGCCTCCGGCAAAGGCAGCCGCACCGGCGCGGTCAGTGTGATGCGGAAGCAACTGCCGCCACCGGCGACCGGAACGTATTCCAGCGAAGCCTGATTGGCCTCGCACATTTGCCGCGCCAGATACAGGCCCAGTCCGGTGCCGTACTGATGCGTGGTGAAGAACGGCTCGAAGATCTGCGCTGCGACCTTGGGCGGGATGCCGGGCCCGCGGTCGATCACCTCGATCAGCGGCGGGCCTTCGTCGCTGGCCAGCCGCGCCACCACCATCACCCGCGCGGGTTCGTCCGGCAGCCGGCCGTACCGCAGCGCGTTCTGCACCAGATTCCACACCACTTGCTGCAGGTGCTGCGGATCGGCCAGCGCCTCGACCGTGTGCGGGTACAGCAGCGCGCGCAGACTGTCGCCGGCGAGATCGTTGGACTCCTTGTATTCCTCGACGAAGGTCAGCACCCACGCATTCAGATCCAGCGCTTCCGGCCGCGAACGTTCGCGCCGGGACAATTGCAGAATATTTTCGATGATCTCGTTCAAGCGCCCGCAGTGGTTGTTGATGATCTCGATCATGCGCTGGTCGGTATCCGGAATGACCTTCGATTCGGCCAGCAGTTGCGCGGAGTAGCGGATCGCCGCCAGGGGGTTCCGGATCTCGTGCGCAATGGAGGCCGACAATCTGCCCAGCGTGGTGAGCGTCAATTGCTCGGCCCGGCGCGACACCAGCGAGGTGTCGTCCAGGAAGATCAGCACGTGCGAATCGTCGTTGGCCGCGAGGCGCGTGAAGCGCGGCACCACTTCTGGTACGCCTTCGGCCAGGGCGATCGCGGTGGAGTCGGCTTTGTGCGTGGTGCGCCAGTGATACAGCCGGCGCGAGAGTTCCGGCGCGACCTCGCCGAGATCGCGGCGCTCGCTTGATGGATTGCCCAGCAGCAGCCACGCCGATTCGTTGATCTGGTGGATATGGTTGGCATCGTCCACCAGCAGCACGCCGGTTTTCATGCGGCGGATGATCAGCTCGTTGACCTGACTGAGATTGGCGAGATCCAGGCCGCGCCGCTCGGCCAGCGCCTCGCTGGCCCGCATCTGGTTGCCGAGCGCGTAGCAGAGTGCCGAGGTGGCGAAATACGCCATGCCGAACAGACCCGATTCCAGCAGATTGCGGCCGATGTCGTCGGTACCCAGCAGCGCCTGCGCCACGATCGCCAGCGCAGCCAGCGCCGCGAATAGCCCGCCCAGCCGCGGCGGCAACAGCAACGCGCCGGCACCGACGTTGATCACCAGCATCGCGGCGACACCGGTATGCGCGGCCGGCAGCATCAGCGCGGCGATCAGCGCGGCGATCACGTCCACGGCGAGGCAGGCGCTGACGGTGGCGATCAGACGGCGTGGAGGCTGGCGCGTCCGCCACAGCACCAGCAACGCAAACAGCAGATAGACCAGCGCGACGACCCGTGCCTGCGCGGGCGCGCGTATCGGTATCCAGTCGATCAGCGCTTCGCTGAAGGTAAGGCCGACATACACCAGCGCGACGAACACCCGGTACAGGCGCAGCACGTACAACTCGCGGCGGATGTGTTCGCCCGCAAGGGGAGCCAACCGGGTGCTGGCGGCGCTGATGTTCGACACGGCCCGATGATCGTGCGTGCGCGCGCCGCATACAAGTGCGGCGGCAACGGATGTGACGGGAATCTCTAGAGCCAAGGATCTCGTCATTGGACTTGGCGCGCGCTTGCCGCAACAATAGGGTTTTTTGTACGCCGATCCATCGGCGCAGGATCAAAAAGCAGCCACGGAGCTCTTTGCCATGGATGGCAGCTTCAAGCCGCGACACGAGCTTTTGCGCCGATCCATCGGCGCAGGATCAAAAAGCAGCCACGGAGCTCTTTGCCATGGATGGCAGCTTCAAGCCGCGACACGACCTTTTGCGCCGGTCCATCGGCGCAGGATCAAAAAGCGGCCATCCATGGCCGCACTTCTCACAAGAGCACAAGAACCGACATGAATTTCCACGAATACCAGGCCAAGCAGTTGTTCGCCGAATTCGGCGTCGCGGTGCCGGCCGGCAAGGTCGCGGGCACGCCCGAAACCGCGGTCGAGGCCGCGCGCGCGCTGGGCGGCGATCAATGGATGGTGAAGGCGCAGATCCACGCGGGCGGCCGCGGCAAGGCCGGCGGCGTGAAATTCTGCAAATCGCCGGATGAAGTGAAAGCCGCCGCGGCCGGCATGCTCGGCAAGGCCATGCAGACGTACCAATCCGGCGGCCGCGCGTTGCCGGTGAAGCTGGTGCTGATCACGGAAGCGACCGACATCGCAAAAGAACTGTATCTATCGATGCTGATCGATCGCGGCGCCAAAGCAATCGCGTTCATCGCCTCCGCGCGCGGCGGCGTGGACATCGAGCAGGTCGCGCGCGAAACGCCGGACGACATCCACACCGTGATCGTGGATTTCGTGCAGGGTTTGCAACCGTACCAGTGCCGGCAGCTCGGCTTCGCGATGGGGCTGAATTCCAAGCAGGTGAACCAGCTCACCAGGATCATGCTCGGCATGTACAAGCTGTTCAACGAGAAGGATCTCTCGCTGATCGAGCTGAATCCGCTGGCGATCGTGAAATCCGGCGACCTGATGGCGCTGGACGGCAAGGTCAACTCCGACGACAACGCGGAATTCCGGCACCCGAAACTCGCGGCGATGCGCGACGTGTCGCAGGAAGATCCCGCCGAAGCCGAGGCCGCTGTCAATCATCTCAACTACGTCACGATGGACGGTTCGATCGGCTGCATGGTCAACGGCGCCGGCCTCGCCATGGCGACGATGGACGTGATCAAGCTCGCCGGTGGCGAACCTGCGAACTTCCTCGATGTCGGCGGCGGCGCCACCAAGGAGCGCGTCACCGAAGCATTCAAGCTGATCCTTTCTTCCGACAAGGTGCGCGCGATTCTCGTCAATATCTTCGGCGGCATCGTGCGCTGCGATCTGATCGCCGAAGGCATCATCGCCGCGGTGAAGGAAGTCAGCCTCACCATTCCGGTGGTCGTGCGGCTGCAAGGCACCAATGTCGAACAAGGCCGCGCATTGCTGGCGAATTCCGGCCTGAAGATCACACCGGCGGATGACTTGAACGATGCGGCGCAGAAAGCGGTGAGTGCAACGAAAGCCGCGTGAATCGAAAGAGGCAATCGAAGCGAAAGGCGAGAACAGGATGTTCGAGTCCCGGACAGCACATGGATGTGCGGTGATCCGGGACCCAGTTTCAAAGTGTCCGAGTCCCGGGCAGCACATGGATGAGCAGTGATCCGGGACCCAGTTTCAAAGTGTCCGAGTCCCGGACAGCACACGGATGTGCGGTGATCCGGGACCCATTCAACAGATTGCGGGAAACTCCATGTCCGTCCTCGTCAACAAGAACACCAAAGTCATCTGCCAGGGATTTACCGGGCAACAGGGCACGTTCCATTCCGAACAGGCGCTGGATTACGGCACCAAATTGGTCGGTGGCGTGACGCCGGGCAAGGGCGGCAGCGAGCACATCGGCTTGCCCGTTTATGACACGGTTCAAGACGCCGTCGACGACACCGGTGCCGACGCATCGATGATCTTCGTGCCGCCGCCGTTCGCGGCCGATGCGATCCTCGAAGCCGCCGCGGCCGGCGTGCGTGTGATCGTGGCGATCACCGAAGGCATTCCCGTTCTCGACATGCTGCGCGTCAAGAACGTGCTGAAGCAATATCCGGACACCGTGCTGATCGGCCCGAACTGCCCCGGCATCATCACCCCGGGCGAATGCAAGATCGGCATCATGCCCGGCCACATCCACAAACCAGGCTCGGTCGCAATCGTGTCGCGCTCGGGCACGCTCACCTACGAAGCGGTGTTCCAGACGACCAACGTCGGCTTGGGACAATCCACCGTGATCGGCATCGGCGGCGATCCGATCCAGGGCATGAATTTCATCGATTGCCTGCGTCTGTTTCAGGACGATCCGCAAACCCAAGGCATCATCATGGTCGGCGAGATCGGCGGCAGCGCGGAAGAAGAGGCTGCCGAATTCATCGCCGAGAACGTCACAAAACCGGTCGTAGCATTCATCGCCGGCGCCAGCGCGCCTGCGGGCAAGCGCATGGGTCACGCCGGCGCGATTATCTCCGGCGGCAAAGGCACCGCCGCGGCCAAGTTCGCCGCGCTGGAAAAAGCCGGCGTCACCACAGTGAAGTCGCCGGCGGATCTGGGCGGGACGCTGGCGGAAAAGATGAAAAGCTGACGGAACGAATCAGTTGCCGTCATTCCGGCGCACGCCGGAATCCATTTTCACCTCGAATCAGACGGATCCCCGCTTTCGCCGGGATGACGAACGAAGAGCCGGCATGGCCATTCTGAAATTCGCCCTCACACAATGCGATTTTCCGGTCGGGGCATTGGCGGCCAATGCAGCGCGCATGCGCGAACTCACGAACGAAGCACGCAAGCAGGGCGCATCTCTGATCGCATTTCCGGAGCAGTCGCTGTGCGGCTATCCGGCGGAGGACCTGTTGCTGCGGCCGGGTTTTCTCGCTGCGTGCGAGCGCGAGTTGGCAGCGCTCGCAAAAGACATCGATGGGGTCACCGCGATCGTCGGCCACCCGCATGCCGTCGGCGAGGTGTACAACGCGGCGTCGGTGATTGCGAACGGGGAAATCCTCGCGACGTATCACAAGCAGGCGCTGCCGAATTACACGGTGTTCGACGAGAAGCGCTGGTTTCGGCCGGGCAACGAACCGCTGGTGTTCGATTGCCAAGGCGTGCGCGTCGGGCTGCTGATCTGCGAGGACATCTGGGAAGCCGAACCCGCCGCGAGAGCCGCCGCGGACGGCGCGCAGTTTCTGCTGGTGATCAACGCCTCGCCTTACGACACGCGCCAGGCCGCTACGCGCGAGGCACTGTTGGCGCAACGCGCGCGCGAAAACGATCTGCCCATCGCCTACGTGAACGTGATCGGCGGACAGGACGACCTGCTGTTCGATGGTGCATCCCTCCTTGTCGCCGCGAAGGGCGAAGTGATCGCACGCGCGCCGTCGTTCGCGGAGCATCTGCTGTGGGTGGAATTCGACCCACATACCCGCAGATTGCTCGCCCTGGACTGGCCCCCGCACGGCAGCGAAAGCGAAGAAGCGATCCTCTACGCCGGCCTGGTGCGAGGCGTGCGCGATTACGTGCACAAGAACGGCTTCGAGGACGTCCTGCTCGGGTTGTCCGGCGGCATCGATTCCGCGCTGACCTTGGCGCTCGCGGTCGACGCCCTCGGCGCGCAACACGTCACTGCCGTGATGATGCCGTCGCGCTACACCTCGGAGTTGTCATTGCGCGAAGCGCGCGCGCAGGCAGAGGCGCTGGGAGTGCGCTATCTGAATCTGTCGATCGAATCCGCATTCGAATCATTCGATCGGACGCTGGCCGACGCCTGCGGCGAGTTGAGCGATGTCACCGCGCAGAACCTGCAGTCGCGCGCGCGCGGCGTGCTGCTGATGGCGCTGTCCAACCAGACGGGCGCACTGCTGCTGACGACCGGCAACAAGAGCGAAATGGCGGTTGGATACGCGACGCTCTATGGCGACATGTGCGGCGCCTATGCGCCGCTGAAGGACGTCTACAAGACGCAGGTGTACCGCTTGGCAAGATGGAGAAATGAAAGCGGAGACAGGGAACAGGGAACAGGGAACAAGAACTCCTATGGCGCGACTTTCCCCGTTCCCCGTTCCCCGTTCCCGATTCCGCCGGCCGTAATCGAGCGCCCCCCATCGGCCGAATTGCGCGCGGATCAAACCGATCAGGATTCGCTGCCCCCCTACGAGATCCTGGATGGGATCCTCGCGCGCTACATCGAGGGCGCGCAATCCCAACCGGAAATCATCGCGGCCGGCTTCGAAGCCGCAACGGTGCGGCGAACGGTGCGCATGGTGCTGGCCAACGAATTCAAGCGACGGCAATCCGCGCCGGGACCGCGCGTTTCAACTTGCGCGTTCGGCCGCGAGCGGCGCTATCCCATCAGCGATGCGTGGAAATGAATCGCCGCGGAGCGCCTTCCTTCATCGGGAATGACGGCTATGCTAGCTTAAGCGCGTTCTGCCGCTTAAGGATGACCGTGCCGCGCCGACCTCCCACGCCGAAGCCGCGCGCGCTGGTGCTCGCGATCGCATTGAGCGCGCTGCCTGCCGTGGCGGCGGTGGCCCAGACCGCCAGCGTCGTCTGCCCGCTCGGGGCGTTCACCTGTCCGAAGACCAAGAACGATTTCTCGCTCTGCAAGAAGAACGACTTGCTGGATTTCTACGTGCCGGGCTTGCCCACGACCGGCGATGCCTCGTTGTCGCCGTCGGATGTGCAGGCCGATCGCGCGGAAAGTCCGGACAGCAACATTTTCCATTTGTACGGCGACGTGCGCCTGCAGAGGCTGGATCAACTGCTGCGCGCCGACCGCGTGGATTACACGCAGGACACCAGCGAGTATCTGGCGCAAGGCAACGTCCGTTATCAGGATCGCGGACAACTGCTCTCGGCCGACTCCATGCGCGGCACCACAGATCCCGAACACGGCGTGGCCGACAACGTGCGTTTCCAGATGCTTTCCTCGCGCGGCAACGGCACGGCCAAACAGGTGACGGTGGTGGACCAGGATCACGCGCTGTATTCGCAGGGAAGTTTCTCGACCTGCGATCCGAGCGATCGCGTGTGGGAGCTCCGCTCCAACGACATGGCCGCGGACCAGACCACCGGCATCGGGCGCGCGCACGGCGTCACGCTGCGCGTCAAAGGCGTGCCGATCCTGTGGCTGCCGTACATGCGTTTTCCGATCAACAACGAGCGGCAGTCGGGTTTCCTGTATCCGAGTTTCGGCGCCAGCGGGCATGCAGGTTTCTATTTCGCGCTGCCCTACTATCTCAATCTTGCCCCCAACTACGATGCGACCATTACGCCACGGTTCTACGCGAAACGTGGAGTGATGCTGGGCGGCGAGTTCCGCTATCTGACCGACAGCAGCAACGGGATCCTGCAGTTCGATTACCTGCCGAACGACAAGGTCATCAACCAGGATCGCGGATTCCTGCATTTTCTGGATACGACCAATCTGGCACCGGGGTGGTCGTTCAACGCCAACATCAACCACGTTACCGACAAGAACTATTTTCAGGATTTCGGCAACAGCCTGACGCTGGCCGCGACATCGCTGCTCGGTTCCTCGGCTTACATCACCGGCAGCGGCAGTTGGTGGAACGCAGGGCTCGGTGTGGACACCTGGCAAGTCACGGAGCCGACGATTCCCGACGCAGCCGAACCGTACAAGCGCCTGCCGCGGTTGTTTTTCAATGCGGATCGCCCGTTCGGCCCGCTCGGCGGCCCGGAATGGGGCATCAACGCCGAAGCGGTGCGGTTCGAAAGCTCGTTCCGCCCGGGCGGCGAGCGCGCCGATCTATATCCTTATCTCACTTGGCCGATGCAGGGTGCGGCATGGTTCGTGAGGCCGGAGCTGGGCTATCGATACACGACCTATGACCTGGAACAACCGGTGCAGCCCGGGGGCCCGACTTCTCCCTCGCGTGGCGTTCCCATTTTCGATCTCGACGCGGGACTGATTTTCGAACGCGACAACGTCAATCTGTTCGGCAACAGCTATACGCAGACGCTGGAGCCGCGCATCTATTACCTGCGCGTGCCCTATCGCAACCAGAACGATCTGCCGTTGTTCGACACGCAGCTGCTGACTTTCGATTTCTGGCAATTGTTCAGCACCAACAGCTATTCGGGCGCCGACCGCCAAGAGAACGCCAACAATCTCTCGCTGGCGCTGACCACACGGCTGCTGGACGACAACGGCGTGGAAAAACTCTCGGCCAGCCTGGGCCAGATCCGCTATTTCGATCCGCAACTCGTGACGCTGCGGCCGGGACAGAAGACCACCGACTACACCGGTTCCAACTACGTCGGCAACCTGCAACTCTCGCTGTCGGACAATTGGCGTTTCACCGCATCGCAGCAGTGGAATCCCAACACGGACGAAACGGACGTCTCCACGATCGGATTCCAGCGCCGCATCAAGACCGACGGCGTGTTGAATCTGGACTACCGCTACCGGCGCGGATTGCTCGAGCAGGTGGACGTTTCCAGCGAATATCCGGTCAACGACAGCTGGAAGCTGGTCGGGCGCTACGACTACTCGTTGCGAGACAAGAAGGTGATCGATACCTTCCTCGGCGTGGAATGGGACAGCTGCTGCACCGCCGCGCGTGTGCTGATGCGCCACTATGTTCGCGACTACCAGGGCAACGAGAACAACGCGATCTTCTTCGAGATCGAGTTCAAGGGCCTGGGCAGCTACGGCGAAAAGACCGAGGATTTCCTGCACCACGCGATCATGGGGTATCAGTGAGGCTGAAGGAATTTCTCGTTCTTCGCCTCCACGAACCCGCAGGTGACTCCCGCAATCCGCTCGCCTGGGGCAACCGCACGGACTCGAGGGCAAGAAGCCGCTCGGTTCCGGCACTTCGCGCCCGGGAAGTGGTCGAACATGGATTCCATGGGCTCGCCGGGAAGAAGGTCGCCGTGTTGGGCTACAATTCGCATTCGCGCATTCCGTCGCATCGCAAGCACCCCATGAAAACACTTCTGTCTTCCGGCGCCGCTTTCGTGCTCGCCCTCGCCGCCGCATCGTCCGCTTCCGCGCAGTTGTTGAGCCCCGATAACCCGCCTGGCTCGCAGCAGCAGAACGCCACGCTGGACCGCATCGTCGCCGTGGTCAATGACGACGTGATCCTGCAGAGCGAACTGGATGCCGCCGTCGCCAGCGTGCAGCACCAGTACGCGCAGAACCCCGGCCAGCTGCCGCCGCCGGACGTGCTGCAGAAGCAGGTGCTGGAACGGCTGATCCTGAACAAGCTGCAGGTGCAGCGCGCCAACGACAACGGGCTGCGCATTTCCGACGACGAGCTGGACGCCGCCGTCGCTTCGGTCGCGCAGCAGAACAAGATGACGGTGCAGCAGTTGCAGCAAGCGATGGCGCAGGACGGGGTCGACTACTCCGCGTTCCGCGCCAACCTGCGCGACCAGTTGCTGATCCAGCGCCTGCGCCAGCAGGTAATGCAGAGTTCCGCGCAGGTTTCGGATGCGGAAATCGACAACATGATCGCCAATCCGGCTTTCAAGGCCGGAGAGGTGCACCTGGCGCACATCGACGTCTCGCTGCCGAACGGCGCGGATGCCAAGGCCATCGCCGATGCGCAATCCAAAGCCGACAAGATCGAGGCGGATCTCAAGTCCGGCAAGGATTTCCGCGCCGAGGCAATCAGTTCATCGGATGCGCAGGACGCGCTGGAAGGCGGCGATCTCGGCTGGCGCCGCGTGGACGAACTGCCGCCCGCGTTCGCTTCGCAGATCGATCAGATGCAGGCCGGCGAAGTGTCGGCGCCACTACGCACACCCGATGGTTTCACCATCGTCAAGGTCATCGAAAAGCGCAGCGCCGACGCGCGCCAGATCGTCACCGAGTATCACGCGCGCCACATCATGATCAAGCCGAGCGCGCTGGTTTCCGACCAGGATGCGCAGAACCGCATCAACCAGATTTACCACGACGTGGTTGATCAGCATCAGGATTTCGGTGCGCTGGCCAAGAAGGATTCCGACGACACCACCACGGCGAATCTGGGCGGCGACATGGGCTGGTTCATGCACGACGAATGGGGCAGCGATATCGGCAAGCTGGTGGCGACCATGCAGCCGGGCCAGGTCTCGCAACCGTTCAAGAGTCAGGACGGTTCCTGGCACCTGATCCAGTTGCTCGGCACACGCCAGGCCGACAAGACCGCCGACATCCAGCGCGAACAGGCGCGGCAGGCGATCGCGGCACGCAAGGGCACCGAGGCCTACCAGCAGTTCCTGCGCGACCTGCGCTCGGATGCGTACATCGACATCCGTCTTCCGGGCGCGCTGGCCGCGGACCAGACTGCCGGCACGGGCACAGGTGGTTCCAGCCCACAATGAGCGAAGCCTGTTGACGGCGCTGCCGCGGCTCGCGCTCACCGCCGGCGAGCCGGCCGGCATCGGCCCGGAGCTGATCGCGCGCTTGGCGGCTTCGCCGTTCCCCGCCGATCTGATCGCGATCTGCGATCCGGATCTGTTGCAGCGCGCAGCGAAGCGCTGCGGCGCCGTATTGAATCTGGAATCATTCGACGGTACATCGAGAACGGTGCGCGCAGCCGGCAAGTTGCGCGTGATCGAGACCCCGCTGCGGGTTGCCGAAATTCCGGGCAAGCCCGACCCGCGTAACGCCTTTCACGTGCTGAACGCGTTGGCGCGGGCAGCGGACGGCTGCGTTGCCGGCGAATTCGACGCGCTGGTCACCGCTCCGGTGCAGAAGTCGGTGATCAACGAAGCAGGCGAATCCTTCAGCGGCCACACCGAGTTCTTCGCGCAGCGAACGCGCAGCGAAGTCGTGATGATGCTGGCATCGCCCGAGCTGCGCATCGCGCTGGCCACCACGCACCTGCCGCTCTCTAAAGTGCCTGCAGCGATCACGCGTGAATCGCTCGTTCGCACGCTGCGAATCGTGCAAGCGGAACTGATCGCGAAGTTCGGCATCGCCCGCCCTCGCATCGCCGTGCTGGGACTGAATCCGCACGCGGGCGAAGGCGGCCATCTGGGTTCGGAGGAAATCGACACGATCATGCCGGCGATGGAAGCGCTGCGCGGCGAGGGCATGCAGTTGCTGGGTCCGCTGCCGGCCGATACCGCTTTCGTACCCGCTCAGCGCACGCGTCACGACGCGGTGCTGGCGATGTATCACGACCAAGCCTTGCCGGTATTGAAGAGCGAAGCCTTCGATCGCACGGTAAACATCACACTCGGACTGCCCTTCATCCGCACTTCGGTCGATCACGGCACTGCGCTGGACATCGCGGGGAGCGGCAAGGCCGATCCTTCCAGCCTGTTCGCTGCTGCACGGATGGCGGTGGAAGTGGTGGCTCGCCGCGCCGCGCGCGCGTTCGAGGATTGACTCCTTCCTCTTCAAGGGGAAGGCCGGGATGGGGATAGTGTTGAAACCTCACCGCTGAACCATCCCCGCCCTACCCTCCCCTTGAAGGGGAGGGAATCCTCTCGGCTACAGCCAGCCTTTTTGCCTCGCCAGTCGATACGCCTCGATGCGATTGCCGACACCGAGCTTGCCGATCGCTTCGGAAAGATAATTGCGCACCGTTCCGTGAGAGAGGTTCAACTGCGTGGCGATCTCGCTGGCGGATTGACCTTCGCCTGCGAGGCGCAACACCTGACGTTCGCGATCGTTCAGCGGATCGGCTTCGGACCACGCTTCGAGCGCGAGCTGCGGATCGATCGCGCGGCCGCCGCGGTGCACCGTGCGCAAGGCGTCTGCCAGTTGTTCGGCCGGCGCGTCCTTCAGCAGGTAACCGGCAACGCCCGCTTCCAGCGCGCGGCGCAGGTAGCCGGAACGCGCGAAGGTAGTGACGATGATCACCTTGACCAGCAATTCGTGCCGCTGGATGCGCTGAGCCAGTTCCAGCCCGGTCAGGCCTGGCATCTCGATGTCGGAAACGAGCACATCCGGTTTCAACCGCTGCAGTTCGCGCCACGCGGTTTCGCCATCCGGCGCGGAGCCGAGCACTTCGATGTCCGGCTCCAGCGCGAGCAACGCGGCCAGCGCGCCGCGCAACATCGCCTGATCCTCGGCCAGCAGCACGCGGATCATGCCGCACACCCGGTTGCCGCAGAAACGTTCGCGTTCTTGTGAAAGCGCGCGAGCGATGGTTTCCGGGGATTCATGCAGCAGGTTGTTCCGGCGTTGCCGGGCTTTGTTCGGGCGCGGCCGCGGTTGCGCCCGCCGACCCGATCAGGCGCAAGAACGGCACCGGAACCGTCACATTCAATGAGGTTCCGCGCCCACGCGGCGATTCGATCGCCAGCGTGCCCTTCAAGGCGCGCACGCGCTCGCGAATGCCGCTCAACCCGTTTCCATGCCTCTCGACACCGCCGCGGCCGTTGTCGGTGATCAGCATGCGCATCGACGCGGGTCCGCGCACCAGTTCGATCCTCGCGCAGGAAGCGTTGGCATGGCGCGCGATGTTGGTCGCAGCTTCGCGCAGGATCAGCGAAAGCCCGTGCTCGACTTCGGCGGGCAGATCGGAAGGTGGCGCATCGTATTCCAGGCGGACACCGGAAGACTCCAGCAGCAACCGCGCGGAAGCCAGTTCCGCCGCGATATCCGCGGCGCGGATTCCGCTGACCGCGCTGCGCACTTGAGAAAGCGCATGGCGCGCCACTTTCTCCGCCTCGGTAATCTCGCGCAATGCCGCGTCGCGATCGCGGCCGAATAATTTGCGAGAGAGTTCCAGCTTCACGGTGATCAGCGACAGCGTGTGGCCCAGCAGATCGTGCAGATCGCGTCCGATGCGCTCGCGTTCGGCGGTGGCGGCCAGCCGCCGCACCTCTTCCTGTGACAGCGCCCACGCGGCGTCGCGTTGCTTGCCCATGTGCTCGACCATGATGATCGCGCAAATGATGAACACCGTTCCCGGCATCAGCACCAGCAGCGCGAGCGGATACCGGAAGCCCCATGCAATCAGCACGAACGCGGAATTGATCAGGATCAGCGCGAACAGATAGCGGCGCACGCTCAGGCGGCAGTGGTACAGAAAGATGCAGCCGTACACGAGGTAGCTCATCCCGCTCGGGTACCAGCGCAGGCTGACGAAACACAAAGCCACCATCCCGAGCGCGTGCCAGATGACGCGCCGCCGGCTGGCCACCTGCACCAGCGCGAACAGCAACAGGAATACGGGATAGGTGAGCAACGTGCAGAGAATCCACGTGCGCGTATAACCCTTCAGTCCGTTGTCGAACAGCGGGGTGATGAAGATCCAGATCGACCACAACAGGTGGATCCAGTCGGTGTACGGCGACTTGCCGAGCCGCACATTGTCGGCCACCTCGGAGTCCGGCGCGGGACGGAACAGCTCGCGAATGGCAGCCGAAAGATTCATTGACTCCTCTGATGTCACGATGCTACTTCAAGCGGCCGCTCGCGGCGCAATCAGCGCACCTGGCCACGCCGCAGCCGCCATTGGGCCACTGCGAAGAACACTGCGGTGAAGCCGGCCAGCACGGCGGCGTGCAGCACAATGCGGCGATCGCCGTCCTGTCCGCTCACGCTCAGCGCGATCTGTCCGAGGTGATACGCCGGCCACAGCGGCGCGATCTGCTGCAGGAACCCCGGCAGGAATTGCAGCGGAATCCACAAGCCGGAAAGGAACGACATCGGCAAGTAGATCATGTTCACTACGGCGGGTGCACCCTGCCCGCCAGTCAGCGTGCCGACCAGCAAGCCCAGTGCGCAGAACGGCAGCACGCCGAGCACCGAGGTGATCAGCAATTCGATCCAGTCGGCTGCCGGCATGCGCACATGGCCGAGCGTCGCCGCCAACAGCATCAGCAAGCCCACGGCGACCGCCGCGAACAGCATCGCCATCAGCATCTTCGCGAACAGGTAAGCGCCGGGCGGCATCGGCAGCGCCCGCTTCAGTGTCAGCAGACCATGCTCGCGCTCCAGCGCCACCACAACGCCGAAACCGAACAATCCGGGCGCCATCACGCCGAACGCGCTGTACCCGGCGAGAAGATAGATCGCCGCATCCGGACCGTGTCCGGACGAATGGTTGAGCAGCACGCCGAACAAAAGATAAAACAAAGATGGAAACAGCAGGGTCGGCAAGGCGAATGACGGCGTACGCAGCAGACGGAGGAATTCGTACCTGGCCTCCGCCAGCCAGGCTTGCGCGACGCGCATCGTGCTCATCGACAAAGCGGTATCCATCACGCGGCCTCCTTCTGTTCGGTGGATATCGCTTCTGCGCCGCCGGTAATCTCGACGAAGGCTTCGGCCAATCCCGCGCGCCGCACTTCCAACTCGCGCAGCAACGGGTCGGCCGAGAGCATCCGGCGCAGCACGGATTCGATTTCGTCGCTGACGATTTCCAGTCGTTCGCCTTCGCGTTGCACTCGGGTCACTTCCGGCCAACCGCATACCGTTTCAAAATTCAAGGCGCTGACGCAACGAATACGCCGTTGCGCCACGTGCGCGCGGATGTCGTCCACGCTGCCTTCCGCTACGAGGCGCCCGCGCGAAAGCACCGCCACGCGATCGGCCAGCGCCTCGGCCTCCTCCAGATAGTGCGTGGTCAGCACGATGGAACAACCGCGCGCGACCAATTCGCGCAGGGTCTTCCACATCGCCGTGCGTGCGCCGTGATCCAGTCCGACGGTCGGTTCGTCCAGGAACAGAAGTTGCGGATTGCCGCAGATCGCCAGCGCGAACTGCACGCGCCGCTTCTGTCCGCCGGAGAGCTTGCCGTAGCGGCGCGGCAGCAGTTCCTCGACTCCGGCGCGCTGCGCGACTTCCCGCAGCGCGAGCGGACGCGGGTAATAACTCGAAGTGAGCCGGATCAACTCGTCCACGCGCAAGGTCTGCTGCAACGCCGCTTCCTGCAGCATCACGCCGATACAGCGGCGCGCACTCAGCGAGTGGAGATCGTGTCCGAACAACGCCGCGCGACCGGAATCCGGGCTTTGCAAACCCAGCAGCAACGAAACCGCGGTGGTCTTGCCCGCGCCGTTGACGCCCAGCAACGCCAGCAGTTCGCCGGGCCCGACGCGCAGGTCCACGCCGTCCAGCGCGGTGACCGCGCCATAGCGCTTCACCACGTTCTGCAATTGTGCGATCGATCCGGTCATTGTGCTTCCCTCGCGGCGCCCAACCGGCCACCAGAATGCGGAAACGAGTGCCCCTTCGGCAGTTCTTCCCATCAGCCATCGGGGATGACAGCCGTCAGCAGGCCTCTGCGATCGTCCATGGCGGAAAATCAAAGCGGCCGCCCTTGGCGGCACTTCTCCTTGGGGTTACGGCGGGCCCGCTGAACTGCTAAAATTCGACCACGTTTTCTTTTTCCTTGAACCACTTGCGCGCGATGCGAGGGCATCGCGGCACGGAGGGCGTCCGTCATGAATCCGATCGGCTTGCTGAAAGAGTTGCGCGTCAACACAGGCGAAGTTCGCACGCACGGTCTGGACGATGCGACGCTGCAGCGCTTCGCATCGAATGAAGCCTTGGCCGGTGCGATCATCGATGCGCATGCGGAGTGGAAACGCCTGCGTGAAACGATGCCCGAATTCATCGCCTTGGGCGAGCCCGCGCAGATCGACCGCGCGCAGTCGGGTTTCGTGAACTTCTACGCGGACGACGCCGTGTGTCCGTTCGTCGCGCTCGCTGCGCGCGGTCCCTGGATCGTCACCACCAAGGGCGCGGTACTGTACGACTGCGGTGGCTACGGCATGCTGGGCTTCGGCCACAATCCGCCGGCGGTGTTGCAGACGCTGGCGCAGCCGCAGGTGATGGCCAATGTGATGACGCCCAATGCCGCGCAATTGCGTTTCACCGAAGCGCTGCGCCGCGAGGTCGGGCATACGCGCGGCGCGCATCCGTTTGCACGCTTCATGTGCCTCAACTCCGGTTCGGAATCGGTGACGCTGGCCTGCCGCATCGCGGATGTGAATGCGAAACTGATGACCGATACGGGCGGCCGTTACGCCGGGCGAACCATCAAACGGCTGGCGGTGAAAGGCGCTTTCCACGGCCGCACCGAGAAGCCCGCGCTGTATTCTGATTCCTCGCGCAAGGCCTACGAGGCCAACCTCGCCAGCTTCCGCAACGAACACTCGCTGGTCACGATCGAACCTTACGACGTCGATGCATTGCGTCACGCCTTCGACGAGGCCGAGCAGCACGGCTGGTTTTTCGAAGCGATGTTCCTGGAACCCGTGATGGGCGAAGGCGACCCGGGCCGTGCGGTGACGCCGCAGTTCTACGCAGCCGCGCGCGAACTCACGCAAGCGCACGGCTCGCTGCTGCTGGTCGATTCGATCCAGGCCGGCCTGCGCGCGCACGGCGTGTTGTCGATCGTGGACTATCCGGGCTTCGAGAACCTGCCTGCGCCGGACATGGAAACTTATTCCAAGGCGCTCAACGCCGGTCAATTCCCGCTCTCGGTGCTGGCCGTGAACGAGCGCGCGGCGAATCTCTATCGCAAGGGCATCTACGGCAACACCATGACGTCGAATCCGCGCGCGCTGGATGTCGCCTACACGGTGCTGGCGCAACTGACGCCGCAACTGCGCGCCAACATCCGCGAGCGTGGTGTGGAACTGCTGCGCAAGCTGGAAACCTTGCGTGCGGAAATGCCCGAGCTGATCACCAAGGTGCAGGGCACGGGCCTGCTGTTCTCCTGCGAACTCGGTACGCAGTTCAAGTGCTACGGCGCCAGTTCGATCGAAGAGTACATGCGCGAACGCGGCATCAACGTGATCCACGGCGGCGCCAATTCGCTGCGCTTCACGCCGCACTTCGCGATCGATGGCGCCGAAGTCGATCTGCTGGTCGAGCAGGTGCGGCAGGCGCTGCTGCACGGTCCACGCTTGCATCAGGACAAGCCCGCAGCGGCGCGCGCGGCGGCGTAGGTCAGTTCTGTGAAGAGTGACCCCGGATCAGCGGCCCCTCCATGGCCGGTCCGGGGTTCGTGTTCCCCCGGATCAACGGGCATCCTGCCCTGTCCGGGATTCGCACATCCATGTGCTCGTTCATTCCTGCTGAATGACTTGTGCGTTTTGCGGTACCGGTAGGCGGGCGGTCAGCTTCGCCGCGCGCGCAGGCGTATATTCGCGCCGCCGGCATGGGCCGGTCATCACGGAGGAGAGTCATCATGCGGATCCGTTCCACAATGCTGGCGCTGGCCCTGTCGTTGGCCGCGGTCGCCGCCGCCCCAGCGTTTGCCGCCAGTTCGACCGCCGCGTCCAAACCGATGACGGCGCAGCAACAGAAGATGGCGACGTGCAGCACGCAATCGAAAGGCATGAAGGGCGACGCGCACAAGCAATTCATGAGCGATTGCCTGAAAGGCAAGACCACCACCGCGTCCACGTCGTCCGTCCCCGCGCTGCCGAACGGCAAGATGTCGCAGCAGGACAAGATGAAGGCCTGCAATGCCGACGCCAACGGCAAGAAGCTGAAGGGTTCCGAGCGCAAGAGCTTCATGAGCACGTGTTTGAAAGGCTGATGCTCTGCTCGCGCTGAACCGAAAACGCCCGACATCGTCGGGCGTTTTTTGTAGGAGCGCGCCTGCGCGCGAAAAGAGTCGCCGGCAGGCCGGCTCCTGCAAGTATCTCTCAACGAAACCCGTCCGTTGCCCGCACAAGCGCATCGGTGATGCCCGGCTCGAACGCCGAGTGGCCGGCATCGGGAATGATTTCGAGTCTGGCCTGCGGCCAGGCGCGATGCAGGTCCCAGGCGGAACGCATCGGGCAGACCACGTCGTAGCGGCCCTGCACGATCACCGCGGGAATTCCATGCAGCCGGTGCGCGTCGCGCAGCAACTGCCCGTCGCATTCGAAGAAACCGCCGTTGACGAAATAGTGGTTCTCGATGCGCGCGAAGGCCAGCGCGAAACGGTCGCCGGCACTGGACGTGATGTAGGCCGGGTCCTGCAAGAGAAAACTGGTCGACGCTTCCCAGATGGACCACGCCCGCGCGGCGGACAGCCGCGCCGCAGGGTCATCCGAAGTCAGGCGCTTGTGGTATGCGAGCATCAAATCGCCGCGCTCGGATTCGGGAATGGCCGCAAGATAGGCCTCCCATGCATCCGGGAACAGCGCGTCGCAACCCGACTGGTAGAACCACTCCAGTTCCCAGCGGCGCAACATGAAGATGCCGCGCAACACCAGTTCGGTAACGCGATCGGGATGCGTCTCCGCATAGGCCAGCGCCAGCGTCGATCCCCAGGAGCCGCCGAACACCTGCCAGCGATCGATTCCCAGATGCTCGCGCAGGCGTTCGATATCCGCCACGAGATCCCAGGTCGTGTTCTCGCGCAACTCCGCGTGCGGAGTGGAGCGCCCGCAGCCGCGCTGATCGAACAGCACGATGCGGTATGCCGCGGGATCGAAGAACTGCCGGCATTTCGCGTTGCAGCCCGCGCCCGGCCCGCCGTGCAGGAACACCACCGGCTTGCCGCGCAGATTCCCGCACTGCTCGTAATAGAGCGTGTGCAGCGATGAGACCGGCAACGTGCCGGAGTCGAAAGGTTCGATGGTGGGGTAAAGCGTGCGGCGGGATAGCGTGTTCATCCACCTAGCGTAAAGCGTCGCACGGATAGAAAGAAAGCGGATTCTTTCCAGATCGTCATTCCGGGGCCACGCATAGCGTGGAACCCGGAATCTGCTCTTCAGATATTGCAAAAGCAGATTCCGGATCGCGGCTTCGCCGCGTCCGGAATGACGAACGATTATTTGAACGGGTCGATTATCGGGGCGGCGGGATTCGAACCCACGACCTCCTGCCCCCCAGGCAGATGCGCTACCAGGCTGCGCTACGCCCCGACAAGAACTCGCATTGTAGCAGGCTCAAATATCAGTCTTCCCAGATAGTGTCGTCAGCAGCCCATTCCGCGAGAATTTGAGCACGCGCTCTGAGCGCGGGAGCGAGTTCATTGGCATCACCCTCGGACCCTATCGAGTATTGTGCGTTGCTTTGTCCGCTCTCCATTGCGGTTGCGATCTCTAGCCAGCGATTCGCAAATGCAGCTACCGCGGCACGAGGATTCTCATTCCCCAAACCCGACACATAATCCGTAGGTAGGTCACCACAAATGACCCACCAACCGACTTTGCCGCGAGCTTGGATGCTTTCTACCGCCCACAGTGAAACATATGGCGGCAAGTACCACGCAGGCGAAGCGCCCAATGCGCCGAAGGTTATCGGCTGGCGGGAGAGATATTCGTCCGCAATATCGCGCTGCATCCGGCACCAGTGCGCGACCATTTGATCATCGCTCCAGTCTGCGGAGCTCATGATCTCTATCAACGCAGGATGGTCAGCAACTGCTCCAGCTCCATCCGCATCTGCCGCACGATCTGGTTGGAGATGCTGGCTTCCATGCGCGCCTGCTGACCCTCCAGCCGCGCGCGCGCGCCGGTGATGGTGAAGCCCTGTTCGTACAGCAGCGCGCGGATCTGCCGGATCATCAGCACGTC
>DAIOUL010000023.1:0-33907 GCA_036759545.1 Rhodanobacteraceae bacterium
CCCAGAACACGTTGGCCGCGAGGTATTCGTCCTTGTCTTCCGGATTGGCGCCGGCAAAGTCGCCCTTGCCGGCAATCAGCTTGGCGTGATGCTCCTCGAACGCGTCGGAGATGTACTTGAGGAAGATTAGTCCGAGCACGACGTGCTTGTACTCGGCCGCATCCATGTTGTTGCGCAGCTTGTCGGCCGCCTGCCAGAGCTTGGCCTCGAAGCCGAGACTGGCGCCGTTGCCATTGGAGCGGCCAGCCGCGCGCGCACGCGATCCGGCCTTGTCGGCTTTTGCCATCAGATCCCCCGGAACGAATCCACAATTCAGGAGATGATACCCCCCAACTTTCACGGCGCGGCGAATTCCACTTTCGCCCAGGGGACCCAGCGTCTAGGCCGCACACTACAAGCAACCCATTGTCCGCTATCGACGGAAACCCCTGCGCGCTTGTACTGGCAGGGAGTCAGCGGCTATTTCACGGCAGTTTGGCGAGTCGCCTTATGTGCGCCCCCACCGATTCCTTGACGAAGCGGCCGGCGGCAACGTCCGCCTGACTTTCGGCCAGCGCGGCAGTCAATTCGCACTCGCGCAGGTAGCGGTAATGCTCGATATTCATCACCACGAAGCGATCCTTGCCGTGCACGCAGATCATGGCTTCGGACGCATCCGCCAGCGCTTCGATGATCGCAGAGACTCCGTGAGTCTTGAGATTGTTGGCGCTGATGGAGTTCATGGGATATTCCATGTGGCATCTTAGAAGCGCACCATACACCGCACTGTTTATATCGCCGCTCCTAGTGACAGAGAGCCCGGGTTATCCCGAGCGGTGTCGGAGGCAGATGCAACGGAACCAAAATCCCACCGTCAAAGATCGGACATATCAGCGAGCGGGTAAAACTCGAGGTAACGCTTCGAAAATCCAACAGCAGACTTCGATTAGCGTCAGCGAGTTACGCGAGCAGTTCGAGTCCTCTCCTGGCACCAATACAGCATTCCTAAGTTCGAATCGAGCAGAGAACCCACATACTGCGGATTTTTGTTTCCAGCGTCTTATGCGTAACGGCTGTGGCTCTGCAAATGCCGGAGACACTGTGGAAGGAACCACGAGCGAAAACGCAGCACACACTGCAAGGTTCGGCTTATTTCTTTGACAACACTCTGTACTTGTCAAGCAACTCACGCTTCCCCGAAGCAACATCTGTCATGATTTGAAGAACAAGCAACGAGCCCGGGATTACTTCATCGGGTGAAACATCTTGACCATCAAAGTCGGGGTTCGTGGGTATGTCGACGTTGACGACCCACCACACTTCGATTTTCCGGTACAGGCTAACCAGCTTGTGGAATTTGGCGACATGGGGCGGTTGCCTGGTGCCCAGCACGAACGATTGCAGCTCATGGACCAATTGGTTGCGAGTGGTTCGTAACTCATCGAACACAGCAATATCGCTGGCATCTATGGCGCCATTTCCAGCAAGCCAATCCAATGAGCCACGCAGCTTGCCCCGGCTTTTGCTTAGCACTTCTGACGAGTAGCGATCACTGATCGTTGGGCCAGAAGGATCAAGGCCGATAATGTAAAAAGACCGCACTCTTTCGCATAGCTTTCACACAGCATCACCCAAGTGCCGGCAGGCGTCTCGCCTTCCTCCCATTCCGGCACCTTCGTTGGATCAACCAACTCCCTGCTCATGTCGCCTTGCACCGCGTGGGCAAAAGCCTGGCGTGTAGTGGCGTCGCTGCTTTGGAGTCCGCAGCGAATCTCCGTTCTTGTCGCAGGGCGAAGTTTGCAGCCGCACGCCGGACATTGCAGCGTGGGCGGAAACCTTGTGACGTTGTTCATGCCGCCTAGATTCTATACCTCTATCTGCTCGGCCAAGCTGCACGTTGCGACCGGCGTGCGGATTCTCGTAACCGAACTGACCGTCAGCGAAGCCACGCAACGCCTCTCGCATCCGCCATCACACGACCGGCACGCCCCGCATGCGATCACATGACGCATGGCTCGCGCCTTCGGCTCGCGCACGATCGTACTGGCCTCGTTCGCGGGCGATCTGCTGATCGCGCTCGCGAAGTTCGTCGCCGGCGCGCTGGCCGGCAGCTCGGCAATGCTGAGCGAGGGCGTGCACTCGCTGGTGGACACGGTCAATTCGGTGCTGCTGCTGTACGGCATGCACCGCGCGAAAAAACCGGCCGATGGAGCGCATCCCTTCGGCTACGGACGCGAGCTGTATTTCTGGAGTTTCATGGTCGCGTTGCTCGTGCTGGCGCTGGGCGCAGGCATTTCGTTCTACGAGGGCCTGATTCATCTGCGCAGGCCGCAACCGCTCACCGATGCGCGGCTGAGTTACATCGTGCTGGGCGTGTCGTTCGTGTTCGAAGGCATCTCGTGGTGGATGGCGCTGCAGGGGGTGCGTGCGCGCAAGGGGAACTGCGGCTATCTGGAAGCGTTCGAACGCAGCAAGGACCCGAGCGACTTCACCGTGCTGATGACCGATACCGCGGCGCTCATCGGCCTGCTGCTGGCGCTGGGCGGCGTGCTCGGTTCGCACCTGCTGCATTCGCCTTACGCCGACGGCGCGGCCTCGATCGGCATCGCCATCGTGCTGGCGGGCGTTTCCGTCCTGCTGCTGCGGGAAACCAAGGGCCTGCTGATCGGCGAGCCCGCGCATCCGCGCATCGGCGATTCGATCCTGGCGATCGCGCGTCAGGAAAAAGGCGTGCGCTGCGCCAACGGCGTGCTCACCTTCCAGATGGGGCCGCAGCAGGTGGTCGCGAATCTCAGCGCCGAATTCGAGGACGGCATGAACGCAGATCAGATCGAGCAATGCATCAACCGCATCGAGGACCAGGTCAAACGCAAGAACCGCGACATCGTGGCGCTGTTCGTGAAACCGCAGAGCGCGCGCACCTGGCGCGAGCACACGCGCGGCCTGCGCCGGCGCAATGCGCCTTGAACGCGCTACAAGACCCGGCGCCGGCGGCCGCTGGCAGGCGACAGATCGATCAGCAGCGCGATGATGATTCCGATGATGGGAATCAACGTCCACTGCCCTGCGAACCAGTGCTGCACGGCGGTGTACCACAGCAGCGTGGTGGGCAGGAACACGAAACCCAGCACCGGCCACAGCGGATTGGGGAAGATGCCGTTGAACCAGTAGGTGAACAGCCACAGCAGCACGATCACCACGCGCGGGATGCACAGCGCAAGCAATACCATCAGACAGGGCATGGGTTCTCCTTTGCGATCGTCCTTGATCGCTGCTCGACAAAACCAGGCGGCGAGCTTCCAAGCTTTTGCGCATTCAATACTACAAGCGGCGAATGTTGCCATCCATGGCCGAGAGCTCCGTGGCCGAGAGCTCCGTGGCGCACTCTTTACAAAGAGCATTGCGGCGCGCGTAGCTCGCTTTTACTCCTCCCCCTTCAAGGGGAAGGACGGGAGGGGGATGGTGTTCGCGATTACTTCAACACCATCCCCGCCCAACCCTCCCCCTTGAAGGGGAGGGCTTTTGTTTCGGGATGAGCGTACGTTTTGCAAAATCCGACCGCACTGGAAGCCGCGCGCGGGCGCCCCCATGATGCACGGATGGCCACGCACCCGCCGTCCAGCGATCCCGTCGATAAACCCGAAGGTGCGGTGACGCCGCACGCCGTCGCCGCGCCGCGCAGCGAGGATGAGACCGCGACCGTGGCGGAGACGGCGGAAACTGTTGCAGGAACGCCGCAAACCCATCCCCACCCACCCCTCCCCTTGAAAGGGAGGGTTTCAACCGCGCGCCGCACCGACGAGCGCCGCGCCCTGGCGATGCTGTGGCCGTACATCAAGGGTTTTCCGGGGCGCATGGCGGCTGCGATGGCGCTCCTGATCGGCGGCAAGGCGGCCAGCACCGCGGTGCCGTGGGCGTTCGCCGCGATCGTCGATCGTCTCGATCCGCGCATCGCGTTGCTCGCAGTGCCGGTCGCGTTAATCGCCGTCTATGGCCTGTTGCGACTGATCGGCGCGGTATTTAGCCAGTTGCGCGACACGGTGTTCGAGCGCGTCAGCCAGCGCGCGATGCGCGCGTCGGGGCTCGATGCATTCCGTCATCTGCATCAGTTGTCCTTGCGTTTCCATCTCGACCGCCACACCGGCGGCGTGGGCCGCGATATCTCGCGCGGTACGCGCGGCGTTTACAACCTGCTCGGCTGGGTGGTGTTCAACATCGTGCCGACCCTGGTCGAGATCGCGATGGTGACGGGCGTGCTGCTGTACAAGCTCGACTGGCGTTATGCGGTGATCACGCTGGCGACAATGGTGGTGTACATCGCCGCGACCATCTGGATCAGCGAGTGGCGCACCGCCGGCGTGCGCGCGATGAACGAAGTCGAAAGCGTGGCCAACGCGCGCGCGGTAGACAGTCTGCTGAACTACGAAACCGTCAAGTATTTTGGAAACGAGGCATTCGAGGCGCGTCGCTACGACGCCGATTTGCGCCGCTACGAGGACGCAGCGGTGAAAACCGAATCCTCGCTGGCGGTACTGAACGGCGCACAGGCGCTGGTGATCGCCATCGGCTTGACGGTACTGATGGCGATGGCAGCCATCGGCGTGGTGCACCGCGAGCTTTCGGTCGGCACGATCGTACTGGTCAACGGATTGCTGTTGCAGTTGTCGATTCCGCTGAACATGCTGGGCTTCACCTACCGCCAGATCAAGCAGGGCATCATCGACATGGAGCGCATGTTCGCGCTGCTGGACGAACACGCCGAGGTGCAGGACGCGCCGGGTGCAAAGCCGCTGCAACTGCGCGGCGCCAACGTACGCTTCGAGAACGTGTCGTTTGCTTACGATCCGCAGCGGCAGATCCTGTTCGACGTGAACTTCGATATTCCCTCCGGCCGCACGGTCGCGGTGGTCGGCGCAACCGGCGCGGGCAAGTCGACGTTGTCGCGATTGCTGTTTCGCTTCTACGACGTCACTGGCGGGCGGATCAGCATCGACGGCCAGGACATCCGCGACGTCACGCAGGAATCCCTGCGCGCAACCATAGGCATCGTGCCGCAGGACACCGTACTGTTCAACGACACGATCTACTACAACATCGCCTACGGCCGCCCGGACGCGACGCGCGAGGAAGTGGAAGCGGCGGCGAAGGCCGCGCACATCCACGAATTCGTGCTGTCGCTGCCGGACGGTTATGGAACACAAGTCGGCGAGCGCGGTTTGAAATTGTCGGGCGGCGAGAAGCAGCGCGTGGCGATCGCGCGCGCGTTGCTCAAACGGCCGGCGATTCTGGTGTTCGACGAAGCCACTTCTGCGCTGGACACGCGTACCGAGAAGGTGATCCAGGCGGAACTCTCGGAGATCGCGCGCGGCCGCACCACGCTGATCGTGGCGCATCGCTTGTCCACGATAGTGGATGCAGATGAAATCCTGGTGCTCGATCACGGCCGCATCGTCGAGCGCGGCAGCCACGCGCAACTGCTGGAGCGCGGCGGCCGCTACGCGGCGTTGTGGACGATGCAGGCAAAAGCCCCGCGGCCGGAAACCGCCGACGCCTGAGTCCGCCAAGGACTTCACGTTCGTTTACAAACGGGCCGTTGCGGAGCGGCACAAAGCGTGCATGAATCGGGCATCACTTGCGAGGATCGCCGGATGTCCGCACAACCCGCCGCCGTGGAAACACCCGCAATGAACAGGCTCCGCATCGCACTGTCCGAACTCGAGACGGGCGACGCCGAACTGTTCCGCGCCTGCCTGCAGCGGCTGGACGAGCGCCTGTCGCACCATTGGGAATGGGCCGAACTGGCGCGCGCCGATCTGGTGATCGTGGACATGGACAGCCTGTTCGGGCACATGGCCTGGCTGAAGGCGCACGGCGCCGGCAAGCAGGTGATCACCTTCGCACGCGCCGGCGCGGTCAACGGTTCCGATCTGGTATTGGGCAAACCGCTGGACGACGAGGCTTTCGCCGCGGTGCTGGAACAGGCTGCCGCGCGCATCGATTCCAGCGAAAGCGCGCGGCGCACGCACGTGCCGGCGCCGATTCGCACGCGGCCAGTGCAAACTCCGCCGCGTTCCGTCTCCGCCGAATTTCCGGTTGTGCCGCAGGCCGAGCCCGTCAGCGTGATGGATCTCGCCGCCGCGGGCGACGTGCCTGCGCCGAGTGAACCGGCTCCGGAACCGATCGAAGCAGCCGCCGTCGCCGAACCCGCACCCGAGCCGCGCAATGTCGCCGAGATGCTCGTCATGCAGAAGATCGGGGAGCCCATGCGCGTGCGCGGCGCCGATCTGGTGATCGATCCGGAACGCGACGTCTACTACAGCACCGAAGCCGCGTTGAAGCCGCTGAAGTCCGCGCTGGAGAGCGACCCGTCCGCGCTGCAGGTTCTGGATGCGCGCGCGTTGTCGGAAGCACAAACCCGCAAGGCGCACCCGCTGGCGCGCCTGCGCTGGTTCGCAGGCCTGGTCGCAACGCCGGGCGAGCTGACCCATGGCTTGAGCGCGGACGGCAAATACAAGCTCTCGCGCTGGCCGCAGACCGAGCGCGAGTTCCCGCGCCACTTCCGCATCGCCACCGCGATGATGAAACAGGCCGCGCGCGCTGCGGAGATCGCACAAGCCAGCGGCGTGCCGGTGGCGGAAGTGATCGACTACATCAACGCATCCCGCGCCGCGGGCTGGCTTGCGATCGAAGCCGACGAACCGGCGCCGGCCGAAACGGAAACCGCAGCGCGCGGCAACGTGCTGTCGCGTTTCCGCAAGCCGTTTTCCAAATAAGACGATCAGGCTTCGCCGACGCCGCAGCTTCGATCCGGCAGTCCGGCGCTGAGGTAGCGTTCGCCGGCCAGCACGCGATCGATCGCGGTCTGGATCTCGGATGGTTCGCCTTTCAGCAGATAACCTTGTGCGCCCGCCGCGAGCGCGCGGTCGACGTAGCTCGTCTCGTTGTGGCCGGAGAGGATCAGGCAGCGCGTGTGCGGATGCCGTTCGCGCAGCGCCGCGACCAGCTCGATGCCGCCCATCATCGGCAGCGACATGTCGATCATCGCCACGTCCGCCTGCACGGTTTCGAGTTCGCGCAACGCGGTCTCGGCGCTCTCGGCGGTGCCGCACACCGACAGCCCCGGCAGTTCGTCGATCCACTCGCGCAGCAGGTCGCGCATGCGCGGATGATCCTCGACTATGTAGACGCTGTTGTTCACGATGTCCCCCGGAACGCCGCGCTTACCCGCGGGTCGAGGAGTATGCACCAGCGTGTGTGCGGGTTGAAGTCCCCGGCCGACTGCGTTCGGCTCAGGCGACCCGGTCGCCGTTCCAGTCCGGGTTGCGCCAGTCCGGTGGCTCGTCGGCGCGGCCGAACGCTTCCGGCGGAATGTCCTCAAGTTCGTCCCCGGGCGCCTGCGCCGCGACGTTGCCCGCCATGATGGTGTCGCGCGGTACGCGCAGGGTGACACTGGTGCCGAAACCCGGCGCGGATTCTATTTCCAGACTGCCGCCCACCAGAGCAAGACGTTCGTTGGCGCTGGTCAGGCCGAAGCCGCCGCCGCCGGGCTTGGTTTCGTAGCGCAGCTTGCGCGGATCGAACCCCACGCCTTCGTCCACCACGCAGATTTCCATGTCGCGATCGGTGCGGCGCAGCTCGATGCGCGCGTTGCTGGTGTTGGCGTACTTCACCACGTTGAACAGCAGCTCGCGCACGATCTGGTAGATCAGCACGCGCTTGGCGTCGTCGCGCAACTGCAGGTCGCGTTCGCCGGCGAGGATCACGTCCAGGCCGTGCATCCTGCGCATCTGCGAAACCAGCCATTCCAGCGCTTCGGCCAGCCCTTCGCTCTTCAGGATCGGCGGCGCCAGATCCACGGTCAGCCGGCGCGCGGTATCCACGCCCTCGCCGCTCCAGTTTTCCGCGACTTCGAGGTGGCGGATCGCCGAATCGAACTTGCCCTGCCCGATCGCCGCACGCGCGGCAGACAGTTTCATCTGGATGCTGTGCAATTGCTGTTGCAGGTCGTCGTGCAGCACCTGGCTGATGCGGCGGCGCTCCTGGTGCTCGGCCATGGTCAGCATCGATGCCATGCGCCGCACCTGCTGCTCGCTCTGCTCCAGATCGGCGGTGCGTTCGACCACGCGCCGCTCGAGGAACGCATTCAATTCCACCAGTTTCTGTTCGTGGCGACGGTTCTCGATCAGGTCCGCTGCCTGGCGCGCCAGCAGATCCAGCAGCGCCAGCCGGCGTTCGGTGGGCACATGCCGTTGCCGCCAGTGCGTCGAAAGCATGCCGACCAGCTTGCCGTTGCGCGCCACCAGCGGCGTGCTCTGCACGGCGTTGATGCCTTCGCTCTCGAATACGGCCAGGGCCTGATCGCCCACCAGTTCGCTCTGGCGCACGTCGCCGACCACGACGCGCTGGTTGTCGCGCAGCGCGGCGGCCGAAGGAAGCCGCGCCTCGGTGCTCACCCATTCCAGCGACTTCTCGGCTTCCGCTGTCAGCCCGATCTGCGCGCGCAGGTTCAATTCGCCGCGTTCGGAATCGAGGATGTGCACCGCGGCGCAATCCGCGCGCATCAATGCCGCCGCGGTTTCCGCGATGCGGACGAACAGCGCCGCTGCGGTGGGTTCCTGCACCAGCTCCGCACCGACCGTGGTCAGCAACTGCATGTCCGCCAGTTCCTCGGCCAGTTCCGTCTCGCTGCGGCGCATCGCATCCACCGCGCGCACGCGCTCCACCGCCGACCAGGTGCGTTCCGCCACTTCGCGCACCAGTTGGCGATCCGCTTCCGGCCACGCGCGCGGCTGCGGGTGCATCAGATACATGTAGGCCGCGCGCGCGCCCATGTTGTAGACAGCGACGCCGGCACCGGAGCTCAGGCCCAGCTCGCGCCCGGATTCGCTGCCGGCCTTGCGCAGGTCGGCTTCGTAATCCTCGATGAAGATGTTTTCTCCGGCCAGCACCAGCGGCGCGTAACCGGAATCGATGCCCGGCATGCTGAAACGGCGCCCGCTGATGTCGGGCACGCGGCCGTCGCAGTATTCGCCGCCTGCGACCAGCGTTTCGCCGCCGGGTTCGACCTCCACGAAACCTGCAGCCGAAACGCCGAGTTCGCGAGCCAGCGCTTCGGAAGCCACGTGGCGGATCGCGCCGGCGTCGTCGAGCAGGCGCAGACGGTCGGAGAGATCGAGCAGGAAGCGCTGACGGTGCTCGATTTCCTTCTGTTGGGTGATGTCACGGGTGGTGCCGGCGACCGCTTCCACCTCGCCGTCCGGACCCAGAACCGGCACGAAGATGTAGTCGTAAATGCGCCTGCCGAAAGTACCTGTGAACGGCACCTCACCGCGCAACGGCCGCTTGCTGGCGATCACCTGATCCAGCTCGCGGTCGTGCATCGCCGCGTGCCAGCCGGGATAGCCGAGTTCCAGACAGTTCTTGCCCAGCGCTTCCTCGCGGGTCTTGCCCCACATCTGCAGCAGGATTTCGTTGGCGTAGGTGAAGCGGTGATCGAGATCGAAGACGTACGCCAGATCGGGCGTGTTGGACAGGATGGCGTCGTACAAGCGGCGCTGGGCCTCTGTGCGCGCATGCGCCTCCGCCAGTTCGCGCTCGTGCTGCTTGCGCTCGGTGATGTCCACCAGCATGTTGATGCCGCCGATCAACCTGCCCTGGCCGTCGTGCAGCGGCGTCGGAAATGGCATGAAGCAGCGGCGCGTGCCGTCGGGGCGCTCGGCGATCGCTTCCACGCCGCTGATCGCGCGATCCTCCTTCAGCGCAACCGCCATCGGACATTGATCGTGCGGCATCGGCGTGCCGTCGGCGTGGTAGAGCTTCCAGCTCACACACCACTCGTCCTTGCCGAGTTCCGGCGTGCGTCCGGCGAACTCCACCGCCGCCGGATTGAAATAGGTCAGCCTGCCTTGCGCATCGGTGGTGTAAACCGCAGAAGGCATCGCATCGAGTATCTGCCGCAAGTGCGTTTCCGAGGCCGCGACCTCGCGGTACGCCTGCACATTGTCCAGCGCGGTGGCCGCGTGCGCGGCGATACCCTGCACCAGCCGCTCGGCGCGCGCATCGAAGCGGTCGCGTTGCGAGTGCGCGAAGAACAATCCGCCGTGCACGGTGCCGTTGCGGGAAACCACCGGAACCGCCAGATAACTCACCACCGGCAGATGGCCTTCCGGCAGGCCGTGATACGGCGCTTCGCGGCCGAAATCCGGATGCTCGCGCACGTCGCCGCAGCGGACCACGCCGGTGCCGCCGAAGGTCGGCTGGAACAGCGGCGTGTTGCGCGGCATCGGCATCTGCTCGAAATCCGCCTTGTTCGCGCCCGACAAGGTGTAGAGCATGTACGACTCGCCCTTCTCGTCGGTGACGTTGTAGAAGAACGAACCGTATTCTGCGCCGATCAGGTGCGTCGCCAGATCGGTCATCTTCTGCACCAGCTCGTCGAATTCCAGCCCGCTGGAGAGCATGCGCGAGGCTTCGACCAGGATCTCGGCTTCCTTGCGCGCGGCGGTTTCCCGCTGCAGCGAGGCCAGCAGTTCGGCTTCCGCGCGCTTGCCCTCGCTGATGTCGATCGAAACGGCAGCCAGCGACTGCGGCCGGCCGCGCGCATCGCACACGGCCGACACGCTGTTGTGCACCCAGACGATCGAGCCGTCCTTGCGCACGTAGCGTTTCTCGATGTCGAACGGACGCCCTTCGCGCGCGCAACGTTCGAACAGTTGCACGTTGCGCTGCAAGTCATCCGGATGCGTGACGTCCTGCATCCGCAGGGTCAGCAATTCTTCGCGCGGGTAGCCGAGCATCCGGCAGTACTGGTCGTTGACGGTGCGGAAGCGTCCTTGCAGATCGGTTTCGGCGATGCCGCTCACCACCTGGTCGACCAGGCTGCGGTAACGGGCTTCGGATTCGCGCAGACGTTCGTCCGTGCGCGCGCGCATGATGCGCGGCACGATGCGGGACGCGAGTTCCCGCACCAGGTCGATTTCGTCCGGGCGCCAATCGCGCGGCTTGTCGTCGCAGAAAGCCAGCAGGCAGCACCACGCGCCATCCAGGTTCCACGGCACGGTAATGAAGGAGGCGACCTCGTAACGCGCGTAGGCGGCGCCGTCCGTGCGCGGGTCGGCGAAAGCGTCGCGCACCACCACGGTTTCACCGGCGCGCACCTGCTCGGTGAACGCGCTGCCGACGAAATCCGACAGCTTCGCTCTGGGCGGCACTTCCGGGATCGCGCCTTCATACCAGACCTGATCCACCCACACCGCATCCCGCGCTTCATCCACGCCGAGCAGGCAGCAGCAATGCAGATCGAGGTGCGCGCCGATGCGCTGCGACATCGCCTGCATGATCGCGGCTTCCGTTTCGTAGCCGCCGACCAGCCTGTCGATTTCGGCAAGCAGCGCGAGTTGTTCCTCGCGCTGCTTGCGTTCGCTGATGTCGCTGGCCGTGCCGAACCACTCGACGATTTCTCCGCGCTCGTCCAGGATCGGCACCGCACGCGTGCAGGTCCAGCCTTCGGAACCGTCCCTGCGCAGCACGCGATGTTCGAGTTCGAACATGCGCCGGTCGAGGACGGCGGCCTGGATTTCTTCCCGCACGCGCCGCCTTTCGTCGGCCGGGATATAGCCTTCCATCCAGTCCGGATTGACGGTGTGGGTCTCCGTGATGAATTCGCCGCCGCGCAACGGCAGCATTTCGCGCCAGTCGGCGCTCATGTGATAGACCACATCCGAACTGGCATTGAGCAACGCGGCGAAGCGCCGGCTGATTTCCTGCTCGGCCTGCTCGACGCGCTTGCGGTCGGTGATGTCGCGCGCGATCTTGGACGCACCGATCACCCTGCCCTGCGCGTCGAGGATCGGCGCGATCGTCAGCGAAACGTCGATCAGCTCGCCATCCTTGCGCCGTCGCACCGTCTCGAACGTGTCCACGGTTTCGCCGCGGCGCAGGCGTTCGAGGATGCGCGGTTCCTCGTCCAGCCGGTCGTTCGGAATCAGCATCGTGATGGGCTGGCCGACCGCTTCGGCCGCGGTGTAGCCGAACACCTGCTCGGCGCCCTTGTTCCAGGTCTGGATGATGCCGTTAAGATCCTTGCTGACGATCGCGTCGTGGGTGGACTTGATGATCGCGGTCAGCCAGGCGGCATCGCGCGACAAGGTCTCGGCGGCGCGGCGCGCATCGCGCTCGCGCTCCAGCGCGATCTGCGTTTCCTGTTCGGCGCGGTATCGCGCAGTGATGTCGCGCGAGATCACCACCAGACGTTCGACGCGCCCGTCGGTGCCGAAGATCGGGCCGATCGAGGATTCCCACCACTTCGGCGCGCCCTTGGCGGTGGGGCTGTACATCTCGAAGAGGTGCGCGCGGCCGGCGATGGCTTCCGCGATCGCCGCGTCCACCAGCGCGCGGCATTCCGGTGCCAGCAGGTCGGCCCAGTGGCGGCCCTCGACCAGCGCGGCCGGATCGAGTTCCAGCAGTCCTCGGCCCGGCGTGTTCATGCCGAGTATGCGGCCCTGCAGATCCAGCACCTTGATGCAGTCCGGGCTGTTTTCCAGGATCGAGCGATTGAAACCGATGCTCTCGCGCAACTCGGATGCCACGCGCGTGCGTTGCAGATGAGGCGCCACCTGTTGCGCACAGAGATCGAGCATGCGCAGGTCGCGCGCGGTCGGCTGGAACGGACGGTCGAAGTACAGCGTGAACATCGCCGCGACTTCGCCGTTTTCGTCCAGCACCGGCGTGGACACCGCCGCGCGCAGATGCAGCGCGGCGGCTTCGCGCGCGAACGCTGCGAAGCCCGGTGCGAAATCGAAATTCACCACCAGTACGCGGCGGCGTTCGCGCAACGCGGCGGCGCAAGTGGTGATGCCGTTCTGGTCGATGTAGCGGAACGGGTCGAGATATTCTTCCGGCAAACCGATGGTCGCGATCAGCCGCAGCCCGCTGCCCGCGCGCATTTGTGCGGTGGCGCACGGCGCGCGCACCAGGTCGGCCGCGGCCTGCATGGTTTCGCGCATCAGCGAAACTTCGTCGTGCAACTCCAGCAATTGACGGCCGAGCGCATGCAGGCGCTCGAGCTGCGGCACCTGCGTGTCATCGGATTCGGTTTCAGTCAGCGGCCGCCAACTCGTTTCCGCAGATTGGCGCGCATAGGCAGGACCGGCGATCGCGCCGGAAAGCGGCGACACGCCACCGCTGCGCGGATCGGGATCGACCGGCGCTCCGCTTTCGTAGCCCCCGCGCCACTGCGGCCAACCGCGGCGCCGTTCCTGACCCGGCATCGAGAAATCCTTCCAAGCTGCGCGCAGTATGACGCGAACGCTTCAGCGCGCCAATACCCGCGAAAACAACGAGTTTTTAATGTGCACTGCTCGCTGCAGCCGGCGCCGTACCCGCCGGTGCGGACGTAGAAGCGGATGGCGGCATCTGCATGCCGGACATTCCGTTTTGCATTTCGTGTTCGTGTTCCTCGGCGGCATTGGCGGTGAGCTGGCGGAATTCCGCCGCGCTCATTTTCGGCTGCGCCTGCAGATACGCGACCATCGCCCAGATCTTCTGGTCGTCGTGCGTGGGCCCCCACGCCGGCATGCCGGTCATCTTGATGCCATGCTTGACGATCCAGAACGCCTCCGCCGGGTCGGGCGCGAAACCCGTGAGGTTGGGCGGGCGCGGATTCAGGCCGTGACGGATTTCGGAATCGTCCATGCCTGGCGCGAGATGGCAGCCGCTGCAGTTCTCCATGTAGTGCACGGCGCCTTCCTTCACCAGCGCCGGGTCGTTGAGATCGGGCACGCTGACGCCGTGCGCGCGTTGCGCGATGGAATGTTCACGTGTCGCACCCATCACATAACGGGTGAACGAGGAATCCGGCGCATCCGCCGCGACGTTGTAGATGCCGCTCCAGATGAGCACTGCGGCCGCGATGATGAAGATGATGATCCAGAGGATGAAGGCGCCGATGAATCTCATGGGTATCTCCCGGCTGCAGACCACATCCGATGAATCCTAGCACTTGTCGGCGTCACGCCCGCTGGACGGTTCATGTGCAACTTTTCCTGCGCGAGCGGGCAATCACGGGGTGCATACCGGAGAGCGATACCACAAGCTGATTCTGGCATCGAAGCGTGCCCAATGGACGCGTGCCAGATTCCAGCAGATGGCGCTGGGGCTGCTGCCGGCGGGCGCACCCGTGCTCGATTTCGGCGCGGGCACCGGAATCGATGCCAAGGCTTATGCGGCGGCCGGTCATCCGGTTTCCGTACATGAGCCTTCGGGCTCGATGCGCGCCTACTTGGCCCGGCATTGCCGCGAGGAGATCGCCAGCGGGCGGATCATCACGATGCCCTGGCCCGCGCCGCGCAAGGTGCGGGCGATCACGGCCGACTTCGCGGTGCTCAACCATTTCGCCGATCATGAACTTTTGTTTCAGGAGTTCGCCGATGCGATCGAACCGGGTGGTTTCGTGCTGGCCAGCATGCTGAGCCCGTGGTTTATGGGCGATGCGCGTTATGGATGGTGGTGGACGAATCTGATCGAGATCGCCCGCAGCGGCCGCTCTCTCCGCAACGGTGAAAGCGGCGTGCATCGCTTCACGCCGCGCGCGGTGGCTCGCGCCGCGGCACCGCATTTCCGCATGGAGCGCGTCGCGCCGCGCGGCCTCGGCCTGGCCACGCAGCTTTACATGTTCCTGCTGTTGCGGCGGGTGTGAAACGTCGAAGATGAAGGATCGCGTCAGACCATTCCTGCGTCCGCTGCCGCAATGGTCGGCGGTAGCCGTTGTTTCTCCGCAAGGTCTGGTCACCGCGACGCTGCGCTGGAGCGAAAACTCGGAAGACGTCACCGCGGATCACACCATCGCGTCGCTGAAACCGTTGACGATCGCGACCAGTGTCGACGCCGGGGAATCTCCGGTACTCGAATACCGCGACACCGCGACCGGGAAATTGCTGGGAATGTTGGGGCTGATGCGGACGACGGCGGGCATGTCCGCACCGCTCGCCTTCTATCGCGTTGCCTCCGGCAGACACCATTGCCTGCGCTGGCCGCTGCGGCCATGGAACGCGTGGCTGCAGAACCGCGCCATGCTGAAGAACCGCAAGCCGCACGACTTCTTCATGGAGCCGACGGCGGTGCAGCAATTGATGATCTCCTATCTGTGCCCGCGGCCGGTGGTGCTTGTTTCCGTCGCTGCGCGGGATCATCGCAACCTTTTTCCGATGGACCTGATCGGACCCTTGCAACGCAGCGGATGCTTTTCGCTCGCGCTGCGCAGCACCAACGTGTCCGTGCCGTTCATGCGCGAGTTGCGCCGTGTCGTCCTGTCCGGCATGCCGGCGGCGATGAAGGCCGAGGTCTACAAGCAGGGCGGACACCACAAGCAACTGCTCGGTGACTGGAGCACACTGCCCTTTCCCGTCCGGCCGTCGCGCGAATTCGGCATTCCCGCCGTAGCCGCGGCGCTGCGCATCCGGGAGCTCGCCATCGAAGAGATCGGCGAAATCGGCTCGCACACTTTCTTCCTCGGCCGCATCGTTTCCGACGAATCGCTGGCCAAAGGAGCGCAGTTGCACCATACCGCGGGTTTCCATCAGGCGTACCGTCGCGCCCGCGGCGAATCTTTCGAGCAGGTCTAGGCGCAGTCAAAACCACACGCGAACACCGGCCACGAATTGCGTGTCACGCGTGCGTGCGCCGCGCACACCGGCGAAATCCGTGCTGCGCCCGTAACGTCGCTGCCAGGTTATGCCGATGTACGGCGCGAACTGCCGCGTGACTTCGTAGCGCAGGCGCAAGCCGAGTTCCGCATCCGACAAACCGGAACCGATACCACGCTGCGGATCGCTCTTGCCATAAAGATTCATTTCGAACTTAGGCTGCAGGATCAGGCGTTGCGTCAGCAGCGCGTCGTATTCCATTTGCACGCGCGCCGCGCTGCGGCCGCTCCCGCCGATATAAATCGTGGCTTCGGTTTCTATGCGGTACGGCGCTAGACCCTGCACACCGAAGGCCGCCCAGGTTCGATTCGGCCCGCTGCCGGAGTCATTTCGCACGCCTAGCTGCATATTCCAAAAAGCCGCGATGGCGTGATCCCACAAGACTTCCGTCCGCAAAGACTCGCCTGACCGGCCTTCGAATTTCAGCCAGAGCTTGTCGAAATCCCTTCCATACCATGCTTCGCCGTCGACGAACGCGTGATCGCCGCCGCCATCATCGTGTGCATATTCCAATTGATCGAGCAGGAACATGCCACTCGCGCTGCCGTCGAGCATGCCGTCGTCGGACGGGCTCACACCGGGCATCGGACCGTAGCGGTAACCATCGGAATAATCGGCGCTGCGCGTTTGCTCCGCGGATTGCGGCGGCATCGACATATCCGTGCCCTGCATTGCATCCTGCGCGTGCGCCGGCAGCGCCAATGCGCAACCGAGCGCAACCAGCATGAGCAATCTCACGCCACCACCACTTCACGGAACATGCCTGCTTCCATGTGGTAAAGCAGGTGACAGTGGTAGGCCCAGCGGCCGGGATTGTCGGCCGTGACGGCATAGGTCACGCGCTGCGCCGGTTGCACGTTGATGGTGTGCTTGCGCGCGATCACCTCGCCGTGTTCGTTTTCCAGTTCACCGAACACGCCGTGCAGATGGATCGGATGATTCATCATCGTGTCGTTGACCAGCACGATGCGCAGCCGCTCGTCGAACCTGAAATGCACCGGATGGGCGTCGGAGAACTTCACGCCGTCGAACGACCACACGAAGCGCTCCATGTTGCCGGTGAGGTGCAGCTCGATCTCTCGTCCCGGCTCGCGCGGATCGCTGGCACCACCCACTACGTTCAAATCGGCGTAGGTCAGCACGCGCCGGCCGTTGTCGCGCAAGCCGGCACCAGGATCGTCCAGATTCGTGCGCGGCATGTCCACGCGCATGTCCACGCCGGGGTTGTTGTATTCGGTGCGGGCGTGGTGCGCCTTGACCATGCCCGCCATGTCCATCTTCGACGTGCCGCCGTGCTGCATGCCTGGCATCGAAGACATATCCATGCCGGACATCGCGGCGTGATCCATGCCCTGCATCCCGGACATGCCGTGGCCCTGCGTCATCGCGCCCATCATGTCAACCATCGTGAGCGTCGGCACGGCATCCATCGGCGGGACCTCGGCTACCATGCCGGACCGTGTCGCGAGCGTGCCACGCGCAAATCCGCTGCGGTCGATCGACTGCGCGAAGATCGTGTAAGCACGGTCATCAGGCGGCTGCACGATCACATCGTAAGTCTCGGCCACGGCAATTCGGAACTCATCCACCTCCACCGGATGCACATCCTGGCCGTCGGCGGAAATCACGCTCATCTTCAGGCCGGGAATGCGCACATCGAAATAGCTGTTGGCCGAACCGTTGATGAAGCGCAATCGCACGCGTTCGCCGGGCTCGAACAGCGCCGTCCAGTTGCCGGCGGGAGTCGCGCCGTTCATCAGGTAGGTGTAGGTGAAACCGCTGACGTCGATCACGTCGCGCGGGTTCATGCGCATGCGGTTCCACATCGAAGGCAGGCGCAGCGACTCGGGCAATGTCGGCTCGTTGCGATTGAAATAATCGCTCTGCTTTTTGAGCAACGCGAAGATGTGCGAGGGATCGAGATCGGTCCAGTCGTTCAACATCACCACGTAATCGCGATCACTTGGATTGCGCTCGCCGTTTGCCGGCTCGATCACCAGCGGGCCGAAAGGACCGTTCTGTTCCTGGAAATGCGAATGCGAGTGGTACCAATAGGTGCCGCTCTGCTTCACCGGAAAGCGGTAGACGAAGGTTTCTCCGGGAGCGATGCCGGGAAAGCTGATGCCCGGCACGCCATCCATGTTCGCGGGCACGATGATTCCGTGCCAGTGGATCGAACTCTGCACCGGCAATTTATTCGTGACGCGCAGCGTGACGGTCGTGCCTTCGCGCCAGCGCAGGATCGGGCCGGGAAATCGACCGTTGATGGTGTTCGCGATAGTGGGATGGCCGGTGAAATTGGCCGGCGTGGGTGCGATCTCCAGATCGAACTCGGTGCCGGAAAGCACTCTCTGTCCGATTCGGTTTTCAGGCGCGCACCCTGCGCCGCGCAAACCCAGCGCGAGAGCGCCACCGCCCAACGCCAGCCCTTGCATGAAACGGCGGCGGCCGAGGTTCGATCCGCTCATGGGTTCCTTCGTAGAGATTCGCGCGCGTATTCTGAAGGAGAATGCCCGTCCGCATCATCGAATTCTTCGCATGAATTACCGCCACGCCTTCCACGCCGGAAATTTCGCCGACGCGTTCAAGCACGCGGTGCTGCTGGCGCTGCTGGATGCGCTGACGGCGAAGGACAAGCCGCTCTGCTATCTCGACACCCACGCCGGCGCGGGAAGTTATCTGCTGGACGACGAACAGGCGCGCAGAACCGGCGAATGGCACGACGGCATCGGCCGGCTGTTCGCAATGCCGCGGATGCCGGAGCCGTTGCGGCGTTACGCCGAAGCGGTTCGCGCCTGCAATCCGGATGGCAAGTTGCACACCTATCCCGGCTCGCCGCTGCTCGCGGCAAATGCCCTGCGTCCGCACGACCGGCTGGTGCTGTGCGAATTGCAATCAGACGAAGCGGCGACGTTGCGAACCCTGTTCCGCAAAGACGCGCGCGTCCATATCCACGTCCGCGACGGCTACGCCGCGCTGAAGGCGTTGCTGCCGCCGGCCGAACGGCGAGGATTGGTGTTGATCGATCCGCCGTTCGAACAGCAGGCGCAGGAATTCCGCGTGATCGAAACCGCGCTGGCGGAAGCGCACAGGCGCTGGCCGACAGGCATTTACGCGGTGTGGTATCCGATCAAGCAGCGCGCAACCATCAAGCCGTTCGAGCGCTGGCTGGGATCACAGCGATCCCGTGAAAGCATGTTCAAAAACATATTGATCGCGGAACTGCTGGTGCGCGCGGACGATTCGCCGCTGCGCCTGAATGGTTGTGGCGTGGCCGTCATCAATGCGCCATGGCGGCTCGACGCCGCGCTGGCTCCCGTACTGACCGCGTTGCACCCGGTGCTGGCGCAGGCCGAAGGCGCGGCACACCGGCTGAGCCGGTTGACCTGATCGTGTAGTTTGAACGAGGCCGTCTCGTCCACGCAGTCCTGAATCAGGCCGCGCCTTCTTTCGGTGGCAGCGGGCTTTCCTCGATCAACGGCTGCTTCTTCGCAACCCGCAGCACGCCCAGATAATAGGAAACGTAATAGCCGACCAGCAGGCCGAAGAGGCCGAGCGTCAACGGGCTGTTGGGATATGCCATCGGCTGCGCGCCCGGCGCCGCGTGCGCGGCCTGCATCGCAGGCCACAGTACGGTGAAACGATAAGCCAGCCGGGCCAGCAGCAACACGGCGATGGCAATACCGAACCAGCTGTGCGGGATGTAGTGCACGCCGTCGGCGTGGCGTTCGAAGCGCGTCAGCTTCAATCCCCACCAGCCCAATGCCAGTCCGACGATCAAACCGCCGACATCGGCCGCCAGCATCATCGGATTCAGGGTGGCGCCGATCAGCAGCAGCGCGCCGATCACACACAGGATCACCACGCGGGAGATCATGCGCGCGGGCTGCACCGGCTGCCGCCCGAAGCTGCGGCGAAAGCGGCGGTAGTAGAGGAGAGCGACCAGTGCTATGCCGGCCGCGGTGGAAAGTGCATTGGGAGAAAGGGTCATTTCCGGATCCAGCGACAAACGCGACTCGTCACGCGCATTGTAACTACGCTTCACCCTTCTTCACGCGCATCGCGGTATAAACCATCGGCAATCCGCCGGAGATGCGCCATGCGTAACTTCATCTACCCATTCGGTCTTTTCGCCGCGTTTGCGCTGCTGACCGCCTGCGCGCCCGCGCCGATCTACAAAGCCGATGCTTCGATCGTCACCGCCGCGCCCTCGGCGGTCGCCGCGGCACCGGAGCGCTACGCCGGCCGCGAGGTGATTTGGGGCGGCCGCATTGTCGGCGTGCACAATTTTCCCGATCACAGCGAAATCGAAGTGCTGGGCTACCCGCTGGATTCCTCGCAACGGCCGCAACTGGACCAGACCGCCGGCGGCCGGTTCATCGCGTTGATGCCGGGCTACGTCGAAAGCATGGACTATCCCGCCGGCGCTCCGATGACGCTGCAGGGCCGCGTGCAAGGCACTCGCACCGGCAAGGTCGGCGAGGCCGACTACGCGTTCCCTTTGGTGCGCGTCGAACAATCGCACCGCTGGACACCGGAAGAGATGACCAAACCGCACGTCAGTTTCGGCGTGGGAGTGGGAGTGATCGGGGTTCATTGAGACGAACGCTAGTCCTTCGTATCCGCCTCGAAGAAACTCCAGCGCACCGCGGGAAATTTCTCCTTCAGTTCGCCTTCGACGCGATTGATGGCATCGATCAGTTCGCTGGCGCTGCCGTTGTCGTCGCTGACTTTCATGCGCGCCTTGGTCGCCAGCATGATGTCGTGTCCGAGTTGCAGCGTGATCATGTGGTAGAGCTTCGAAACTTCGGGATGGCCTTCCAGAAATTCGCGCATCTGGCGGCGCACCGCCGGTTCCGCGCTGGAACCGACCAGCAGCGCTTTCACCTCGTTCGCCACAGCAACCGCAACGACGACCAGCAACGCGCCGATCACCAGCGAGCCGATCGCGTCGAACACCGGATTGCCGGTGAGGATGGTCGCGCTCACCGCGATCAGCGCGAACGACAATCCCAGCAGCGCGGCCAGATCCTCGCCAAAGATCACCAGCAATTCACTGGAACGGCTGACGCGAAACCAGCGCCACAGCGGCATTTGCCCTCGCGCCTTGTTGATTTCGCGCAAGGCGCCCCAAAGCGACACCGATTCCGCGCTGATGGCGAACACCAGCACCAGGATCGCGAGCCAGGCCCAGCGCAGTGGTTCGGGATGCTGGAATTTGTGGATGCCTTCGTAGATCGAGTACATGCCGCCGACCGAGAACAGCAGCATCGCGACGAGGAACGACCAGAAGTACAGCGCGTTGCCCTCGCCCAGCGGATGTTCCACCGAGGGCGGCCGCCGCGACTGCCGCATGCCCAGCAACAACAGACACTGATTGCCGCAATCGGCCAACGAATGCACCGCTTCAGCCGACATCGAGCCCGAGCCGGTGACCAACGCCGTCGCGAGCTTGGTCAGGAAGATCGCGAAGTTGGCGCCCAGCGCCAGCAGGATGGCGCGCAGCGAATGCGGTTGTTCGGTGGACATGCGTTTTCCTCGTGCGCCCTGCGCAAGTTTAACGGCGAGCGAAGCATGCGTTCCGGATTGCCCGCTTCGGTTGCCGAATACCGCTAAAATGAATGTCCTTCTGCTGGCCGCGCGCTGCGTCCGGCAGTGTTTTCTATTGCAAACACGATGAGCTCTCAGGAATTTCCCCTGCCGCCGCTGCCGCGCAGCGCCAATCAGCGCAAGACCTGGGCCGCACCCGCGGGTTCTTCGCTCGCCTTGCTGTTGTGCGAAACCGCGCGCGCGCACGAGGGCGTGGTGGTGGCGGTGACGCGCGACACGCACAGTGCGCGCGCACTGGAAGACGAGTTGTCGGTGTTCGCGGGCGACTTGCCGGTGCTGCATTTCCCCGATTGGGAAACCCTGCCCTACGATCTGTTCGGTCCGCATCCCGATATCGTTTCGCAGCGCATCGCAACGCTCTATCGATTGCCTTCCGTGCGCCGCGGCGTGCTGGTGGTGCCGGTCGCGACACTGATGCAGCGGCTGGCGCCGCGCACGCATATCGCAGGCTCGGGCCTGTCGATCGCGCGCGGCCAGAAATTCGATCTCGCCGAGGAGCAGCGGCGACTGCAAGCCTGCGGCTACCGCAACGTGCCGCAGGTCAACGAGCCCGGCGATTTCGCCGTGCGCGGCGCGTTGATCGACATCTACCCGATGGGCACGCGCGAACCGTATCGCATCGAGTTGTTCGACGAAGAGATCGATTCCATCCGCAGCTTCGATCCGGAAACCCAGCGTTCGTTGCAACAGGTCGACGCGGTCGAGCTGTTGCCCGCGCGCGAATTTCCGCTGACGGACGAAGCGACGAAAACTTTCCGCGAACGGCTGCGCGAACGTTTTCCGATCGACGTGCGCCGCTGTCCGCTCTATCAGGACATGAAAGCCGGGGTGACGCCGGCCGGCATCGAGTATTACCTGCCGCTGTTTTTCGAGCGCACGGAAACGCTGTTCGATTACCTGCACGAAGGCGGGCTGTTCGTGGTCGGCGAAGGCGCACTGGAATCTTCCGAATATTTCTGGACGCAGGTCGGCGAGCGCCATGAGCAGCGCGCGCACGATATCGAGCGTCCGATCCTGCCGCCGGTGGAGTTGTATCTGCCGCCGCAGGGTTTGCGCGAGCAGTTGAACAAGGTGCTGCGCGTGGACCTGGATTCGAACGATGCGCGTGCGGCGGATACCGGCACGCGAGCCGCACCGGAACTGCGCGGCGATCACCGGCATGGCTCGTTCGTCCAGAAGCTGCGCGAATACCGCGAAGCGAATCCGCAACAACGCGTGTTGATCGCGGCCGATTCGGCGGGGCGCAGAGAGGCGCTAATCGAACAGTTCGTCGCGGCGGAACTGCAGCCGGAAGTGATTGCGAGTTGGCAGATTTTTATCAACCGTCATTCCGGCGCAAGCCGGGATGACGAGAATGAAAGTGCCAGTTTCGCCATTACCATCGCCCCGCTGGAACGCGGATTCATCCTCGCGCAATCGAACATCGCCGTTTTCACCGAGCGCGAGCTGATCGGGGAGCGCGCGCGCAGCGAACGGCGGCGCCGTGTCAGCGAACGCGATCCCGAAGCGATCGTACGCGATCTGTCCGAACTCGCCATCGGCGCGCCGATCGTGCATGTCGATCATGGCGTCGGCCGCTACCTCGGACTGACCACGCTGGATGCGGGCGGAACGCAGGGCGAATTCCTCGCCATCGAATACGCCAAGGGCGACAAGCTGTATGTGCCCGTCGCGCAGTTGTCGTTGGTGAGCCGTTATTCCGGCACCGCACCGGAACTCGCGCCGCTGCATTCATTGGGCGGCGACGCCTGGGAACGCGCGAAGAGAAAAGCCGCGGAGAAAGTGCGCGATGCGGCGGCGGAATTGATGGCGATCCACGCGCAGCGCGCGGCGCGTCCGGGTGTCGCGCTCAACTACGACCGCGCGATGCTGGCCGAATTCGCCGATGGATTTCCGTTCGAGGAAACGCCGGACCAGCAGGCGGCGATCGATGCAGTGCTGGATGATCTCGCGGCGCCGAAGCCTATGGATCGCGTGGTCTGCGGCGATGTGGGCTTCGGCAAGACCGAAGTCGCGCTGCGCGCGGCCTTTGCCGCCGCGACCGCCGGCAAACAGGTCGCGCTGCTGGTGCCGACCACGCTGCTGGCGCAGCAGCACTACGACAACTTCCGCGACCGTCTGGCCGATTTTCCGGTGCGCGTGGAATTGCTCTCGCGTTTCCGTTCGAAAAAGGAAAGCGCGGAGGCACTGAAGAAACTCGCGGAAGGCAAGCTCGATGTGGTGATCGGTACGCACAAGCTCTTGCAGCCGGACGTGAAGTTCAAGGATCTCGGATTGGTGATCGTGGACGAGGAACACCGCTTCGGCGTGCGCCACAAGGAGCAATTGAAGAAGCTGCGCGCGGAAGTGGATCTGCTGACGCTCACCGCCACGCCGATTCCGCGCACGCTGAACATGGCGATGAGCGGTCTGCGCGATCTGTCGATCATCGCCACGCCGCCGGCGCACCGCATGGCGGTGAAGACTCTGGTGGCGCAGTACGATCCGGCGTTGGTGCGAGAGGCTTTCCAGCGCGAACTCGCGCGCGGCGGTCAGGTGTATTTTCTGCACAACAGTGTGGACACCATCGAGCGCACCGCCAGAGATCTGGAGCAACTGGTTCCGGATGCGCGCATCCGCATCGCGCACGGGCAGATGCACGAGCGCGAACTGGAGCAGGCGATGCTGGATTTCCACCGCCAGCGCTTCAACGTGCTGGTGTGCACGACGATCATTGAATCCGGCATCGACGTGCCGACGGCCAATACCATCGTGATCGACCGCGCCGACCGCTTCGGTCTCGCGCAGTTGCACCAGTTGCGCGGACGTGTGGGCCGTTCGCACCATCGCGCTTACGCCTATCTGATCGTGCCGGACCGCAATGCGATGACGGCTGATGCGGAGAAACGCCTGGACGCGCTCGCTGCATTGGAAGAACTCGGCGCCGGTTTCACGCTGGCCACGCACGATCTGGAAATCCGCGGTGCGGGCGAGCTGCTGGGCGAAGAACAATCCGGACAGATCGAGGAGATCGGCTTTTCGCTCTACACCGAACTGCTGGAACGTGCGGTGCGCGCTCTGAAATCCGGCAAGGTGCCCGACTTCGATTTGAGCGACGAGCGCGACACCGAAATCGAATTGCACATCCCCGCGCTGATTCCGGACGATTACCTGCCCGACGTGCACACGCGCCTGACCTTGTACAAGCGCATCAGTGGCGCGCGCGACGAATTCGCGTTGCGCGAGCTGCAGGTCGAGATGATCGATCGATTCGGCCTGCTGCCTCAGCAGGTCAAGAACCTGTTCGCGGTCGCCGCGCTGAAGCTGCGCGCCACACCGATGGGCATCCGCAAGCTCGATCTCGGGCCCAGCGGCGGGCGCGTGGTCTTCCGCGACAAGCCAGATATCGAACCGATGACCATTCTGCGCCTGATCCAGCGGCAGCCGCGCACCTACAAGCTTGATGGTCAGGACAAGCTGCGCGTCACGATGGAACTGCCCGGTGCGACGGAACGCCTGCGCGCCGCCAACGATTTATTGGATGCGCTGGCGATGAAGGCGAAGGCGGCGTAGTCACACCCTTTCGTCATTCCGGACGCGGCCCCGGATCAAAAACACTTCCGGAGCAGGCTGCGCCGCGATCCGGACAAATTCGTCTGGAACGACTGGACAACCGCAGGTTGGCCCGGAGGGCAAAGTCCATGCACGGACTTTGCAATCCAGCTCTTTCTTCGCGTCGAAAAGCTGGATTCCGGCTCGGGCGAAGCCCGGCCGGCCCCGGACTTGATCCAGGGCCGGAATGACCGGGAAGATAAGCTCTGCCGCCAGCAGCGACAACTGTGCGATCGCCGATGATCCCACGCTTCACCGACTACGCCGCCAACGAACGCACGTATCTCGCCTGGGTACGCACCGCGGTCGCGATCATGGCATTCGGATTTCTGGTCGAGCGCTTCGACCTGTTCCTTGCCTATCTCGCTCGTTCGAATGCGGGCAGCGCACCGGCGAGCGCGACGCCTCACCACCTGCACGCCGCGCAGATGGTCGGGCTGGCGCTGATCGGGCTGGGGATATTGATCATCTTCGGCGCGACGATCCGCTTCATCCATCACCGCAAGACCATCGCCTGCGACGAAACCGTCGGCTACGGCACCGTGCTGGGCGATTCGCTGCTGGCGCTGCTGCTGATCTGCTTCGCGGCGTTCCTCGGTGTGTACGTGTACCACCAGTTGATGACGCTGCACTGATACGCTGCGCGTTTTTCGTTCCCGAGGAAACACGATGAGCGCACCGTGCACCATCACCCAGGCCTCGCTGGATGATCTCGACGCGCTGGCGCCGCTGTTCGACGGCTATCGAGTGTTCTACAAGCGCGCCTCCGATCCCGCTGCGGCGCGCGAATTTCTGCGCGAACGGCTGGCCCTGCGCGAATCGGTGATCTTCATCGCCCGCGGCGGGAGCGGCGAGGCGGCCGGATTCACCCAGCTCTATCCGTGCTTTTCGTCCGTGTCCGCACGGCGGCTGTGGATATTGAACGACCTGTTCGTCTCCGAATCTGCCCGAGGCCGCGGTGTGGCGCGCGCACTAATGGCTGCGGCGCGCAAGCACGCGCTGCAAACCGGCGCGATCAGGCTGGTTCTGCAAACGGCCCGCGACAATGCACGCGCGCAGGCATTGTATGAATCGTTGGGCTATGTGCGCAGCGACGGCATGTACGAGTATTCGCTGGAGTTGTGATCTTCAGGCGCGCTGCGCCTGCATCCCTTTGGACGTTCGCCGCTGATAGACGAACACATTGGCCGGCGGCACGTTGCGCCAGGCCGTGCCGGCGCGCCGCGCCTTCAAGTCCAGTTCCCGCAACAGCGAACGCGGCACGGGACTGATCGGCCCGTAAGTGAACTGCACGAAACGTCCGTGCGGCCCCAGCACCGCGAATGCGGCGCGCAGGATTTCGCGTTGCACACGGCGCGGCATGTACAGCAGACCCAGTCCGCTCACCACCGCGTCGACATGGCCGTCCTCGTCGAGCACGCCGCAACGATGCGCGATTGCCTGCGCCTCGCGCGCATCGCCGCACTCCACATGCACGGAAGGAAAGCGCTCGCCCAGCAGCCGGTGCAGCGCCTCGTTGAGTTCGATCACCAGCAGGTGGCGCGGCGCGATGCCGCCGTCCAGCAGCGCGCGGGTGAATGCGCCGGTGCCGCCGCCGAATTCGATCACCCGCTGCGAATGCGGCGGCAACTGCTCGACCATCAGCGCGGCGAGCTGGCGGCCGGAGGGCGACACCGCCGCCATCGCGAACGGATTGCGCAGCCATTCGCGGAAGAAAGTCAGGGCAGGATTGGCATCCGCCGCCAGACCGGCGCCGTGCGAGCCTCGAGAGTGATAACCGGAATGGCTCATTGCGTGCGTTGTACCACGCGGCCCCTTGCGCACGCAAAAACGGGCGGCGCAAGCGCCGCCCGTGGGGTTCTCTGACGATCAGTGATGATAGTAGCCGCCGTGGCTGTAGCGGTCATCGTCGTCGCGCCACCCGTCATGATCATGGTCGTGATCATGCCAGCCGTGGTAGCCGCCATAGGAGCGGCCGTAATACACCGTGCCGTACACCGGGTAGGGGTTGTAGTACACCGGTGCTGGGCGGTAGTAGTAAGCCGGCGCGTAATAGACCGGCGCAGGCCGGTAGTAATACGCGGGTGCGTAGTAACCGGAGTAGTACGCCGGGTAATAGCCGCGATAGCAATTGATGCAATCGTTGATCCCGACGCTGTAACCCGGCCCATAGAAGCCGAGTCCGATGCTGACGTGCGTGCGCGCGAACGCGGCCGGTGCGGCGATCGCGCCTGCGAGCAACAAACCCAGACCGATCAGGCCGCGACGAAGAATTCGGGTGTTCATGTTTGCCTCCGAAGCATGGTTGCTTCAAGGCGAATGTTGGGGCGCGGCCGATGAATCCCTACTGAGCAAATTCCCGCGCCGCGTTCAGTTTTTTCGACGCAGGAACCAGCAGCCATGGATGTTCGGCCGCCGGACGAAATCGGGCGGGATGCTGGCGCGGGTAAAGTCCTCGATCGCCAGGCGGCCGCCAAGATTTTCAACGTCCAGCCGAAACCGTCGCGCGTTGTTGGAGAACACGATCGCGCCGCTGGACTCCAGCCGCTGCGCACACGCGAGCAGCAGCGATACATGGTCGCGCTGCACGTCGAAATCCCCGGCGCGTTTCGAGTTGGAAAAGGTCGGCGGATCGACATAGATCAGTCCGTAGCGGCCGTGGTCCGCGCGCAGGAAGGCCATGGCGTCGGCTTGCGCCAGTTTGTGCCGCACGCCGCCATAACCGTTCAGCGACAGATTGCGCGAAGCCCAGTCGAGATAAGTCGTCGAGAGATCGACGCTCACCGTTTCCACCGCACCACCCGCTGCCGCATAAACCGATGCCGCACCCGTGTAGGCGAACAGGTTGAGAAAGCGTTTGCCCCTGGCGAGTTCGCGCAGGTTCGCGCGCACGATGCGGTGATCGAGGAACAAACCGGTATCGAGGTAATCGGTGAGATTCACCTCGAAGCGCAATCCGCCCTCTTCCACGATGAGGGTTTCGCCGCGCGCGGCGAGCTTGCCGTATTTCGAACCACCCTTGCCACGTTGCCGCACTTTCAATGCGATCCGCTCGCGCGGCACCTCGAGTGCTTCCGCAGCGGCGCGCAGCAGCTCGCGCAGGCGCGTGCGCGCGGCATTGGCGTCCACGGTGGCGGGCGCTGCGTATTCCTGGACGTGGAGAAACGTGCGGGCTTCGACGTCGCGGTACACATCGATTGCCGCGGCGTATTCGGGCAGATCAGCGTCGTAGGCACGAAAGCAGGCGACGTTCTCGCGCGCGAGATATTTTTTCAGATGACGCAGATTCTTGACGATGCGGTTGTGCACCATCTCCGCGCCGGGCGAAAGCGGTTTGCTTTCACGTGCAACCTGCTCGCGCGGAACGATTTCGGCGATCAGCAGTTCGCAGGGGATCGCGCCGTTGTAGAGCGCGTAGCGCTTGTCCACACGCAGGCCGAGCGCGGGGGCCTGATTCATCCCATCGTGTCCGGTTTCGTCCTGCTCCGCCTGCGCGACCAGCACCGCCGCGCGCCAGCCGGAAAAATCCGCGCGCAACCGCTCGCCGAGCGTGCGATACAGCGCGCGAACCTCGTCGTGCTCGCCCATCCGTTCACCGTAAGGGGGATTCGTGATCAGCAACCCGTGTTCGAATCCTGCCGGCCGTTGCAGGTGCGCGACATCGTGGCGCTGCAAATGGACGAAGCCCGCCACGCCCGCGGCCTGCGCATTCTTCTTGGCGATCTCGATCATCAGCGGCGCCGAATCGCTGCCGAAGAAGCAGTCACGCAAACCGCGCAAGCCGTCCTGCGCGCGTATTTCGGCTTCATCGTGCAGCCGCTGCCACAGCGCGTCATCGTGGCCGCGCCAGGCCAGGAACCCGAAATGCCCGCGCCGCAATCCCGCGGCGACGTTTGCCGCCATCAGCGCGGCTTCGATCAGCAGCGTGCCCGAGCCGCACATCGGATCCAGCAGCGCGCCGCCGTTCGCGTACATCTCCGGCCAGCGTGCGCGCAGCAACATCGCGGCCGCCAGGTTCTCCTTCAGCGGCGCCTCGCCCTGGTCGCGCCGCCAGCCACGGCGGTGCAGCGGCTCCCCGGAAAGATCCAGCGACAGCGTGGCGCGGTTATTGTGCAGGCGAAGATTCAGACGGATCGCCGGGCGTTCGATCTGGATCTGCGGACGCGTGCCGAATCGTTCGCGGCATTGATCCACGATCGCATCCTTGACCCGCTGCACGGCGTAGCGGCTGTGCGTGATCGCGCTCTTCGAAACGCTGGCGTCGATCGCGAGCGTGACATCCGGTGCAAAGTGCTGCGACCAGTCGATCGCGGACGCACCAACGTACAGCGCATCCGCATCCGGCGCATCGAACTCGCTCAGAGGCATAAGCACGCGGCTGGCCAGCCGCGAATGCAGGCATGCGAGATAAGCGTGTTCCAGTTCACCCTCGAAATGCGCGCCTGCCAGCGCTTCGCGCGCGGACGCACCCAGCGCGAGCAATTCATCGCGCAGCAGGTACTCCATGCCTTTCGGACAGGTGGCGAAGAACGCGGTCACGCCGCGCCGGCGGAAAACTGTTGCAGAAACAGCCGGAATTGCCAGCCGATCGGTTCGACGTGGTTCGCGAGCCGGTGATCGTCAGGCAGCAGCAGCGTGGGGATGGCCCGCGCAGCGGCGAACTGCGTCGCGGCAGCGACCGGACACAATTCGTCGTTGAAGCCGTGCGCCAGCATCGCCGGCACGCGCGCCATGTCGAAACGCTGTGACCAGCGCGGGATCGTGATCGGCAATGCGATCAGAAAGACTCCCGCGCACTGCACTTGCAACGAGGCGAGGCCGGACACGAACGCGCCCATGCTGGAGCCGGCCAGCACCAGCGGCTGCGCCGCTTCACGCGCCGCCGCAACCAGCTTCTCAACGCGCGGCTGCACGGAACCCGCATGGCCGAGTTTGTCCTCTTCGCGGAAATCCGGCCGCTGAGTTTCCCAGCCGAGTTCTTCCGCGAGCTTCGCCAGCGCGCTGACTTTGGTCGCTTCGGGTCCGCTGTCGGAACCGTGGGAAAGGATGATCGTGCCTGGCATCCGGCAATGGTAGCAATCTTCTGTGCGACACTCCGCGCATGTCTGCGCCGCCGATCCACGACTGGCCCCTGCCCTACGCGCAACTTCTGCGCGAACGCGCGCTCGCCGACATCGATCTGGTGGTGATCCACTGCACCGAATTGCCCGACCTCGCCATTGCGCGCGAATACGGCGAACGCATGCTGCACGACGACGGCAGCGGCAACAGCGGACATTTCTATATCGATCGCGATGGCGCCCTTCATCGCTTCGTGAAAGAAACGCGCATCGCCCATCACACGCGCGGCTACAACGAGCGCTCGATCGGTATCGAACTGGTGAATAGCGGGCGCTATCCGGAGTGGTTCGACACGCGCCGGCAGGTGATGAGCGAACCCTATCCGCGCGCGCAGATCGACGCGCTGCTCGCGTTGCTGCAAAAATTGCGTAGCGAATGCCCGAACCTGCGTTCGATCGCCGGCCACGAGGATCTCGACACCGGCAAGGTGCCGGCTAGCGACGATCCTTCAAAAGAGGTGTTCCGCAAACGCGATCCGGGGCCGATGTTTCAGTGGGACGAAGTGCTGCGCGCGTGCGGGTTGACGCGCCTCGTTCCGATGAAGTGAAGAAGACTGTTGAAGGCGGAACCCGGGATCTGCTCTTCTCTGTCGAAAAGCAGATTCCGGGTTCTGTTCGCGCCAGCGCGAACAGCCCCGGAATGACGTTCTAAACGACATGATCGCTATACTTGCGCGCGTTTTCTGAGTGCTGCCGCCGATGACCAACCCCCGCGTCGCCGAACTGATCGAGCTGCTGAAGCTCGAGCGGCTGGAAGACAACCTGTTCCGCGGCGCCAGCCGCGACATCGGCACGAAATACGTATTCGGTGGTCAGGTGCTGGGACAGGCGCTGTCCGCGGCGCAACAGACGGTGGATGCGAAACGTTCGGCGCATTCGCTGCACGCCTATTTCCTGCGCGCGGGCAGCATCAGCGCGCCGATCGTGTATTCGGTGGAACGGGCGCGCGACGGTTCCAGTTTTTCCTCGCGGCGCGTGGTGGCGATCCAGCACGGCCAGCCGATACTGAATTGCGCGGTGTCGTTCCAGATCGACGAACCCGGCATGGAACACCAGTCCACCATGCCGGACGTGCCCAAACCCGACGATCTGGCGCCGCTGCAACCTCTGCCGCCCGACGAACTTGCCAAGCTGCCGGTGAAGATGCAGCGCTGGCTGGGGCTCGACGGGCCGTTCGAGTTCCGCTACGTGTGGCCGCGCGACGAACTGCATCCGGCCAAGCGTCCGGCCTACCAGCACATCTGGTTCCGGCTGGTCGACCGCATCGACGACGGCGAGTCGTTGCAACGCGCGCTGCTGGCCTACGCTTCGGATTTCCACTTCATCGGCACCGCGCTGCTGCCGCACGGCGTGTCGTATCTCACGCCGAACCTGCAGATGGCCAGCCTCGATCACGCGCTGTGGTTCCATCGTCCCTTCCGCGTGGACGAGTGGCTGCTGTATTCCTGCGACTCGCCCACCGCGCAAGGCGCGCGCGGGCTGGTGCGCGGGCAGATTTTCAACCGTGAAGGCGTGTTGGTTGCCTCCACCGCGCAGGAAGGGCTCATTCGCTTGCGGAACATGTAACGGCGTGACGCGATTGAAAGTTCGCTAACGCGACTTTCGCTAGAATCTTGCGTATGCGCCAGATCTACACCTCTCCCCGCCAGCAGAACATCGAACGCGTGGTGGCGCTGATGGCCGAGCATGGCATCGCCACCACGGTGACCAACCGGCGCGCGTACGCGCGGCCCAGTTACTCGCGCTTTTCCTACAGTCAGGCCAACGACAGCGAGGAATGGCCGAAGGTGTGGATCAACCGCGCGGAAGATCAGACCCGCGCGCGGCAACTGCTGCGCGAGATCGGCATCGAACCGGCGACGCGCTACGTGGATGCGCTGGCCGTGGCGCGCGATCCGGCGCTGCCCGATCCGGAACGCCATCGCCGCGCCGCAATGCGTGTGCGCACGGCGGTGATGGCGGCGGTGGGCGCGGCATTTCTCTTGCTAGTGTTGAAGATGCTTGCCGTCTTTTGAGTACATCCCGTGGCATTGCGTTCCGAACGCGTCCGCCTGTTCCAGACCCTGCCGCACGCCTGCGGCTATTTCCATGCGCGCACCGCGCAGAATCTGGTGCTCGATCCATCGGCACCGGGACTGGATCGCCTGTATTCGCTGGCTTTGGGCCGCGGCTTCCGCCGCGCCGGCGGTCATGTCTATCACCCGCATTGCCCCCGTTGCCACGCCTGCGAACCATGCCGCATCGACGTCGCCGCATTCACACCAAACCGCAGCCAGCAACGCTGCATGCGCCGCAACGCCGACCTGCAGGTCAGCGAACATCCACCGTCCCTGACCGACGAACGCCACGATCTTTACGCGCGCTATCTGCGCGCGCGCCATCCCGGTGGCGGCATGGACGAGGCCAGCGGCGAGGATTTCACGCACTTCCTCGCGGCGCCGTGGAGTCCCACGGTTTTTCTCGAATTCCGCCTGCACGATCGCCTGCTGGCACTGGCGGTCACCGACGTGTGCAGCACCGGCGTGTCGGCGGTGTACACCTTCTATGACCCATTACATGCCGCGCGCAGCCTCGGCACTTTCGCGATTCTCACGCAGATCGAACTGACCCGCGCGCGCGAACTGCCGCATCTGTATCTCGGCTACTGGATCGCCAACCATCCCAAGATGGGCTACAAGTCCAGGTTCGACGCACTGGAAGTGCTGACGGCGGAAGGCTGGTCGAAGCTCGCGCGTTTGCGCGATGCGAAGTAACGCATCGCGTGCGAGTTGAGGAGACAGGGATTCCGACTGGAAGGTGCTCCATGGACGGATGCTTGCGAATTTCTTGAACGAAGCCTAATGAAGCACTCCTTCGCATTGCTCTTACCTCTCGCGTTCGCCTGCGGCGTCGCGAATGCTGCAGCGGCGAACGCCGAATCCGATCGTGCACAAATCGCCGCCCTGGAGCAGCGCTGGCTCGCCGCGATCCGCGGCGGCGACCGCCAAGCACTGGGCGAAATCCTGGCCAAGGGCTTCGTCGACATCAACACCGACGGCAAGATGCGTGAACGCGATGAAGCGATTGCACATGCTTCCGCACCACCCGATACGACGCAAACGATCAGGCAGTTGAAGGTGCGGGTATTCGGCGACACCGCGGTCGCCAACGGCATCAATACCGTGTATTCGAAGACGCACGGCTGGACGGTCGAAGTCGCCTTCACCGACGTCTTCATGCGCGAACGCGGCGTCTGGCGCGCCGTGTCTGCCCAGGAAACATTGCGCAAACCGCCTGCGGTTCCATCCTCAACCCGTTGATCTGACATCCCCGCTGCGATCCGCTGACGCCGTTTGTCGGCTTCGCGCTTGTCAAAATGATATCAAAAAGATATCTTGCGCGCCGGATACCACCGGAGCCTCGCCATGAACGAAACCCGTACTTTCTCGATCGCCGGCATTCCGACCGCGATTTTGTTCGTGCTGCTGTATTTCTGCTGCGGCGCCCTGTTCTTTTTCGGAGGCGTCACACAACACCCCGCTTACATCGTGATCGCGGTGGTCGCATTCGTGATCATGGTCTTTCTCACCAAGGGTTTCTTCCAGGTGCAGCCGAACCAAGGCGTGGTGATGCAGTTGTTCGGCCGCTACGCCGGTACCGCGCGCGACACCGGACTGCGCTGGACCAATCCGTTCTATGCCAAGCGGCCCGTCAGCTTGCGCGTGCGCAACTTCGAATCGTCGAAACTGAAGGTCAACGATTCGGACGGCAATCCGATCGAGATCGCGGCGGTGATCGTGTGGCAAGTGGTCGATACCGCCGAGGCCGTGTTCCAGGTGGACGACTACGAAAACTACGTGCACATCCAGAGCGAATCGGCGCTGCGGCAGATGGCGCAGAGCTATCCCTACGATTCGCACGACGACA
>DAIOUL010000024.1:0-30368 GCA_036759545.1 Rhodanobacteraceae bacterium
GGATCGAGGTTGTGCTGGATCATCCGGTACGGCGCCTCGATCAGCCAGTTCTTGCACGTCAGTTGCGTGCCGCGCGGCGGATGCACGACGCGCGCGGTGTCGATGCGGGTGGGTGCGTTCATGGGCAGCTCCGGCAAAGCAAACCGGAAGTATAGGTCAGCGCACCGGCGCGATCAGCCGTGGCCTTCCAGCACCATCGGTCCCTTCGTCTTGCCGGCGATCACCGCGCGCAGGTGCGCGATGTAGGCATTGAATTGCAGGTTCTTCCTGTCGGTGAAGAAGTGAGATTCGAGATAGTCGGTCGTGTCTTTCAAACCCGGACGCGGCTGCTGCTCTTGGATTTGTGCACGCAGCATCCAGCCGCTCGTGTCTTGCGGTGCCTTCTGGATGATCTTGTTTGCCACATCCCAAGCTCTGTCCCACTGCTTGGTCTGCATGTAGACGCTGTCGAGTTGCCCGAGCACCCAGCCATCGTCAGGATTGAGGCGAGAGGCGGTTTCGAAATCCTGTTGCGCATGCGGCAGATCGTTGCCGATCAAGTAGGCCCAAGCGCGTGCCTTGAATGCAAATTCGTCGTCCGGTGATTTGGCGATCAGCGCGTTTGCTTCCGCGATCGCCCATGGGATGCGATCGAAATCGACCAAGCCATAGATTCGATTGATGCGCGAGCGCTCCTCGTCCTGATTGAAACGCAACTCTTCAGAGGTATAGATCACCATCGCAGAATTGTCGCCAGCATCGTGCGCGGCATCACCGGCGTCGAACAGGTACTGCCCGCGTGCGAGCCGATCCAGCAAGGCGATATAGGCGCTCAACTGACGCGCGTTACCGCATTCGCAATGGTTGACCCGGTAAAAGTCGGCTTTCGTCAACAACAACTTCAGCAACGGGTTGGCATGCGCATGCAACTGAGCCTTGTCGATCGCAGACCTCATGGCCTGCAGGGAGCCGCCCCAATTCGGGCCATCCAGCCAAAGAATCCGGTCATAGAGGTCATAGTCGTCGGGCGCCACAGCCAGACCTTGCTCGACGGCGTCCTGCGCGTAAGCATTGCCGAATGTCATGCCGCCAAGGCTGATCTTCGCAATGTAAATGGGCACGATCGCCGGATTCATCTGCTGCGCACGTTTAAGGTCGGCATCGGCGAGGCCGGCCAGCCGTTCCATCGATTCGATATTGCTTAGCGGAGTATCGGAGATGTAGTTCTCGCCCCGCGCTTTGAACGCCTGTGCCTTGTAGGCCATCCCACTCGCTGCGTAGGTAAACGCGCTATTTGGAGACTGGCGAATCCATGCACTTATGAGCGCCCGGGTATCGGCTGATCCATCATCGAAATATGACAGGTAAATGCGATCCAGACGCCCCCGTGCATCCGGATCGCTTTTTTGTTCTTGCAGAGCTTGCGCGAGCAATTTATCCAACTGCGTTGCGTGTCCGCTCTGGATGAGTTGTCGGACCTGTTCCAGAGTAATGATCGGTTGATACCGATACTTGCAATACGCCACGACCGCTTCGTGATTCCAATGACTGCCGGGCGGATCGGGATAGGCGAGGCAACGCTGCAGCGAATCGGCGATCTTCTCGGCGCGTTCCGCCGCATCCAGGAACGTGTTGGCTTCCACGCGCGTGAACGGACGGCCCTTCGGCAACGGCGCGTCGCGCTCTTCGCGCTCGACCGCGGCGCGCTTCGCGTTCGCGGCGACGACTTGCCTGATGTTTTTCGTCGCGGCCCAGAACAGGCCACCGACGATCAGCCAACCCAGGGCACCGACCAGCAACCAATGCCAAGCTTTCATGGCGTCCCCCTTCCTTGTTCAACGATAGCACCGCGCAACGGTGGCGGTATCCCCGGTCACGGTGACGTTCGACACTGGCCGTGCTTCGGCTGCGGGGTGAGCATCTCCGCCGGCCCGAGGGTGCCCGAAGGAGATCATCGTGATCGGCAAATCCGTGGTTCTCGCAGCAGCCCTGGCAGTAACGGCAACCGCTTTCGCGGCACAGGAAATTCCGGCGTACGTGGCGAAGGCCGTCGCCGATCCCTCGCGCGGCGCGGATGCGAAGAACGATGCGCGCCGGCACGTCGCCGAGATCACCGCGTTCGCGAGCATCAAACCGGGCGACAAGGTGCTGGAGCTGATTCCAGGTTCCGGTTATTTCACGCGCGTGTTCAGCAAGGTGGTCGGGCCGCGGGGACACGTGTACACCGTATGGCCGAAGCCTTACGACGATGAATCGCATCCGGATTCCGACGTGATGCGCAAGCTGTCGAAGCGGCCCGGCTACGGCAACATCAGCGTGGCGATCCAGCCGGCCACGCACCTGACCGCGCCGGAACCGCTGGATGTGGTGTTCACCTCGCAGAACTACCACGATTATCCGGACAAGTTCATGGGCAGGATCGATCCGGCGGTGTTGAACAAGGACGTGTACGCGGCGCTGAAATCCGGTGGCACCTACGTGATCATCGATCACGTCGCCGATGCGGGTTCCGGCATGCGCGACACCGACACGCTGCACCGCATCGATCCCGCGATCGTGAAGAAGCAGGTGACCGCGGCCGGTTTCGTGTTCGATGGCGAGAGCGACGTGCTGCGCAATCCCGCCGACAACCACAAGCAAACGGTTTTCGACAAGTCGATCCGTGGACATACCGATCAGTTCGTCTATCGTTTCCACAAGCCGGCCGACTGATCAGGTTGCACCGCGAGTGCAGGGACGCGTTGCTGCCGCGTTAAGATGATCGGAGGTTCCACGCGGTACTCGAACATGGACGCCGATTTCTGGTTGCAGCGCTGGCAGGAGGGCCGCACCGGTTTTCATCGCAGCGAAGTGATGCCGCTGCTCAAGAAGCATTGGCCGGTACTCGATGTGCCGCGCGGCACGCGCGTGCTGGTGCCGCTGTGCGGCAAGACGCTCGACATGATGTGGCTGGCTTCGCAAGGCTTGCGCGTGTGCGGCGTGGAACTGGCGCCGCTGGCGATCGGGCAGTTCTTTGCCGAACAGAAACTGGGCCCGCAATCGCGCGCGGCGCCGTACGGAATGCATTACATCGCCGGCGACATCGAAATCGTCCAGTCGGACATTTTCGCGATCGACAAATCGCTGATCGCCGAATGCGGCGCGATTTACGATCGCGCCGCATTGATCGCGCTGCCGCCGCCGATGCGCGAGCGCTACGCGCGCGAAATCTACGCCGCTCTGCCCGCCGGCTGCCGCGGCCTGTTGATCACGCTGGAATACCCGCAGCACGAGATGGAAGGTCCGCCGTTCTCGGTGGAAGAACGCGAGGTGCATCGCTTGTTCGGCGAACACTGGGACATCGATCTGCTGGAACGCCGCGACATCCTCGCCGATCAGCCGAATTTCTCCGAACAAGGCGTCACCGCGTTGAGCACGGCGGTGTATGCACTGGAACGCCGTTCCGGCTGATGCATGAAACGAGCACCCACTCCTGAACCGTCGGGACCTTTTGATGCGCACTTTGTTTTCGAATCCTCTCCGCATTTTCGCAACTGTCCCTCTTCTGTTATTGGTCTGCACCACCGCGCTGGCGAAGGACCGCACGGACGATTGCCGCATCGGCATCTACCGACTCAATGACGGCAGCGATGTCGATATTGGCGCGACCGATGGCGATCACCTGCGCTGGCGCAAGGAGGACGGCACGACGGGCGCGTTGACGAAAACCAGTGGCGACATCTGGAGCAGCACGCTCGGCTGGACGGAAAAGCCGGACGGCAAACGCGTGTCGTTCGATTGCGGCAAGGGCACGATCGCCTTCGCCGGTGTGGCCGGCAAACGCATCCCGCTCGAAGTGACGAACACGACCTTCGAGGGCGCGGGGGTGAAACTCGCCGGGCGCCTGATCCTGCCGCAAGGGAACGCGCGAGTTCCGATCGTGGTGCTGGTACATGGCTCGGAAGATTTTTCTGCGCGCGACTTTTATTCGTTGCAGCGGCAGTTTCCCGCCGAAGGCATCGGCGCCTTCGTGTACGACAAGCGCGGCACCGGCAAATCAGGCGGAATCTACACGCAGAATTATCTGTTGCTGGCGGATGACGCGATCGCGGCGATGAACGAGGCGAAACGCCTGGCCCGCACGCGCGCCGGACGCGCCGGTTACCAAGGCGGCAGCCAGGCCGGATGGGTGATTCCGCTGGCCGCGAAGATCGAACCCGTGGACTTCGCGATCATCGGTTATGGCCTGGCGGTTTCACCGTTGGACGAAGACCGTGAAGCGGTCGCACTCGATCTGACCGATCACGGCTTCGGCAAAGACGCCATGGCGAAAGCGCGGGAAATCACCGATGCCGTGGCGGCGATCATCATCAGCGGTTTCCGCGATGGCTACAAGCAATTCGATGCCGTCAAGGCGAAGTACGCACGCGAACCCTGGTTCAAATACGTGCACGGCGACATCACGTTCTTCTTCCTGCAGAACCCTGAAGCCAAACTGCGCGAGCAAGGTCCGGTGCTGCTGGCCGGCGTGCCTGCGAATCACGATCCGATGCCGGTGCTGCGCAATCTGGACACGCCACAGTTGTGGATCCTCGCGGCGGACGACCACGAAGCGCCGAGCGCGGAAACTGCACGGCGCCTGCGTTCGCTGCAAGCGCAAGGCAAGCCGATCACGCTCGCGATCTTCCCGCGCACCGAGCACGGCATCTACGAGTACGAAACGAAAGCCGATGGAACCCGCGTCGACACGCGCAATCCGGACGGCTATTTCCGAATGATGCGCGACTTCATCCTGCGCGGACGCGTGGACAAGCAATCTTACGGAACAGCGACGATTTCCTGGCCGGCGCCCGTCCCCAACGCGAACAGCCGTTCGGCTCACTGAAGTGCAAGCGGGATTCCGCCCGCAAACAGCGCGTGCGGCCCGGAATGACGGAGTGCATGTGACAGCGGCAGTCGGTTACCTCGAGCATCAGTACCCGATCACCTCGCCGTCCTTGCGCATCTCGGTGGCGCCCCAGTAGACGTGGTTCTTGGCGTCGTACTGGATCGCTTCATAACCACCGAACGCGCCGGTGCCGGGCACGATCTGGTAGCCGCGCTGCTGCAACTCCGCTTTCACCGCCGGATCGAAACCGGATTCCATTTCCACCGTGCCGATGCCCTGCGACTTCTCGCCGGTCGGTTCGGCGTTGCCGTAGTGCCGCCAGCGCGCGGCATCGCCGGCCTCCTGCACGTTCATGCCGAAGTCGATCATGTTGACCAGCACCTGCACGTGGCCCTGCGGCTGCATGTCGCCGCCCATCACGCCGAACGCCATCCACGGCTGCCCGTCCTTCATCACGAACGCGGGGATGATGGTGTGGAACGGCCGCTTGCCCGGCGCGTAAACATTCGCATCCTTCGGATTCAGCGAATACAGTTCGCCGCGATCCTGGAACATGAAACCGAGTCCGTCGGCCACCAGCCCCGAACCCATGCCGCGGTAGTTGGACTGGATCATCGACACCATCATGCCGTCGGAATCCGCGGTTTCGAAATCGGTGGTGTCGCCATTGAACAGGCGCGGATCGCCGGGGCCGACATCCGGATTGGCGTGATCGAGATGGATCAGCTTGCGGCGCGCGTCGGCGTATTTCTCCGAAAGCAGTCCCTTCATCGGAATGTCCACGAAACGCGGATCGGCGTAGTACTTCGCGAGGTCTTCGTAGGCGAGTCGTTTGGCCTCGATCATCGCGGTGAGCGTATCCGCGCTGCCCGCGCCCATCTTTTTCAGATCGAACGGCTCGAGGATATTGAGCATCTCCAGCGCGGCGAAGCCCTGCCCGTTGGGCGGCAATTCGTACACGTCGTAACCGTGATAGTTCACCGACTGCGGCGTCACCCATTCGCCGTGGAAATCGGCGAAGTCGGAATAGCGCAGGTCGCTGCCGATGCGTTTGAAATACGCATCGATGGTGTGCGCGATCGCGCCCTTGTAAAACGCATCGCGACCACCTTGCGCAATCATCGTCAACGTGCGCGCCAGATCGGGATTGCGGAAGATCTCGCCCTGCGCCGGCGTGTGGCCATCGATCAGATAGGTCCTGCGCGCGTTGTCGCTTTCCTCGATCAGCTTCGAATATTTGTCGAAGGCGCGCATATTGCCTTTCCAGTATTTCGCGACCAGCTCGGTCACCGGAAAGCCGTTCTTCGCCAGCGCGATCGCGGGTGCGAGATCGTCCGCGATGTTGAGCTTGCCGAACTTATCGTGCAGTGCGAACCAGGTATCCACCGTGCCGGGAACCGTGACCGGCAGCGAACCCACGGCAGGAATATGCGCTTCATACGGCAATCCCGCTTTCGCGTAAGCGGCCTTCACTTCCGCCTGCATCTTCTTCAGATCGCGGCCCTTGGCCGACGGGCCGGAGCCGTTGTAGCCGTAGAGCTTGTGCGTTTTCGGATCCCACACGATCGCGAACGCGTCGCCGCCGATGCCGTTCAACACCGGTTGCGTGAGACCCAGCACCGCGTTCGCGGCGATCGCCGCATCCACCGCGCTGCCGCCCTTCTTCAGGATTTCGACGGCGGCCAGTGACGCCAGCGGCTGCTCGGTCGCGGCCATGCCGTGCTGCGCCAGCACCGGCGAGCGCGAGGCCCACGGCTTGCCGGCGTAACGGTCGCCGCGACCTACGTCCGCGTTCGCGGTTCCTGCCAGAAATGTCAGCACGCAGACGAGCGCGGATATTCCACGCGCGCGAAAACGCGCGTTCCCGATACCGAAGATGGATATGCGCATGAGCCGGCTCCCGGATTGCACGGTGCGAAGCATGCCGTGTTAGCACGATCGGCGCGATTGCACCAGTGGAAATGGACCGGCGAACGCCCGCTTGCATCACGCATCGATCCGCTTCTGGCAGACTGCGTCGTCCGGAGAATCGTCTGATGCAGCAAACGCTACGTACTTTGATTTTCGCGTGCACGCTGGCGCTGGCCGGCTGCGCGGTGCGCGTGCCCTCGAACGTGCACGCTCCTGCTGCGGCTCCTGCGCCGACTGCGTCGGCACCGGCCGTCGCATCCGCAAATCCCTTGATCCTGATTTCGATCGACGGCTATCGCGCCGATTATCTGCAGCGCGGTTTGTCGACCAATCTCGAGGCGCTGGCGGCGCGCGGCGTGCGTGCGCAATGGATGATTCCGGCGTTCCCAACGCTCACCTTTCCCAATCATTACACGCTGGTGACCGGCCTCTATCCCGATCACCACGGCATCGTCGCCAACGAGATGGAAGATCCATCGATTCAGCCGGACCACCATTTCACTTTGAAGGATCGTGTAGCGGTCGGAGACGGCCGCTGGTGGGACGAGGCCACGCCGTTGTGGGTCAGCGTGCAGCAACAGGGTGGGCACGCGGCGACGATGTTCTGGCCGGGTTCGGAAGCGGCGATCCACGGCGTACGGCCGGATCGCTGGCGCGCATTCGACATGACCGTGCCCGCGGATGCGCGCGTGGATCAGGTGCTGCAATGGCTTGATCTGCCCCGTGCGCAGCGCCCGCAATTCAACACCCTGTATTTCGATCAGGTCGATCATCAGGCACACGAGCGCGGACCGGATTCGAAAGAGGTGAACGATGCGCTGCGGCAGGTCGATGCCGCGCTCGGCCGATTGATCGATGGATTGAAGCAACGCGGTTTGTTCGACCAGGTGAATCTGGTGATCGTGTCCGATCACGGCATGGCGGCGGTACCGCCGGGTCACACGATCTACATCGAGCGCTTGTTCGACACACGCCGCGCGCACACGGTGATGCTGGGCGCGATCGCCGGCGTCGATGCCGATGACGGCGCCGAATTGAACGCGGAAAAACTGCTGTCACCGCACCCGCACATGCGATGCTGGAAGAAACAGGACATTCCGGCGCGCTTTCACTACGGCACGAACGCGCGCATTCCGGCGATCGTCTGCCTGGCGCAGACCGGCTGGTTGATCACCACCCGCGCGGCACAGGCGAAACACAAGCACCCCGATCGCGGCGACCACGGCTACGATAACGCCGACCCGCTGATGCGCGCGCTGTTCATCGCAGAGGGGCCCGCGTTCCGGAAAGGTTACGTCGCGCCGCCGTTTCCGAACGTGGATGTGTATCCGCTGCTCGCGCATCTGCTGCACGTCGCGCCGCAAAAGAACGACGGCGACTATGCAGCAGTTGCGGCGATGTTGACTCCGGCTATCCGCTGAAGCCTGCTATCGGCAATACGCGGGCACCCAGTATCCGTGCGCGTTGTAGTGACCGGGCACCCAGTAACAATGCGGTGGCGGCGGTGGAGGCGGCGGCCTGCGCGGCACCACCACGCAACCGCTGGCGGCCAGCGTGCCGCCCAGCGCCAGCGTGCAGATCAGGATTCTCGCGATGCGCAACATGTCGTTCTCCGCAGTGGAAACCTGCACGGAAAACGCCCGGGCGCTGCCCGATGTTGACGCACGCGCAAATATCGCTGCGCGCGCGTTCAGACTCGCGCAGGCGGGCGTTCAGCCGCGCAGCATGCGCATCGATTCTTCCGTGTAGCGCGCACCGGCTGCGGCATCGCGCGGAAACACCGCGTCGATCCTGGCGAGATCATCCTCGGACAAGACGACATCCAGCGCGCCGAGGTTCTCTTCGAGATACTTGATACGCTTGGTACCGGGGATCGGTACGATGTGTGCGCCTTGGCGCAGCACCCAGGCCAGCGCCAGTTGCGCCGCCGTGCAGCCTTTCGCATCCGCCAGTTCGCGCACGGTGTCTACCAGCGCGAGATTCTTCGCGAAGTTCTCGCCTTGGAAACGCGGATTGCCGCGGCGGAAATCGCCTTCGGCAAAATCCTGCGGGCTCCTGATCGCCCCGGTGAGGAATCCGCGGCCCAACGGCGAATACGGTACGAAGCCGATGCCTAAGTTTTCGCACGTCTGCAGGATTCCGTCTTCGGGATCGCGCGTCCACAGGGAATATTCGCTCTGCACCGCGGTGATTCGATGTACCCGTTGCGCGCGTTCGATCGTTTGTGCGGAAGGTTCCGACAAACCGAGATAGCGGACCTTGCCCGCGCGCACCAGTTCGGCCATCGCGCCGACGGTTTCCTCGATCGGCACGCTGCGATCGACACGGTGCTGATAGTACAGATCGATGTGATCTACGCCGAGGCGCTTCAGGCTGCCGTCGCACGCGGCGCGCACGTACTCGGGACGGCCGTTGATGCCGCGCCGCTCAGGATCGGCCGGATCGCGCATGATGCCGAACTTGGTGGCCAGAAATACTTCGTCGCGGCGATCACGGATCGCCTTGCCGACCAGTTGCTCGTTGGCACCGTTGCCGTACATGTCCGCGGTGTCGAGAAAATTCAGCCCGGCATCCAGCGCGTGACGGATCGTGGCGATCGACTCGGCGTCGTCGGCAGCGCCGTAAAACTCGCTCATGCCCATGCAGCCCAGACCGATGGCGGAAACCGCGGGCCCATTCGGGCCGAGTGTGCGTCTTTGCATGTTTTTCTCCTGGTGAATTCGAATCGTCGCTTGACGCGCGCCGGATCGCGGCCAAGACTGCGGCATCGATCCTTTCTGGAGCCGCAATGCGCGAGTATCAAGGCTGCCTGGCACTGATCGTGTGCGTTCTGTCGGCGTGCAGCGGGCATCCGGAACGCGGCGGAGCCGATGGGCCCGCCGTTGCATCGAGCGCGTCATCGAAGCGTGACATCGCCGCCGTCTCGCCGTCCCCCGCAGATCATGTTCATGCGGATACGAGCTGGAATTTCCGCGTCGCCGTGCCGCCGGGCTGGAAGGTCGACCACGATTTTCGGCATGGCTATCTCGCGAACGGCGCATGGAAAACCTACGCCGCGCCGGATTCACGCGGCACGCCGATCGTTTCGTTGAGCGTACCCGGCTCGAACCAGATCACTTCGGCGGAAATCCGCATCGGCGCCAGCCGCGGCGCGGATGAAATCGCACATTGCGCGGCGCCACCGGATTCCGTTCGCTCCGGCAGTCTGCATCTCGAACGGATCGGCGGCGCCGAGTTCACCGCATTCGACGCGTCGGATGCAGCGATGAGCCACTACCTGGACGTGCACGCCTACCGCGCGGTGCACGATGGCGCGTGCTACGCAATCGATCTGCTGGTGTACGGCAGCAATCCGCAGGTTTACGATCCGCCGCCCACGCTGCCGTTCTCGAAAGAACAGGCGTTCGCCAGGATGCAGGCCGTGCTGCAAACCTTCCGCTTCACGCGCTGACCGGAGGCGCATCACCCTCTTCGCGCAGCAATGGCAGGCTCAAGATCACGCGCAAGCCGCCACCGTCGGCGTTTTCGGCGTGCACTTCCCCGCCGTGCGCCTTGGCGACGCGCTCGACCAGCGTCAATCCCAGTCCATGCCCTTCCGCGAGGCGCGCGTTGCTGCCGCGGAAGAACGGACGGAACAGCATGCCGATTTCGTTCGCGGGCACGCCGGGACCGTAGTCGCGCACTTCGACGACCGCGCGGTCGCTAGCCGAGCGCAGTTCGATCCACACGCGTCCACCGGGCGGGCTGAACTTGATCGCATTCGAAATCAGGTTTTCGATCGCGCGCCGCAGCAGCACCATGCTGCCGCCGACGACCGGCGAGCCGCCGTGGGTGAGCCGCAATTCGATGTTCCGCTCCTGCGCGGACAATTGCAGGGTGGCCACGCATTCCTCCAGCAGCAGCCCCAGCTCCACCGGCTCGCGTTCCATGCCCGGCAGGTCGCCCTTCAGCCGCGACAGCGCCAGCATCTCGCCGGTCATGCGGTCCAGCCGCGCGATTTCGCGCTCGGCCTGGCGGAAATGGGTGTCGGCCTCGCCGGCGTTCGCACTGTGCTGTGCGAGGTCCAGGATCACCTGCAATCGTGCCAGCGGCGAACGGACTTCGTGCGAGAGATCCTGCAGCACGCCGCGGTCATGCGCGACCAATGCCTCGATGCGCGCGGCCATCGCATTGAAATCGCGCGCGAGCTGACCGAGTTCATCGCGGCGGTTCCAGCGCGCGTCCACGCGTGCGGACAATTCGCCCGCCGCCATGCGTTGCGCCGCGCTGCGCAGCGCCTCCACCGGACGCGCCACGCTGCGCGCCACCCACCAGCCTGCCGCCGCGATCAGCAGCAGCGACAGCAGCAATTGGACGACGAGGAAAATCGCCATGCGCTTGCTGCGCGTCAGGCGCGCATGCGCGAATGCGAAACCGACGAACTGGCGCGGCTGGCCGTTCGAGTCCGCAAGTTGCTGGACGGATACCTGCGTGTCCGGCCACGGCCGCAGCAGTACGTCGCGCCCGCTGCCCAGCCACTGCGGCAACATGCGCCGCACCGGCGGCGGCAGGCGCACCGGCTGTATTTCGCGGCCGTTCCGGAACAGCGTCGCGTCGATGCCCTGCTCGTGCTCCGCCGCGATCCAGCGCTGCAGCGCGATGTCGCCGCCGCTTTCGTACGCGGCATTGGCCTGCTGCGCCAATGCGCTCCAGTCGATCCCGCGAGTGCTGGTGTATTCGATGAAATAGCGGGCGACCGCGCCGCCCAGCACGAACACCAGCACGTTGACCGCGCAGAACGAGAGCAGCAGCCGCCAAAAGAGTGGACTGCGCAACGGACTCATGTTCGCGTGTCGCCGATCGTTAACACATAGCCCGCGCCGCGCACCGACTCGATGCGCGGCGACTCGGCGCCAGCCTGCTTCAGCTTCTGCCGCAGCCGGCTGACGTGCACGTCGATGCTGCGGTCGAAGCGCTCCAGTTCGCGCCCGAGTGCGGTGCGCGACAGCGCGGCCTTGTCGATCACCTCGCCCGCGCGTTGCGCGAGGGCGAACAGCAAGCCGAATTCCGCGCCGGTCAGCGGCAATTCGTTTTCGCCGGCGAAGGCGCGCCGTTCGCCCGGCTGCAGCCGCAGCGTGCCGACCTGCAGATCGCCCGCGGCGGTCACGGTGTGCCGCCGCAGTTGCGCGCGCACGCGCGCCAGCAGCTCGCGCGGCAGGCAGGGTTTTGCAAGGTAATCGTCCGCGCCGAGTTCCAGCCCGACCACCCGATCCACCGGCTCACCGCGCGCCGACAACATGATCACCGGCAGGCGGTGCTGCAGGCGCAGTTCGCGCAGCGCATCGAGTCCGTTCCGACCGGGCATGCTGACGTCGAGGATCAGCAGGTCCGGCCGCAGCGACGGGTCGGACAACCGCGCCAGCATGGATGCGGCATCGTGCACGTAATCGACCTCGAACACCTCACGGCGCAGGTATTCGGCGAGCAGTTCGCACAGCTCGCGGTCGTCGTCGACGATCAGGATGCGTGGCATGTGCATAGGGTGCCTGCGAAAGCTGACTCGATGCTGCATGGCCACACGCGCTTTACCCTTCTTTACCCGCCGCGCACGATCTTCAACCCGGCCCTGGTTTCCAATGTCTGCAACGGTTCGATTCCCGAGCCTCACGGAGCAATGCAATGCGCAAGACCCTGATTTCGATTATCGCCGCCGCCGCGATCGGCGGTTCCTCGCTGGCGCTGGCCTCGGCAGGCAGCGCCGGTTTCGGCCACGACGGCTGGCATCGCCAACATGGCATGATGGCCATGCACGAATTGGGCAAGTTGAATCTCACCGACAGCCAGCGCGACAACATCAAGCAGCTTTCCAAACAGGGCTTCGAACAGCTCAAGCCACAGATGGAAACCCTGCACCAGCAGCGCGAAGCGTTCGAGACGATGGAACCGACCGCGTCCGGCTATCAGACCGCGGCGAACAACCTCGCCACGGCGGAAGCCAACATGGTGCGCGCGCGCGTGTTGCAGGAGGCGTCGCTGCGTGCACAGATCTACAACGTGCTGACGCCGGCACAACGCTCGCAGCTTGCGACGATTCGCGCGCAACACGAAGCGCGGATGCAGCAATGGAAAGATTTCCAGGCGCAGCATCCGCTGCCTGGAAAGACTTCATCCCAGTAAGTCGACGCGTGGTAGCTACTGGCTCGGTCAGTGGCTACCGCCGGCTGCATCTTGCAAGCGATTTGCGGCAGGCGCATCATCACTTTGGAATTCAGGCGAGGTGAGTCCGATGAAGCGCTCAATTGTGCTTGCGATTTGCGCCTTCGCATTCCAAAGCGCCAGCGCCGCACCCGAGTCCGGGATACGGTTTGACACCGTCGTAGTGACCAGCGGGAAAGTGACCAGCCATCCAAGCGTGTGGGTGAGTTACGGAAAACCTGCGGTGATCGAAATACCGGGGGCAGTACGCATCGTGGCAGAGGCAGACCCGCCCCATGGTGACATTTCGCACGTCACCGCGAAGATGTATTACTTCCGTAATGGTGCGTGGGTACTCGATTGGAGTCCAGGCATGGACGCCAATATCGCTGAAACGCCGTCGTTCGAGCGAGACATGGGCGATGGGGTTCACAGAGTCGTCTTGATGCCAAGGCGTGCGAACAACCCGACAAGTTAGTTCGCCGGCTGCCACTCAAGCGCAACCGAGACTTCCCGCTGCCGAGCGATAACGCGCCGCGATGCGTTCCTCATCGCGATGGCGGAAGTCGCGCACTACCCATTCGCCGTTGACCATCACGTCTCGCACCAGCGGTGCATTGCCGGCGAAGATGAAACTGTCCAGCACGTTGCCTTGATCGCGCGCCGCGAGCAGTGGCGAGCGATCGTCCAGCACCAGCAGATCGGCGCGTGCGCCCACACTCAGCGTGATGCCGCTCGCCTGCGCGCCGCCTGCCAGCGCCGCACTCCAGAGCGTTTCTCCCACGCTGTCGCCGGATTCACCGGCGGTGACATTGCGGCTGCGCATGACGAGACGCTGCCCGTATTCCAGCCAGCGCAGTTCTTCGACGGGCGAAATGGAAATGTGCGAATCCGAGCCGATGCCCAGAGTGCCGCGAGCTTGCAGATATTTCTCCAGCGGAAACAGGCCGTCGCCGAGATTCGCTTCGGTGGTCGGGCACAAACCCGCCACCGCGCCCGATTTCGCGAGGCTCGAGATTTCGTTTTCATCCAGATGGGTCGCGTGCACCAGGCACCAGCGCGTATCGACCTCGGCGTGGTCGAACAGCCAGCGCACCGGCCGCGTTCCACGCGTGGCCATGCATTCCTCGACTTCGCCGGTCTGCTCGGCGATGTGAATATGGATGACGCCCTCACGCGCGAACGGCGATGCCAACACTTCCCTCATCGACGTCTCCGGCACCGCGCGCAGCGAGTGCAGCGCGATGCCGACGCGCAGCATCGGCGATTGCAGCGCACGCAATCGCTCCAGCAGGTGCAGGTACGAATCCACATCCATGCCGAAGCGGCGTTGGCGTTCACCCAGCGCACCACCATCGAAACCGCGGGTCTGATACAGCACCGGCAGCAACGTCAACCCGATGCCGGCTTCGCGCGCAGCTTCGATGATCGCCCGCGACATCGCTGCAGGATCGGCATACGGTTTGCCATCCGGCGCATGATGCAGATAGTGGAATTCGCAGACGTGCGTGTAGCCGGCTTTCAGCATCTCGACATAAAGCTGCGCGGCGATCGCGTGCAGGTCTTCCGGATCAATACGCGCAGCGAACGAATACATGCTTTCACGCCAAGTCCAGAAGCTGTCCTCACCTGGACCCTTTCGCTCCGCCAATCCCGCCATCGCACGCTGGAACGCATGCGAATGCAGGTTCGGCATGCCGGGGAACACGAAGCGATTACTCGATACGATTCCGCCTTGCCCGGACGAATCCAGCGCGGTAACGCGGCCGCTTTCGATTCGCAGACGCGCATCGCTGCGCCAGCCTTGCGGCGTCCAGAAGTTTCCCGCAGCGAGTGTGGTCGTCATTGGTTCCTGCACGGGGCTCACGTAAGTGTGAGTGGGCGGCGCGCATGAATCTTATCGGCAATAATGCGCAGCACGCGAATCGGATCGAATCGATGGAAGGCCGCTGGGATCATTTGCTGCTCGAATGCACACTGGTCACGCTGACCGGCGAAGGCGGCTACGGCCTGATCGAACACGGGGCGCTGGGCTGGCGCGACCAGCAGATCGTCTTTTCCGGCGCGGTCAATGAGTTGCCGGACAAACCTGATGTCCTCGCGAACCGAGTGGAATCGCTGCACGGCGCGCTGGTGACGCCCGGGCTGGTGGATTGCCACACCCATCTCGTGTTCGCCGGCGACCGCGCCGACGAATTCGAACGGCGCCTGCAGGGCGAGAGCTACGAAGCGATCGCACGCGGCGGCGGCGGGATTCTTTCCACCGTGCGCGCCACGCGCGCCGCCTCCGAAAACGAATTGCTGTCGCAATCCCTGCCTAGAGCGCTGGGATTGCTCGCCGATGGCGTCACCACGATCGAAATCAAATCGGGTTACGGGCTGGATCTGGAAACCGAATTGAAGATGCTGCGCGTGGCGCGGCGGATCAGCGCGGAACTCGGTGTCACGGTACGCACGACCCTGCTCGGCTTGCACGCGTTGCCGCCGGAATATCGCGATCGCCGCGCCGACTACGTCGCGATGGTCTGCGAAGAATGGTTGCCCGCGGCAAAACGCGAAGGCCTCGCGGATGCGGTGGATGCGTTCTGCGAAGGCATCGGTTTCACGCCGGAAGAAGTGCGGCGGGTGTTCGGGCGCGCGCAGGAACTCGGGCTGCCGGTGAAGCTGCACGCCGATCAATTGTCCGGCCTGGGCGGCGGCGGACTGGCCGCGGAACATCGAGCGCTCTCGGCCGATCACCTGGAATGCGCCAGTGATCGATGCATTGCGGCGATGGCCGACGCGGGCACGGTCGCGGTGCTGCTGCCCGGCAGCTTCTACGCGCTGCGCGAAACGCGTCTGCCCCCGGTGGACGCGCTGCGCGAACGCGGGGTTCCGATCGCGGTCGCCACCGATCTCAATCCGGGCACTTCGCCGCTGCGCTCGCTGCGGCTGGCGATCAACCTCGCCTGCACGCTATTCCGTCTGACACCGGAGGAAGCCCTGCGCGGCGCGACCGTCAATGCCGCGGCCGCGCTGGGCCTGCACGACCGCGGCCGGCTTGCCGCCGGCCAGCGCGCGGACGTGGCGGTATGGAACGTGCGCGAACCTGCCGAGCTGGCCTACTGGATCGGTGGTTCGCTGCTGCAACGCGTTTTCGCTGGCGGACGCGAGCTCACGCCGCGCTCACACTAGTCACAAATCGTCAACTGCAGTCACAAAACGTGAACTGCCGGACATGCGAGCAGCGCGTCACGTTTGCGTCGCGCCCGAGTCGCGAGGATGGCGCACGAAAAGTTCGCTCACAGGGGAGCGATCGTGCGCAACATTTCAAAATGGATTCCGCTCGCCGCCTTGCTCGCGGCCGCTGCACCGGCATGCGGCGGCGAAACGGCCGGACAGTTGATGGTGAGCGTCAACATCGTGGCGTCCTGCCGTCTGAGTGTGGACACCGCCGCGCTGTCTTTCGGCGATGTGCAGCAGGGCACGGAGGGCGCCGATGCGCACGCCGAGCTGGGTGTGAGCTGTTCGCGCGACCTGCCCTACGCCATCGCGTTCGACTATGGTCAGCACGCGCAAGGCGCGCAGCGGCGCATGAGCAATGGCAACGCTGAAGTGGAATACGGATTGTATGCGGATGCCGCGCATCAGCATCCGATCGGCCCGCGCGGCAGTGGCAGCGAGTTGCGCGGCACCGGCAACGGCGATCAACAGCGCCTGCCGGTTTATGCCCGCCTCGACGTAGGCCGCGACGCCCCGGCCGGCGCGTACACCGACGTGGTGCGGATGACAGTAGTCTGGTGAAGCCGCAACGAAACAGCCCCGCTCGAAGCGGGGCTGTTTCGCGTCCCGAAACGGTTCGGGATCAGCCCGCTGACTTTTTCGCCGCGGCCTTTCTGGGCGCTGCCTTCTTGACCGCCGGACGCGCCGCCGGCTTCGGCGTAGCCGCAGGTTTCTTCACCGCCGCCTTCGACTTGGGTGAATGTGGCCGCGTGTTGCCGTGGCTGCCCGCGTAGATCTTGCCCTTGCGCGTCTTCTTGTCGCCCTTGCCCATCGTGTGTTCCTGCAGCAGTTGAGGTGCGGCGATGGTACCAGCGAGTTGTATTTGTGCAATCGTCCCTGATTGCTGCACGCCCAACCGCCCAACGCGATCAGGCTTTGTGGATCGCATGAAATCAAAAGCGGCCATCCATGGCCGCACTTTCAAAGTGAAGCCGGCACGGGTGAAACCCACTGGATCGCGCGCAGGTATTGCGAAGAGCGGCCGGTGAAAAACAAGCAGAGATCGTGCGTGCCTCTTGCGGAGACTTGTGCTTGCACCGTGACGAGCTTTCCAGGCAGCACGTCTTTCATCGGCACCGAGGCCAGCAGCGGCCCGTCGCAGGTGTCTTGGCGGATTTCCAGTTCCCCGGCCCGCGTGCGTACCGGACGCGTCACGATTTTGGCGGCGTCGTGCCAGAGCTGGAAGTTGTTCGGCACGGTGCCGATGCGAAGGTCGATGCGGCCGATGTTCGACAGATCGAGCTTCGGATAAATCCAGCATGGATCGAGCAGATCGATATCGAAATAGGCGCCGGCTTCGTTCTCGCCGTCTTCGAGCCGCAACGGCAATGCGTCGGAACACGGCTTCAATTGATCGCTGCGGAGGCGCAACAGCGATTGCGGATCGAGCTCCCTGGCGCGCGCCGCGGCAAGCGCGGCGTCATTTGAGAAAGCATTGGCCCGCACGGTGGCGGGCATGTTTGTGTTGAACGGCCCGTCGTAAGCGGCCGAACGCACATTCGGTTTGCTGCCGTCCAGCGTGTAGCGGATCGTGCCGAAACTGGTCTGGTTGGAGAGCGTGACGCGCGCCGAGTGCGTGTCCGCGCCGGGCTGCGCATCGATCTTCACCGCGAATGCGTCATCGGCGTAATCAATCCCGAGCGTGCGATAGCGTGCGAGCTGCGCGGGCATGCGCGCTAGAAAACCATTCCAGTCGCGAGCATCCACAGGCGACCACAACACTTCGGCCAGCGCGTCGATGCGCGGAAACACGGCGTGCTCCACGCGCGCGGGCGTGGTGAGGTATTCGCTCCACAGATTGGCCTGCGCGCCGATCACGTGCTGCGCCTGCTGCGCGTCCAGTTCCTTAGGAATGGGCTCGAATCCGTACACGTCTTTCAGCGACACTACCGTCGGCCGCCCGGTCGGCTCGTCGGGCAGATCGCTCTGCAGATGATCGAAATACATCTCCGGTGAAGGCGACATCACCGTGTCGTGCCCGAGTTTCGCCGCGTCGACGGCACCCTGCGCGCCGCGCCAGGACATCACGACTGCATCTGTCGGCAATCCGCCTTGCAGGATTTCGTCCCAACCGACCAATCTGCGGCCGCGCGCGGCAATGTGCCGCCCAACACGCGCCACGAACCACGCCTGCAATACGTCCTCGTTCTGGATGTCGAGAGCCCGCATCCTGCGCTGGATCTTCTTCGACGCCTGCCATTGGTCCTTCACCGCTTCGTCGCCGCCGATGTGGATGTATGGGCCCGGAAACAGCGCCGTCACCTCGTCGAGCACGTTGTCGAGGAATGCGAACGTGCGATCGTCGATGTTGTAGATCGAAGTGTGCACACCCCAGTCGGACGACACTTTCGGTCGCTTGCCGGCCACGCCGAATTGCGGATACGAGGCGATGGCGGCCGTCGCGTGTCCGGGCATCTCGATCTCCGGCACCACGGTGATATGGCGAGCCGCGGCGTAGCGCACGATTTCGCGGATCTGTTCGGGCGTGTAGTAGCCGCCGTACTTGCCGTCGCCATCGGCGAGTGCGACATCCGGCCCGACCGGCTTGCGCCAGGCGCCGATCTTCGTCAACTCGGGATAACGCGCGATCGCGATGCGCCAGCCCTGGTCGTCGGTGAGATGCCACTGGAACGTGTTGAGCTTGTGCAGCGCCATCTGGTCCAGCAACTTTTCGATGAAACCAACGGTTTGATAGTGACGTGCGGAATCCAGCATCAGGCCGCGCCAGCGGAAGCGCGGATGATCTTCGATGTGCAGAGACGGCACGCTGATGTCGGACGAGGCTCTTTCATCCTGCGTCAGCAACTGCCACAACGTGACCGCGCCATAAAACAGGCCGCGCGAATCGCGCGCGGCGACGCGGATTCGCTGCGGCGTCACGTCGAGCGTGTACGCCTCCTCGCCTGCGATCGACGGATCGAGCGCGAACACGATTGCGGCATTCGTTTGCGCATCGCGATCGGCAATCATCAGGTGCAATCCGCGCGTGCGCGCCAGCAGATCGATCAGATACTGTGCGGTTTGGCGTGCCTGTTCGTTGCCCGTCGGCACCGCGATATTGGCGTCGTCGTGCAATATGTACGCACCAGGCCCGCGTTCCAGCAAAACGGGCCACGGAATCAGGGACAGCGGCGCGGTGTCAGCGGGTGTTGCTTCTATCCCCGGGCGCCGTGACGCCGGCGCACACGCCATGAGCAGCGCCAAGGCGACGCAACATGTCACCACCATCCGCAAAGCGCGCATTCTCTTCACCTCGCCGCCGACTCTACAAAGAAAACGGGCCCGATAGTTCGGGCCCGAACGTGACACACCTGCGGGAGAGTGTTCGATCAGAACTTGAAGTTCACGTTGAAGTAGTACTGGCGCCCGTTGACGTAGAACGCTTCCGGCGCCTGCGCGAAGTCCAGGCCGGCCTGCGTGCCGTTGATGTAGTACTTCAACTTCGGGTTGTTGAGATTCATGGCGTCGAAGGTGAAGCTCCAGTTGTCGTCGAGCCTGTAACCCGCCGAGAACGAGAGATAACCCTGGCCGGATTGCCAGTACGGCAGCAGCGGGATGCCCGCGCCCGAGTTGCTCATCATGCCGTCGTAGTACTTCGAGCGATATGTGTAGTTGACGCGCGCGTTCCAGTGCGCATCTTCGTAAAACACCGAAACGTTGGCGGTGTTCTTCGAGGTGCCGAACAGCGGGCGATTGCCGGCGGCGATGTTGTTGCCGAGTGTGCCGTCCGGATTGTACAGATAGGTGCCGCCCGAGGAGTGACCTTGCGCGTAGGTGTAGTTCAACTGCACGCCGAAATTGTCGCCGATCGGCTGGATGTAGTTCAGTTCAACGCCCCGCAGCGTGCCGTCCACGTTCACCGGAATGCTGACCAGGTACTGGCTGTAAATCGGCGTGTGCGACGGATTGTTGCCGGCGCCATTGTTCGTGAGGTAATTGTTGAGATAGGTGCCGGTCACGGCGCCGTAGTCATAGTAGTTGCTCAAATCCATTTGATAGACGCTGGCCGACAGCAGGCCGCGATGCGCGAAATACCACTCCAGCGACGCATCGAAGTTGGTGGAAAGAATCGGCTTGAGGCGCGGGTTGGAACCGCTGCCGGAACCGATCGCACCTTCGGTGGTCGGATCCGTCAAATTCAGGAAACCGGCGAGCTGACCATAATCCTGGCGGGTCAGGGTCTGCGAGGCGGCGAACCGCGCCAGCAGGCTGCCGTCCTGATTCAGATCGAATCTCAGATTGAAGCTCGGCAGCACCTTGTCGTATCTGTGCTTGTAGTAGTTCCAGTACCAGCCGCTCGGATAAAACGCCGAAGGCGGAGAACCGAGGGCATAGTCGGCTTCCTGGATGCCAGGGCTGGTGTAGCCGATGTTCTCGTCGGTGGACACGTAGCGCAGGCCCGCATTGGCGCTCCAGTGCTCGCCCTTGAAGTTGGCCTGGATGTACGCCGCGCCATTCTTCTCCGACATCGCATAAACGCCGTTCGGATAGAAGCGCGAGGTGCCGGGGTCGTCCGTCACCGCGCGGTTGGCATACAGAGCGTTCAATTGCGCGAGTTGGTCGGGCGTCCAGAACCAGATGTCGCTCGGCATCTGGCCCACGCCGAGGTTGCTGGCGAAATCGCCGGGGTAATTTCCACCCGCGGGCGGATAGATGGTGGAGCCCGTGCCGAACTGCACCGGCGATGCGAAGTTGGGCCCTTGCGCGATATCGGTCGGGCTGTCGTGGTCATGCTTGGCGTAACGCACCCCGAATTGCAGCGAAGCCAGCGAACCGGCGTTGTCGAAATCGTATTCGCCGTCCGCCTGGAACCAGCGGTCCTTATCGATCACGTGGATGTCCTGCTCGCCGAAAATCCAGTCCAGTCCCGCCGTCGCCGGATTGAACGAACTGTTGTCGCCGCTCATCGTCCAATCGAGCGGCTTGCCCAGACCATTCATCGAATAGCTGGCGGTCGAGCCGAAGCCGGTATCCATTTCCATTACGTCCTGCGTCGGCGTGTTGCCCGTGCCGCGGGTGCTGCCGAGCTGGAACTTGAAGCCGAGATTGTTGTTGACCTGCCAATCCGCATCCAGGGTGATGAACTGGCTGGACTCGCTCTCGCCCGGACGCGAGATCATGTCGTAGATGCCCTGCGAGATCGTGGGATCGCCCGGCAATGTCGCGCTGGTGAGGATGTTGCCCTGGATGGTGCCGGTGACGGCCTGCTTGGGGAGCTGGTCGCGCGTCCGCAACATGTAGTTGCGGTTGTAGTCGGTGGCATCGAGGTGCGAATAGAACGCATCGAGGTTGAAGACCAGGTTGTCGGAAGCGCGCCATTCGAAGTCGACCGAACCGCCCTTGCGCTTGCGCGTTTGCGTGAACAGCGCCGCGCCCGGCAGGTTCGGATAGAACACGCCGGTGCTGGCGCTGCCCGGCGTCGCCGGGCCCAGGCCCAACGCGACGGCTGCCGGAGAACCGGTCGGGATGTACGAATACCCCAGCATCTCCTGACCTTCGCGCTGCAGCGCGCGCTCCTCGTAGAACGCCTGCACCATCACGCCGAAGGTGTTTGAATCGTTCTTCCAGTTGATCATTCCGTTGAACTGCGGTTTGGTCGTGCTCGGAAGATCGGCGTACACGGCGCCGATGCTGGCTTCCGCGGAAAACGGCTTGCTGAAATCCAGCGGCTTGCGCGTAATGATGTCGATCGTGCCGGCGGCACCGCCTTCCAGCAGGCTCGCTTCGGAAGTCTTGTGCACCACGACCTGGCTCACGATTTCCGACGGAAACATCGCGTAGCTGACGCTGCGCGTGCCGCCGCCGCCCAGCACGAACCAGTCGCCCGAGGCGACCGAGTGTCCGTTGATCGTGGTCAAGGTGAGCGACGGCGCACTGCCGCGGACGCTGGCACGATCGGCTTCGTCGAAGCCGCCTTCGGCGCCGGCCGCATCGGCGATGTTCACGCCGGGCAACTGCGCGATGGTGTCGGCGACATCTTTCGCCGGCAGCTTGCCGATGTCTTCGGCGGAGACCACCTCGACGTGCGAATCAGCTTGCTTCTTGGTTTCGATCGACAACGCCTGGGCGGCGCGCAGACCGACCACGTTGATCGCTTCGAGGTTCGTGACCTCCTGCTGTTTCTTTTCGGATTGCGTGGTCCCTGCCGTGGTCGTCCCGTTCTGGGCCGTGTCCTGCGAGCTTTGCGTGTCCTGCGCGTATGCGGTCGCGGACAAGCACAGCGCCGCGAAGATGCTGCTTGCGAGAATGGTTCTGCGGAGTTTCATGACTTTCCCCTCACGGAGTTTGCTGGTTCCGCCGTGGTTGTGGCCGGCTTGCCGCCAGATGGAAACGTACGAAGCTTCTGATCGTGTCGCCTTGTTTGCGTTGCCTGTTTTACAAATCGCTATTTCGCCGCGCGCGCACGTTGCGGTGGCGCATCCTGGTGTTCCGTGCCTGTCCGAATTTGGTGCAGATACCAGATGGCCGCACCGACTACGCCGAGCTGGCCGTGTTCGATCAGCCGCACCGGCACGGATTCCAGTGCCGCGCGCATCTGACCTTTGTCGAGCAGGCGTTCCGAAAATGCGCTGCGGCGCAGGAACTCGCGGATGTTCGGCAGCACGCCGCCGGCCAGATACACACCGCCGGTCGCGCCGTACAGCAGGATCAGATCGCCGACCAGACTGCCCAGCGCGCCGCAGAAGATTCGCAATGCTTCCAGCGCCGTCGCGTCGATTTCCGCGAGCGCCGCATCTGTGATAGCGGACGGTTCGGCGAGCGTCGGCGTGCGCTGTTCAATGACACAGAGCGCGCGATAGATGTTGAGCAAACCGGGGCCGGACGCCATCGCTTCCATCGGCACGTGCGGACCCTGCTTCGACAGCACCCGCAGGATTTCTATTTCACGCTCCGTGGTCGGCGCGAATGCCGCCTGGCCCGCTTCGGTCGCGAGCACGATCGTTTGGCCGCCATGCGGAATGCGCACCGCCGCGCCCAATCCCGTACCGGGCCCGACTACCAGCACCGGTCCGGGCGGGTTCGGCGCCGAAGCGCCTGCCAGCAAGGTGACGTCTTTCGTCTCCACCTGCTCGACCGCGTGCGCGACCGCGGTGAAATCGTTGATCAGCGCCAGATCGTCGAAGCCCAGCTCCGCGCGCGTGGCGGAAACCGAAAGCCGCCACGGCAGGGTGTTGTTGATCACTTCGTCGCCGAGCAGAAAACCCGCGCATGCGATCGCGCAGCGGCGCACGCGCGCGATCGCATGCGAATCCATGAAAGTGCGCAGAATGGTCGCGAGGTCCGGATGGTCGGCACACAGGTATTTCCGGTACTGCAATACCTGCACGGGACGCGCGGCGTCGCGGCTCCCGCGCACCAGCGCCACGCGCGCCCACGTACCGCCGACGTCCGCGGCAAGGAACTGCCCATCGAAAGACGGCTCTCCGAACGAAGGCGCGTTCGCATCCATCTTTTCGCCGCTGGAATTCAAGTCTTCCCGCTCCCGCTGCATGGTCCGCGACGGCCTTCGCCGCCTCGACGGGGCGCGAGTTTGAGCCGCTTATGACAACGTTGTCAACAAATGTCTTGCAAGACATTATTCCCACCGCATCGCATCAAATCGCATAGATCGGCGTCGCCTGCTTGCGGCCGCGCCACGATTGGCTCGGACACAGTCCTTGCTTGCAGATGTCTGCGCGGCTGCTGCGCCGCAGCAGGCCGGTCAGACGGCCGTTCTGTCACCTGGTCCGGCGCAGCCGCGCGGGCGGCGCAATGACAACGTTGCTATTTGCCGGTTCTCATGCGCAGAATCCGCACGTCCTTTTCGGAGATCGAGCAATGTCCGCCACCGGCACTTCCCCAGTGATTCCGGCACAACGCCCGGCTTCAGCGATCGTGATCATCGGGGTGCTGTTCTTCGTCATGGGCTGGTTCACCTGGCTCAACGGGCCGTTGATTTCATTCGTGCAGCTCGCCTTCGATCTGGATGTGGTGAACGCGTTCCTGGTGACTTTCGTGTCCTACCTGTCGTACTTCGTGTGGGCGCTGCCGGCATCCGCCATCCTCGACCGCACCGGCATGAAGAAAGGCATGGCGATCGCCCTGTGGGTGATGGCGGTCGGCGCGTTCGCCTTCGGCCAATTCTGCACCCAGCGCTGGTATCCCGGCGCACTGGCCGGGCTGTTCGTGATCTTCGCGGGGCTCGCGATCCTGCAGACCGCCTCCAATCCCTACGTCAGCATCCTCGGCCCGATCGAAAGCGGCGCGCAGCGCATCGCGATCATGGGCATCTGCAACAAGGTCGCTGGCATCTGCGCGCCCATCCTGCTGGGCACGCTGGTGCTGCACGGAATGGGCGACATCGCCGCGCGCGTCGCCGACGCCGATCCCGCGCAGAAGCAGCAGTTGCTCGGTCAATTCGCTGCCGGCATTCATGGCCCCTACTTGCTGATGGCCTGCGTGCTGGTGCTGCTCGGTATCGGCATCCTGTTTTCGCCGTTGCCGGATGTGCGCGCCGAACATGGCGCCACCGTGACGGTGAGTCCGCGCAAGAGCCTGCTGCAATTCCCGCACGTGTGGCTAGGCGCGTTGGCGATCTTCGTCTATGTCGGCGCGGAGGTGATGGCCGGAGACGCCATCGGAACCTACGGACGGGGTTTCGGCATCCCGCTGGACCAGACCAAGTTCTTCACCTCCTTCACCCTGGGCGGCATGCTCGTGGGCTACATCGTCGGCTTTCTGGTGATCCCGCGGCTGATTTCGCAGCAGCGGTATCTTGCGATTTCCGCGGTACTCGGCGTGTTGCTCACGCTGGGTGCGTTTCTGACGAAGGGCTACATCTCGGTCGGTTTCGTCGCCGCGCTCGGATTCGCCAACGCGATGATGTGGCCGGCGATCTTCCCGCTCGCCATCCACGGACTGGGCCGCCTGATCGAACGCGGTTCGGCGCTGCTGATCATGGGCATCTGCGGCGGCGCGGTCATCCCACAACTGTTCGCGCATCTGAGGGAACAGTTCAACTTCCAGATCGTGTTCGCGTTGCTGATGGCGCCCTGCTACTTCTACATTCTGTATTACGCGCTGAGCGGGCACCGGATGGGATTGCGCGATGCCGCGTGAACGTGCGCGCCACGCGCGGCGTGGGCTACCATCGCGCGCAAGCGCTACGCACGCGCATCATCGGGGACAACGGGTGCAGAAGCCCACCATCAAGGACGTCGCGAAACGTGCCTCGGTTTCGTTGAAAACCGTCTCACGCGTGATCAACGACGAGCCCGCGGTGCGCGAACGCACCCGCGCCAAGGTGTTGAAGGCGATCGCGGAACTCGGCTACAAACCCGATCTCTCTGCACGTTCCTTGCGCGGCGCGCGCGCCTACGCGGTCGGACTGGTGTACGACAATCCGAATCCCTACTACATCATCAGCGTGCAGAACGGCGCGCTGTCGGTCTGCCGCGAGCGCGGTTTCGGTTTGCAGATCCATCCCTGCAGATCGGCCTCGGCCGATCTGCCGCAGGAATTGAGCGATCTGGTTTCGCGCGCGCGGCTGGACGGCCTGATCCTGGCGCCGCCGATGTCCGAACGCATGGGCCTGATCCGCCACCTCGCGGCGAACAAGATCAAATTCGTGCGGATCCTTTCCGCCGCGGAAGATCCCAATGACGGCTTTCCCTGCGTTTACGTGGACGACCGCGACGCGGCCTACGACATCACCGAACACCTGATCCAGCTCGGCCATCAGCGTATCGGTTTCATCTGGGGTGGCGCTGCGCACCGCTCCAGCCCGGAGCGCTACAAGGGTTACGAGAGTGCGCTGAAGGATTACGCGATTCCGCTGGACAAGAAACTGATCGTGCACGGCGACTATTCGTTCGACGACGGTTTTCGCGGCGCGCGCAAGTTGTTCGCGCTGAAGTCGCGGCCGACCGCGATCTTCGGCTCCAATGACGAAATCGCTGCGGGTGTACTGGCTGCAGCCAAATCGGCGGGCATCGAAGTGCCGGCGGAGCTGTCGATCGCCGGTTTCGAGGACAGTCCGTTCTCGAAGCAGTCGTGGCCGGCCTTGACCACCGCCCGCCAGGCTACCGAAGTGATCGCGCGGCACGCTGCGCGGTTGCTGCTGGCGCAATTGAGCGAGCATTCCTCGCACATCGGCAACGAAGGCTTCAGTCCGGAGCTGGTGATCCGCGGCTCGACCGCGCCGCCGCGCGTGCCGCGATGAGCGCACGTCCGGCGCAACACTCCACGCGCATGTTCGCCGAAGCCGCGGAAAGCGCGGATGCGGTCGCGCGTCAGCTCGCCGAAAACGCGAGTGCGATCGATGCGCTCGCCGCGCGATTGCGTGCGCAGCCGCCGCGTTTCATCGCCACCTGCGCACGCGGCAGTTCCGATCACGCCGCGACGTTCGCGAAGTATCTTTTTGAAACGCATTTGGGACTGGTGACCGCTTCGGCCTCCCCTTCCATCGCGTCGGTGTATGCGGTGAAGCCGAAGCTGCACGATGCGCTGTTCATCGCCATTTCGCAATCCGGCCGCAGTCCGGACCTGCTGCGCAATACCGAGCTGGCGCGCGAAGCCGGCGCGCGCGTGGTCGTGCTGGTGAATCGCGAGGATTCGCCGCTGGCGAAGCTGGCCGACCACCTGATCCCGCTGCACGCCGGCGCGGAAACCAGTGTGGCGGCGACCAAGAGTTATCTGTGCTCGTTGGCGGCCCTGTTGCAACTTACCTCAGGCTGGTGCGAAGACGATTCTCTACCGCGAGCCTTGCATGAACTGCCACCCGCGCTGCGCGAAGCATGGACGATGGACTGGTCGTCGCTGGTCGAAGGTTTGCGCAATGCGCGCGACCTGTTCGTGGTCGGACGCGGGCTGGGGCTGGCCGCGGCGCAGGAAGCTGCGCTGAAACTGAAGGAGACCTGCGGCCTGCACGCCGAAGCGTTCAGCAGCGCTGAAGTGATGCACGGGCCGATGGCGATCGTCGGCAAGGGTTTTCCGGTGCTTGCCTTCGCGCAGGATGACGACAGCGGCGAGAGCACGCTGGAAGTCGCGAAAGAATTTCGCGCGCGCGGTGCACGCGTGTGGCTGGCGCAGCCCGGCGCGCAAGGCGGCGATCATCTGTCCCTGCCTGCTTCGCCGCATCCGGCCTGCACGCCATTGCTGACGGTTTGCGCGTTCTATCGCGCCGCCAACGCGCTGTCGCTGGCGCGCGGTCTCGATCCCGACATGCCGCCGTATCTCAACAAGGTCACGGAGACGGTGTGAAACGGCTGCTGCACAACGCGCGCGTTCTGACTGAAGCCGGCTTTGAAGAGGGACTGGGCGTGCTGGTCGAAGGCGGCCGCATCGTTGCGGTTGCGCCATCGCGGCAACTGGAAGACGCCGCTGGCGGAACGCATGATCTGCAAGGCGCGTATCTCGTGCCCGGCTTCATCGACTGCCAGGTCAACGGCGGCGGCGACGCGCTGTTCAACGACGACCCGAGCGTGGAGACGATCGCGCGCATCGCGCAGGCGCATCGTCGCTTCGGCTCGACAGGTTTGCTGCCGACCTTGATCAGTACCGATGTTGAAACGATGCGCGCGGCGATCGACGCGGTGGGTGGCGCGATCGAACAAGGCGTGCCGGGCGTACTGGGCATCCATCTGGAAGGTCCGTTCCTCGCCCCCGCGCGCAAGGGCGTGCACGATGCGAATGTATTCCGAAAACCCACGCGCGAAGAAATCGAATTGATCTATTCGCTGAAGCGCGGCCGCACGCTGCTGACGGTTGCGCCCGAATGCGTGGCGGCGGAGGTGATCCGCGAACTGACCGAGCGCGGCGTGATCGTCTGCCTCGGCCACACCGGAGCCGATTACGCGCAGACGCGTGCGGCGCTGGATGCCGGTGCGCGCGGCTTCACCCATCTGTTCAACGCGATGACCCCGATGGGCAGCCGCGAACCGGGCGTGGTCGGCGCTGCGCTGGCGCATCACGAGAGCTGGTGTGGCGTGATCGTGGATGGCTTGCACGTCCATCCCGCCACATTGCGTGTCGCGCTCGCCGCAAAACCACGCGGAAAAATGTTTCTCGTGACAGACGCGATGCCGCCGGTCGGTGGCGCGCGATCGCAATTCCGGCTCGGCGGTCGTGCCGTCGAATGCCGCGATGGGCGCTGCACCACCAGCGACGGCACATTGGCCGGTTCCGCGCTGGATATGGCGAGCGCCGTGCGCAACACGGTCGCAATGCTCGAGGAGCCGCCGGCCGAAGCCATTCGCATGGCTTCGACCTATCCCGCCGACTTTTTCGGATTGAATGATCGCGGCCGCATCGCGCCGGGCTACCGCGCCGATTTCGCGGTGCTGGGTGAAAATCTTGTCGTGCGCGAAACCTGGATCGGCGGAGAACGCTCGGCCCAATAACATCAGTGATCGCGCGGCGCGCCTTGCGCACAATCCGGATCGTCGTCCGCGCAGCGTTGCGTTTCGATTTCCACGGTCGTGTGATCGATCGAAAATTTCTCGCGCAGCACGCGCTTGATCGCCAGCAATCCCGCTTGCGCATCCGCGCCTTCGCGCAGGCGCGCGTGCAGCGTCGCCATGCGCGAGCCGGAAGCGATCTGCCACACATGCAGGTGATGCACTTCCAGAATGTCGGCGTCCGCTCGGGCGACCGCGGCGCGGATTTCTTCCGGCGCCAGGCCTTCCGGCACACCTTCCAGCAGGATGTGCGAGGAACGCCGCAGCAACAGCCACGCGCCGCGCAGGATCAGCAACGAGACCAGCAGCGAAAGCGCCGGATCGGCCCAGTTCCACGCGAGATAACGCACCAGCAACGCCGCCGCGACGGTCGCAAGCGAACCGAGCAGATCGCCGAATACGTGCAGGCTGGCACCGGCGACGTTGATGTCGTCGCGTTCGTGTCCATGCAGCATGCGCAACACGATCGCGTTGACGGCCAGCCCCGCCAGTGCCACGCCCAGCATCACGCCGGAGCGGATCTCGATGCCGTGCAAATGCCACAAGCGCTCGATCGCTTCGTACGCGATCCATGCGACCAGCAGCACCTGCACCAGCGCGTTGGTGAAACCGGCCAGCACTTCCAGGCGCGCGTAACCGAAACTGCGGCGCGCATCCGCGGGCCTCGTGGCGAAATACGCGGCGGCCAGCGCCAGCAGCAGCGACGCCGCATCCACCAGCATGTGGCCGGCATCGGCGAGCAGCGCCAATGATCCCGAAATCGCGCCGCCGATCGCCTCCGCGATCAGCATCGCGCAGGTCAGCGCGAATGCGAATCCGAGCGCGGCGCCACCGCGCGACGGGTGCGAATGATGGGCGTGGTCATGCGCCATGCGCGGATGCTAGGCAGTGTGATTGTCGTTACACAATCACGCGCTCGACGATTCACTTATGTGTGACCGCACTCCGCCGTGTGCACATGCCGGTGCGACAGCACCAGGTTGGTAACGTGCGCACTGGCCACCAGCACGCCGCCGCACACCACCATAGCCGTGTGCAGCCATTCCTGGTGTTCGATGTCGATCACGATTCCCGCCAGCAGGAGGGCGATGCCGGGGATCAGCAGGAACAGTGCGTGCAATTTGCGATGCCTGCGCCATGCGGTGACGATGGTGACCGAAGCCAGCGCCGCCGCACAGGCAACGAAGATCCGCTCGAAGCGGTGATCGGCAAGAAATCCGAGACCGATCAGCGGCAGCAGCGCGATTACGAACGGCAGCAACGCGCAGTGCACCGCGCACAGGAACGACGCCGTCGCGCCCACGCGGTCGGCCGCCACCGCAATCGGGCTGACGCGCGCATCGTGCAACCGCATGCTCGATTCCATGTCCACGAACGAAAGCCGCTGCCAAAATTTGAAACATTATAACATCAGGGATTCGCGCCGAGGCAAGCCTTGCGCGGCACCGCTTCGGAACCGGGATTCAAGCCGCGCGGCAGTCCTTGCAGACGCCGTGCACTTCCAGCGTCTGGGCCTTGGCGCGGAAACCCAGCGACCCCGCGCGCTTTTCGATCAGGCCGGCGACCGCGCCGTCGTCGCACAGCTCGGTCGCGCCCTCGCAGACGTCGCAGATCAGGAACGGGACCTGGTGCACTTCGCCCGGATGTTCGCAGAAGACGAACGCGTTGATCGATTCCAGCTTGTGGATGAAGCCGTGCTCGAGCAGAAAATCCAGCGCGCGATAGACCGTCGGCGGCGC
>DAIOUL010000025.1:0-22014 GCA_036759545.1 Rhodanobacteraceae bacterium
TGTTCGGCGTCGGGCACCTGGTCGGCTTGTGGGTCGGCGTGGCGATGGGCGTGGGCGCGCTGATCGGCTGGGCTTGGGCGGTGCCGCATTTCACCGCGCTGCACCCGGCCGCGGGCGCGGCGGCGGACGTGGCGCAAGGCGCGTGGAGCCACTACGTGCGCTTCGTCGGCGCGGGCACCATCGGCGTGGCCGCGATCTACACGCTGGCGAAACTGGTGAAGCCGGTCGTCGCGGGCCTGGCCGGCGCCTTGCGCGCCTCCCGCGCGCGCAGCGCGGGCACGCTCGCCTCGATGCCGCGCACCGAGCACGACATGCCGATCGGCATGGTCGGTCTGATTTCGCTGCTGTGCCTGATCCCGATCGCGTTCCTGTTGTGGAATTTCAGCCGCACCAGCGGCCTCGGCGATCACACCTGGCTGCTGACGATCGGCGGCGTGCTGTTCGTGGTGATCCTGAGCTTCGTCGTGTCCGCGGTGTGCGGTTACATGGCGGGATTGATCGGTTCGAGCAATTCGCCGCTATCGGGCATCGGCATCCTGGTCGTGATCATCGCCGCGCTGCTGCTGGTGTTCACCGGCGTGCAGTCGGAAGTCGGCACGGGCAAGGCCGTGGTCGCGTTCGCGCTGTTCATCACCGCGATCGTGTTCGCGGTGGCGTCGATCGCCAACAACAATCTGCAGGATCTGAAAACCGGGCAACTCGTCGATGCCACGCCCGAGAAACAGCAATGGGCGCTGGTGATCGGCGTGATCGCCGGCGCGCTCGTGATTCCGCCGGTGCTGAACCTGATGCAGCAGGCTTTCGGGTTCAACGGCGCGCCCGGCGCGAATCCCGCGCACGCGCTACCCGCGCCGCAGGCGGGATTGATTTCCGCGCTGGCACAGGGCGTGATCCAGCACAACATCGACTGGAGCCTGATCGGCATCGGCGCGATCATCGGCGTGATCATCATCGTCGTCGATGAAATCCTGGCGCGCACGATGAAGGGGCCGCGCTTGCCGCCCCTGGCGGTGGGCCTCGGAATCTATCTGCCGACTTCGACCACGCTGATGGTGGTGGTCGGTGCGATCGTCGGTGCATGGTTCGATGCGCGTGCCGATCACGGCAGGAATCCGGAAGGCACCAAGCAGCTCGGCGTGCTGCTGGCATCCGGCCTAATCGTCGGGGAAAGCCTGCTCGCGGTGCTGTATGCGCTGCTGATCGCGTTCGCCGATCAACTCGGGTTCAAGAACCCCGGCGCGCCGCTGGCGCTGGTGGGCGATTCCTTCGCCCCGACCGCGCTGATCTTCGGCGGCATCGTGTTCGCCGTGATCGTGATCTGCACCTATATATGGGCCGCGCGGCGAGGACAAACCGCCGGCGCCTGAGATGCGCCGGAGATTCGTTCAATTCTGCACCGCTTCGCGCAGGCTTTCCTCCTCGCGCACCTGCACCAGCGCTCCACGCACGACAATGGCACCGCGGCTGCTCAAAGCGCGCAGCGCGCGCGACAGTGTTTCCGGTGCCAGCCCCAGTTGCGCGGCGATCTGTGCCTTGGCAGCCGGCAATCGAACATCCGGCCCGCCTTGCGCATCGAGTTGTTCCGCCAGATAGCGCGCCACGCGCGGCACCGCTCCGTGCAGGCTCAGCGCTTCGATTTCGTTCCAGTGCGCATGGATGCGCTGGGTCATCTGCGCCATTACCGCGCGGCAGGTGTCGAAGGATTCGCGCAGGATTCGCAAATACGCTTCGCGTTCCACCGCCATGAGTTCCGTGTCTTCAACGGCCTGCGCATGGACGGGATAGCGCGGCGGTTCGGTGAACAGCACGCTTTCGGCGAAACTCTGGCCGCCGCGCACCAGTCGCATGATTTTTTCGCCGCCCTGCGGCGAAACCCGGAACAGCTTCATCGTGCCGCGCACGACGATGTAGAACACGTCTGCATGGTCGCCCTGCGAAAGAAGCAGCTCCCCGGCTTTCAGCCGGCGCGCATGCAGGTGCGGCGAGAGCCCGCGCCATTGCGCGTCATCGACGGCAGCCAGCAAGTAATGCCTGCGCAATGCCTGATCGCCATCATGCATGTGCCGCCTCCGCTTCGCTCGCGGAGAGCGTAACGCAATGCCTCTCGAAGGCGCATCACTCCTGTTGGCGGTGTTGCGGTGGAATGAACGATTCAATGGCCTACAGGGCAGGGGAGGCAGTGGGTTGGCCGGAGATCCCGGCCGCATGAACGGAACAAGGGAAGTGTGATATGCGTCACACTCTTGCCATCAGCCATTCTTCAGGGTACGTTAATAGCCAGCCGGAACTCTCTGAACCGGCGCGGGGAATTCATTCGACACACTTTGCGGTGTCCACGCATCGTTCAGCATTCCTCCACCGGCACGCTGCGCTGCCGGATGGAGCCGGCATGCGGCATCCGGCCGCGCATTCCGGCGCAGCAAAAAACCGGTGAAGCCCCGAGGAGCATCCGATGAACCCCCGTTTCGAACTTTCCGGCCCCCTGACGGAGATCAGCAGTTATCCGCAGTGGGCCCAGGACATGGTCGCCGACTGCGACCGTGTCAAACGCACCGTCACGGACCATGAGTTATGGGACCTGATGCGCACCAATACGCTGGGCCCGGATGGCATGGCCAATTTCATGATCGGCATCTGGCCGGTGATCGAGCGCTTTCCTGGCTACATGGCGCAAAGCCTGTTGAAAACGCGCTTCGGCCGCAGCGAAGGCGACAACCTCGCCCGCCGCTGGCTGGTACGCAATATCCGGGTCGAGCAGAACCACGCCGAATACTGGCTGGACTGGGCCGATGGCGAAGGCGTTCCGCGCGAGCGCCTCCTGCACGAATCGCCGCCGCATGGTACGCAAGGGTTGGCGAACTGGTGCGAGGAAATCAGCAACCGCGGTTCGCTGGCCGCCGGCATCGCGGCCACCAACTACGCCATCGAAGGCGCAACGGGCGAGTGGTCGCAGATTCTCTACGACAGTCAGGACTATCACGAGCTCTTCCCGCAGAACAAGCGCAAGGCCACCCTGCGCTGGTTGCAGCTGCACGCGGCCTATGACGACACCCATCCCTGGGAGGCTCTGGAAATCGTCTGCACCCTGCTGGGCAGCTCGCCGCGCAGCGAGGAAGTGGCGCATATCAGCGAGTGCGTCAAACGCAGCTACACCAGCATGCGAATCCTGGCGGACCGTTGCGTCCAGCCGGCCCACGCCATAGAAGGAGCTATTTACGAAGCCGTTGCCGCGTGAGGTGGTACGCAATGTGCATGAGGAGGGGTTCACACAGCGCATTTAGACGAACGGAGCCATGCGCGGTCCCTCCAGCCCATTCAGTGACCCGCTCTCACGCCGCCTTTTGCCTCTGGCCTACGGGCTCGTGGCGCTGGTGGCGTTCATTCTTCTCCTGACGTGGGGCACTCTGCAGGCACAGATGGCTCTCGCCGGATTCCTTAACGGCGAGAGCGTCTGGTCCAAAGCGCAGAAGCAGGTGGCGGTCGACCTGGTGGTCTACGCCGAAACGGGCGATCCGGCCAAGTACGCCAGCTTCGAAAAGAACTATCTGGTGCTTTCTTCGTATCGCTGGGCGCGCGATACGGTCCAGACGGGCAACTTCCAGTATTCGACCGTCGAGGCAGTGCTGCGGCGTGCCCAGGCCATGCCGGTCGCGATTCCCAGCGTGATTTTCGCGCTGGCGCACTTCGCGGATGCGCCCTACATGCGCGACGCGTTGCGCGAGTGGCGCACGGTGGATACGAGGACCCAGGAACTCCTCGGGATCGCGCAACAACTCCATCGCGCCTATACCACCGGCCCGTTCTCCGCCGCCGAGGTTGCGCGTTTGCGCAACCGCATCGACGTCATCAACGACTACATCCAGCCGCACAGCACCGCGTTTTCGGTTGACATCGCCAATGGCGCAGTGTGGATCGAGAAAGTATTGTTTGCCGGCGTGTCAGGGGCGGCGATACTGGCCGTAATCCTGTGGTTGCTGATGGCGCGTCGTGTCGTCGCCCGCATTCGCGGCAGCGAAGAGCGATACCGGCTGCTGTTCGACAGCGCCGCCGATGCGATCGTGATGGTGGATGAGAACAGCGGCCGCATCCTGGACGCCAACCGCACCGCATCGAACTGGCTGGGCCGCAACCCGCGCGACATTCCCGGCGTGGCGTTCGCGGACCTGTTTGCCAAATCCGCCAGCCGCGAAGGCGTGGGCGTGGGCGCGCTGCGCGGCGAGCATGGCGAACGCCCGGTGGAAACTCACAGCAGCCTTACCGTCTGGGGCGAACAAGTGGTGCGGCAGGCGATCATCCGCGACATCAGCGAGCGCGTGGAGCGCGAGAAGGAGCGCCGCATCGCGTCTGAAGCGCTGGCCGGCATCGCCGAAGGCGTGATCATCGCGGATGCCGGTCGCCGCGTGCTTTCGACCAACGCCGCGGTGACGCACATTACCGGATTCACCTCCGACAGCCTGCAAGGTTTGAGGTTCGACGACGCGCGCAGCATGCCGGATGGCAATCCCCTGCCGCAGTCGATCTGGAACGAGGTAGCGGCCGGGCGCCACTGGGTCGGCGAGGTGCAGAGCCTGCGCGCCGACGGCAGCAGTTATTCCGAAATGCTCAGCATCAGCGCGATCCGCGATTCGGCGCAACAGGTGCAGCAATATGTCGCGGTGTTCAGCGACATCTCCGAAGTGAAGGCGGATCGGCGCAGGCTCGAGCATCTGGCCACGCACGATCCGCTGACTGGGCTGGTCAATCGCGCCGAGTTCGAACGCCTGTGCGGCGAGGCGATCGCGATGGCAGAACGCGACCGCAGCGCAGCCGCGGTGCTGTTCATCGATCTCGACGCTTTCAAGTTCGTCAACGACAGTTACAGCCACGGCATCGGAGATCGCCTGCTGGTGCTGGTGGCCGAACGCATCCAGAAACAACTCGCGCGCGGCGATCTGGCCGGACGCATCGGCGGCGACGAATTCACCGTTCTGGCGCGCGGGCTGGTGCTGCGCGAAGACGCCGCCGCGCTCGCCGGGCGCCTGCTCGCTACGTTGTCCGAACCCTTCGTGGTGGATGAATACGAAATCGTGCTGAGCGCCAGCATCGGCATCGCCGGATTTCCGCTCGACGGCACCGATGCCCCGGCATTGATCGCCAACGCCGACGCAGCGATGTACGCCGCCAAGACCGAAGAGCGCAACGCCTACCGCTTCTACGCGCCGATGATGCACGCCGACACGCGCAAGCGTTTGCAGCTCGCTTCCGAGTTGCGGCAGGCGCTGGTGCGCGACGAGTTCCGGCTGGTGTACCAGCCCAGCGTCGAATTGCGCAGCGGCCGCATCGTGGCGGTCGAAGCGCTGCTGCGCTGGCAGCATCCAGAACGCGGCGAAGTGTTGCCGGCGGAATTCATTCCGATCGCCGAGAGCACCGGCGTGATCCACCGCATCGACGAATGGGTAATGCGGGCGGTGTGCGCGCAGATCCAGGCGTGGGATGCGGCGGGTGTTCCGCAGATCCGCGTCGCGATGAACGTGTCGGCGCGCTGGTTCGGCCACACCGCGTTCATCGAGAGCGTCGCGCGTGCCCTGCAATCGCACGACGTGGCCGCGAACCGCATCCTGCTGGAGATCACCGAAGGCGCGATGCTGCGGCTGGGCGAAGACACCGAGCGCAAGATGCAGGCCTTGAGCCGCATGGGCGTGGCGGTGGCGATCGACGACTTCGGCACCGGCTATTCGTCGATGGCCTATCTGAAATTGCCGTCGGTCGCGTACCTGAAGATCGATCGCTCGTTCATCATGGCATTGCCTGACAACCCCAACGATGCCGCGATTACCACGGCGATGCTTGCGATGGCGAAAAGCTTGGGGCTGACGCCGATCGCCGAGGGCATCGAAACCGAAGCGCAACACGAATTCCTGCTGCGTGCCGGCTGCGCGGAAGGCCAGGGTTATCTCTATTCCTATCCGCTGCCCGCGCCCGCGATCGAACGCATGTTGCTGCCCAAGCCGGTTGCGACTGCGGGCAAGCTGAAACTGGTTCCGCCGAAGCGGGGTTGAGCGCGCTGTTTCAGAACAGTATGCGCGCGGCGAGTTGCACCTGGCGATCGATCTGTCGCGGCGACAGTCCGTCGAGCGTTCGCTGATTGCGCGTGCTGTCGATGCGCAGCCATTCGCCGGTGACGCGCAGGCGATCGGTCGGCCGCCAGTTCAGCGCTGCAGTGACCGCATTGCCGTGTTCGCTGAGCGGCAGGGACAATGTGTCGGGCGTCTGCCGCAGGCTGAAGAGATCGAGGCGCAGCGCGGGACGCCACGCTCCGCGCTCCCAGCCGGCCAGCAGATAACCTGCGCGGAAATGCGTGTCGAGATAGAGCTCCGGTAACGGTTCGAAAGCGGTGCTGCCGTCCATCGCTTGCGCGATCAAGGCGACATCGCCGGCACGCGTGCGCGCGCCGAAACTCCAGAAGCGCGTGCGCCAGGCGAACACTTCGCGCTGCCGGTAGTGTTCGTAGGCGTTGGGTTCGGCGCGGTTGTCGTAATGCAGTACGGTGAACTTGCCGTACGCGGGCGAATCCCAGTCCGCGTATGCATACCAGCCGAGGCGGTGATCGATTTCGTCGAACGGCCGGTATTCGACCGGTACGGGCGCGCCGATCACCGGCGCCAGCACATCGGGTTCGCGCACGCTGGCGTTCAGACCCGATGTGAGATCGCTTAGCGACCAGCCGCGGGTGGCGATCAATTCTCCCGCCGGATCGTTCTTGCCGAACAGCGCGAACCCGGCGGTGAAGTCGTGCGCCTGGCCGCGGTGCTCGAGTTCGAACTCGCCGCCGATGGTGCGCAGTTCCTCGCCAACCCAACTGTTGATCGCCGAAGGCGTCAGCGTCCACGGACTGGTCCAGCCGATGCTGTCGTTCTCCAGCGAGATCGGCGGAAAGAATGCGCCGAGTTTCAATGACCAGCGCCACGGCGTGATCGAAACCGGGCGATAACGAAGGAAGGCATCCTGCACGTCCAGATGCCGGTGCTCGTCGGTTTGATACTGCAGGTCAGCTTTTGCGCTCAGGGCAGGAGCGATCTGCCAGCTCGCGGCGAGGAATGCCGCGCCGAGGTGCACATTCGCATCATTGCCGCCGTAACGCGACTTGCCGAGCCCGCCGCGGTCCCAGCTCGTTTCGTCCGCGGGCGAAACCGCGCGCAGATCCAGCAAGCCGTGCAACTCGAAATCCTGTGCCCGCGCGCAGGGCAGCAGCGCCAGCAGCGCGATCGCCAGCAGCAATCGCGGCGGCGGGCGCTCAGGCATGCAGCAATTCACGCTTGACAAGAAATTCGTCGAACGCCACGGCCGGCATGGCCTTGGCGATGTGGAAACCCTGCGCGTGGTCGCAGCCCATCGCGGCGAGCTGGCTCAGCACCTTGGTGTTGTCCACGCCTTCGGCGGTGACGCGGTAGCCGAGGTGGTGGCCCAGTTCCACGATGCTGCGCACGATGGTCTGGTCGGCGCGCTGTTCGGCCAGGTGCAGCACGAAACTCTTGTCGATCTTCAGCTCCCGCACCGGCAGACGGCGCAAGTAGGTGAGCGAGGAATGACCCACACCGAAGTCGTCTATCGCGAGATCGATTCCCTGGTCCGCCAACCGCCGCAGCACCGCGATCGCAGCGTCCGGCTTGTCCATGATCGCGCCTTCGGTAATTTCCAGAGCGATGCGTTGCGGCGGCAGCGCGTGCAGTGCGAGCAGTTCCGCCACGCGGCGCGGCAGTTCGGCGTCGTCCAGATCGCGCGCGGAAAGGTTGATCGAAACGCGCAGGTTCCGGCCGGCTGCGCTCCAGCGGCCCGCCTGTGCGATCCCCGCAGAGAGTGCCCAGCGCGTCAGCCGGCGGATGTTGCCGGTTTCTTCCGCCAGCGGAATGAAATCGTCCGGCGGGATCAGACCCAGCCGAGGGTGCGGCCAGCGCACCAATCCTTCCGCGCCGTCGATACGGCCGCTGGCCAGATGCAGCTTGGGCTGGTAGTGCAGGTCGAGTTGATCGCGATCCAGCGCTTCGCGCAGATCGCCCATCAACGACAGGCGCTCCGGCCGGTGCGGGTCGGTCGCCGGATCGTAGACGCTGATCGGTTCCTCCGCGCCCAGCGCGGCGAGCAGCGCGATTTCCGCGCGCCGCATCAAACCGTTCGCGCCGGTGGTGTGCAGCGGCGCCAGCGCGATGCCGACCGCGGGCGCGAGATCCAGGGTGAGATCGGATTCGCGATAAGGCTCGGCCAATGCATCGAGCAGACGGAAGCCCGTGGCGATCGCTTCCTGCCGCCCGGCGCCGGGCAGCAGCACCGCGAATTGCGTGTCGGTCGCGCGCGTGGCCAGCCCGTTGCCGATCGGGCGGATGCGCTCGCCTGCATTGCGCATCAGCCGGTCGCATACCGCGTGCCCCATGGTCTTGATGATCTCGGGCACGCGCGCCAGGCCGATCACCAGCAGCGCGGCGGATCGCCCGCCTTCCAGTTCGCGCTGAATCGCCGCTTCCGCGCTGATGCGGTTCAGCAGGCCGGTGACCTGATCGTGACCGGCCTGGTGGATGATGCGTGCCTCGCGTTCGCGGATGGCTTCGGCCATCTTCGCGAATGCCGAGGACAACTGGCCCAGTTCGTCGGCGCGCGCGATGCGGGGCACGTTGTAGTCGCCCGCTTCGATTCGCTGCGCGGACGCGGCGAGCTGCTCCACGGGACGCGAAACGCCGCGTGCGATCAGCCAGGCACCGAGCAGGCCGATCGCCAGACCCAAGGCGAGCAACGCGGCCCACGCGATCGCCACGGTGCGATAGGGACTCAAGGCCTGATCCACCGAATAGCCGAGCACCGCGACTACCGGCGCGCTGGCACGCGAACTGTCGAGCGCAACCGCCTGCGCGACGAATTCGCGCCCATGCGCGTCCAGCAGCAGCGGCTGTCTGGGCAACACGGAGCCGTGTTTCATCAACGCTGCGGTCAGCGCCACGCTGTCGCGACCGTGCGCCAGCGTTTTCCAGATGCCGTCGCTTTCGCGCGCGGCGAGTTCGATGTTGCGCGGCAGGGTCGATTGCGCCTGCAAACGCGCGAGCAAACGATCATCGATCGGAATCGCGGCGGCGATCAGTCCGACCAGGTTCGGCGCGAACACCGGCACCACCACCATCCAGTAGGCGCGATCGTGCCATGCGACGACCGCGGCTGCGGGTTGCGTGTAAGCCTGCCCAACCAGGTCGGAATAGGGAAAGCGCGAACCTTCCGCGTAGCTGCCGAGCGTATCCACTTCGACGCGGCCCTGCGCATCCAGCAGCAGCATCTGCGTGGCGCCGACACGCCGTCCGTGGTTGGCGAGCGCGGATTGCATGGTGGCCTGATCGTGTTGCGCGATCGCCGAGCGCAGCGCGTAATCCAGCGCCAGCATGCGCACGCTGTCGGCCACGCGCCCGGAAATGTCGCCGAGCTGACGCGAGAACGCCGTCGCAGCCACGCCGAGCTGGCGCTGGCCCTCGCGGATCAATTCGTGCCGCGTCACCTGATAGACCAGCACGGCGGTCAGCGCCTGCACCGCGACCAGCGTGGCGACGAAGAACAGCGCGAGCCGGAGCCGAAAGCTCATGCGAGTGGCCGTCAGTAACTGGTGTGCTCGCGGTCGAACTGCAGCCGCGGATCGGGCAGCAGCGAAAGATCGAACTTCAGCGTCTGCGCCGATCCGGTGCCGACCACCGTGACCGATTGCGCCAGATCCGGCTGGCTGGGTTTCAACCGCGGCTGCCACACCCGCACGGTATACGCACCCGCAGGCAAGTCATCGAACTTCACCACGCCGTCGGTGCCCGAGTGCGCGATCCACGGTGCGCCCGACACGTAGAGGTAGGCGATCATCTGGTCATGGATGTTGCAGCCGACCGCGATCACGCCGGTCTTGTCGAGTATCAGCGGCGCGGAGCTTTCGCCCGGTGCCAGCACGAATTCGAAAGCCTTGGCCGGCGAGAACGAATACACGTGATGGCGCGTGTCGTCGCTGTTGCGGAACACCACCGAATCGCCCGGACGGAAGACCTCGATGTACGGGATGAAGGTGAGGTTCTTCTGGTCGATAGTCTTGACCACGGAAGGGTGTGGAGGCGCAGGCGAACTGTCCCGAGGCAGCAGGGTGACGACCGCGTCAGCGACCGGCTGGCCGCGCTGATCCAGCAGGCTGACCTTCAGCCCACCCGCATGGGCTGTCGCGGCCAGCGCCGAAACCAGCAAAAACGTGAGCCAATGTGCAGTTCGCATGCACTGCACGGTGCAAGAAATCGGCCATTCCGGCACTGAGATTCGGGCCGTTTTGCGGTGCCGGAACGGTACAGCGCGCCGGCTGCGGCGCGCCGTCCCCGGTTGTTCGCTGCCGGAACGTGGCGGAGCGAGGTCAGCGCCGCGACTTGGCCTGTTCGCGCAACCGCGTCTCCTGCTCGCGCAGCTCCGGCGTCAGGGCCTCGCCGAAATCCTCCGCTTCGAATACGGGGCGGATTTCCACCGTCTCGCCTCCATCGAAGGGCGCGCGCTTCAGCCATTCGATCGCTTCGTCCATCGACTTCACCTGCCACAACCAGTAGCCGGCGACCAGCTCCTTGCTTTCGGTGAACGGGCCGTCGATCACGCGCCGTTGTTTGCCGTTGAATTGCACGCGCACGGCCCTCGAAGTCGGATGCAAACCTTCGCCTTCCAGCATAACCCCGGCCTTTACCAGCTCCTCGTTGTATTTGCCCATTGCTTCCAGCAGTTCGCGGCTGGGCATCACGCCCGCTTCCGAATCCGCATTGGCTTTCACCAGCACCATGACTCGCATGTCGTTCTCCTTTGGTTTTAACTGAGCCGTTGGCTTGGATGGCTCTCACTGTGACGACGAACCGGCCTTTCAGAAATCGACAGGAAGCGCCTCAAGAACTTCCGCCACTTGACGCGCCGGATTGCAAGGCGCTCAATCGCGCGAATCGCCGCCAGGGAGCCGCGCATGAATGTCTCCAGTTTGACATTGCATCGGCCGTCGGGAGGCGCCGCCCTGCGCGCCATCCTCGCCGGAGGGTTCATCGCCGGCACCCTCGACATCGGCGCTGCGTCGCTGATCAACTGGATCAGTCCCCTGGTCATCCTGCGCTTCGTCGCTGGCGGTTTGCTGGGGCCACCCGCCTTGCAGGGCGGCATGAATGCTTCGCTCCTCGGATTGATACTGCAATGGGCGATGTCGCTGCTGATCGCGGCGATCTTCGTGTTCGCTGCGCTGCGCCTGCGCTGGCTGACCGCGCGACCGCTCGCTTCCGGGCTCGCCTACGGCGTGGTGATCTATTTCGTGATGAATTACGTGGTGATGCCTCTGTCGGCCTGGCATCGCGTGCCGACTTTTAAGCTGGTCTCGTTCGTGGAAAACTTGCTGGCGATGCTGCTGTTCGGCGTGATCATCGCGTTTTGCGCACGCCGCAGCCTGCGCGCGTGACATTGCTGGCATCGCCAACGCGGAAAACGGAGAACCACATGCCGAAGGTCGTGCTCTCTTCCGCGTTGTCGCGCTGGCTGCCGCCGGCCGAAGGTGCGCAATCGCCCGGTGAAATCGCGTTGCAGGTTCCGGGCGCAAGCGTCGGCGAAGCGCTGGAACACGTGTTCGCGCAATATCCGAACCTGCGGGGCTACGTGCTCGACGAGCACGGCACGGTGCGGCATCATCTCGCGCTGTTCGTCGACGGTGCGGCGATCGCCAACAAGCGCGACCTGTCGCAGGCGATCGGTGAGACTTCCGAAATCTACGTGATGCAGGCGCTGTCCGGCGGTTGAGCGGAGAAATCCATGTCCGACGTGCTACTGGTTTCCACGCGCAAGGGCCTGTTCGTGCTGGAGCGCGGCAACGGCGCGTGGCGGATCGCGCGGCGCGAATTCCTCGGCGACAACGTCGCGCTCGCGATGTGCGATCCGCGCGACGGGAGTTGGTACGCGGCGCTCGACCTGGGACATTTCGGCAACAAGCTGCAACGTTCCACCGATCGTGGTGTGACATGGAGCGAATGCGCCGTACCCGCCTATGGCGAAGGCGATGAGGTCGGCACCGGCGACGGCAAGCCACCCCAGCCTGCGACGTTGCGCCTGATCTGGTCGCTGGAACCGGGCAGTGCGGAGCAACCCGGAAGACTGTGGGCCGGCACGATTCCGGGTGGCCTGTTCCGCTCCGACGATCATGGCGCGAGCTGGCAACTGATGCGCGGTCTGTGGGATTTGCCGGAACGCCGCGGCTGGTTCGGCGGCGGCTACGATCAGCCCGGCATCCATTCGATCTGCGTCGATCCGGAAGATGCGCGCAAGATCCGTGTCGGTGTTTCCACCGGCGGCGTCTGGGCCAGCGATGACGATGGAATGAGCTGGTCGCAATGTGCCAACGGCATGCGCGCCGAGTACATGCCGCCCGAACGCGCCTACGACCCGAACGTGCAGGACGTGCATCGCCTGGTGCAATGCCGCGGCAACCCGAGAAGATTCTGGGCGCAGCACCACAACGGCGTGTTCCGCAACGATGGCGGAGACTGGCGCGAAATCACCAACGTCTCGCCATCCGTGTTCGGGTTCGCGGTGGCGGTGCACCCGAAGGACGCGGACACCGCATGGTTCGTGCCGGCGACGAAAGACGTGCGCCGCATCCCGGTGGACGGCAAGGTCGTCGTCGCGCGCACCCGCGACGGCGGAAACAGTTTCGAAGTGCTGCGGGACAATCTGCCGCAGCGCGACGCCTACGACTTGACGTTGCGCCATGCGTTGGCGATCGACGCGAGCGGCGAGCGTCTCGCATTCGGTTCCACGACCGGCGGTTTCTGGACCACCGACGATCAGGGCGATCGCTGGACGATGCTGGATGCGCGCCTGCCGCCGGTGCACGCGGTGAGCTTTGCGTGATCGAGCGACCGTGACCGCTGCCACTTGACGTGCGCGGCGACGAGGTTCCCAATCTTCCGTTTTGACTGACGGAGATCCGCATGAAAGCGATCACAATCCGGCCGCTGGCTGCCGTGCTGTGTGCCTTGTTCACCGTCGCGGCAGGCGCGACCGCGCCGGCCGGCACGACACAGGGCAAGTCGCTTCTGGGCTTCACCGCGGACGGATCGAAGCAGCAGCAAAGCCTCGAACAGAAATTCGATGCGCAACTGAGCGCGTCCGAAATGCGCGATTGGCTGAAGCAGATGGCGGGCGGACCGAATCAGGTCGGCTCGCCGCACGACAAGGCCAACGCGGAATTCATGCTGGCGAAGTTCAAGGAGTGGGGCTGGGACGCGCACATCGAAACCTTCGATGTGCTGTATCCGACTCCGAAAGAAGAAGCGGTGGAACTGGTCGCGCCGACGCGATTCAAAGCGGCGTTGCACGAGCCGCCGGTCAAGGGCGACGACACTTCCGGCCTGCCCGGCGCGTTGCCGCCGTACAACGTCTACGGCGGCGACGGGGACGTCACCGCGCCGCTGGTGTACGTCAACTACGGCATGCCCGACGACTACAAGGAACTCGCTCGCCGCGGCGTGGACGTGAAAGGCAAGATCGTGATCGTGCGCTACGGCGGCGGCTGGCGCGGGTTGAAGCCGGAGCTCGCACACGAACACGGCGCGGTGGGTTGCCTGATCTACTCCGATCCGCGCGATGACGGCTATTTCGAAGGCGACACCTATCCGCAAGGCGGCTGGCGTCCGCCGGAGGGCGTGCAGCGCGGCTCGGTCGCCAAGATGCAGATGTATCCGGGCGATCCGACCACGCCCGGTTTCGGTTCGACTCCCGACGCCAAGCCATTGGCGATCAAGGATGCGAAGACGATACTGAAGATCCCGGTGCTGCCGATCTCCTACGCCGATGCCACGCCGCTGTTGAAGGCGCTCGGCGGGCAGGTCGCGCCGGAGAATTGGCGCGGCGCGCTGCCGATCACGTACCACATCGGCGCCGGTCCGGCGAAAGTGCATCTGCTCGTGAAATCGGACTGGACGCGCAAGCCGGTGTACGACGTGATCGCGACGTTGAAGGGTTCGAGCGCGCCGGAGCAATGGATCGTGCGCGGCAATCATCATGACGGCTGGGTATTCGGCGCGTGGGATCCGCTCTCGGGCATGATCGCGGAACTGGGCGAAGCCAAAGCGCTGGGTGCGTTGTACAAGCAGGGCTGGCGCCCGAAACGCACCATCGTCTACGCGAGCTGGGACGGCGAGGAACCGGGACTGCTCGGTTCCACCGAATGGGCGGAAACGCACGCGAAGGAACTGCAGCAGAAGGCCGTGCTGTATCTCAACTCGGATACCAACGCGCGCGGTTTTCTCGGCGCGGGTGGCAGCCATTCGCTGCAACATCTCGTGAACCAGGCCGCGGCCGACGTCAACGATCCGGAGAAAAACGTCAGCGTGCAGGAGCGCATGCGCGCGCACCTGCTGGTCGAAGCTGCCGACAAGAACGCGGAAGACGAAACCAAGGCCATGGCGAAAATCGCGGAGGAAGGCGGCGACGTGCCGATCGAAGCGCTCGGCTCGGGTTCGGATTACAGCGCGTTCCTGGAACATCTTGGGCTCGCATCGCTGAACCTCGGGTTCGGTGGCGAGGACGACGACAACGGCATCTATCATTCGCGCTACGACTCCTTCGATCACTTCGACCGCTTCGGCGATCCGGGCTTCAAATACGAAGTCGCGCTGGCGCAGGTCGCCGGCCGCATCGTGATGCGCACCGCCGATGCGGAAGTGGTGCCGATGCGTTTCGGAGATTTCTCCGGCACGCTCGATCGCTATGTCGGCGAGTTGCACAAGCTCGTGAACGATACGAAGAAAGCCACGGACCGGCAGCACAAGCTGCTGGCGATGCACGCGTACGAACTGGATTCGGATCCGACGCGTCCGGTCGGACCGCCGGCGCGCGATTCGGATGTGCCGGACATCGATCTGACGCCGCTGGACGACGCAGCGAAGAAACTGAAGGCCAGCGCGCAGGCGTACGAAGCGGCTTACAACGCGCATGCGGCGAACGGCCTGCAGATTCCCGCCGGACAGTTGCAGCAGATCAACGATCTGATGGCCAGCATGGAGCAACGCCTCACCGATCCGAACGGCTTGCCGGGACGCGAGTGGTTCAAGCACATGATCTACGCGCCGGGCATGCTCACTGGTTACGACGTGAAAACCGTGCCGGGCGTGCGCGAGGCGCTGGAGGCGCGGCGTTGGGGCGAAGCCAACAAGTACGCGGCGGTTACCGCGAAGGTGCTGGACGGCTATCGCGCTCAACTCGACAAGCTGACGGCGATGTTGAAGTAGCTCTTCTCCTCTCCCTTCAAGGGGGTGAGCCGGGCTTTCGCGCGGCACCGCCGCGCGCCGGCGAACGGCTGCACAGGGACGTGCAGACCGGGCTTTTAGGGCAGGATGCCCGAGCCGGGGGGGGATGGTGGATGCTCACGTGAGTGCCTACAACACCATCCCCACCCAACCCTCCCCTTGAAGGGGAGGGTTTTACTTCCGAAGAGCTCTTCGCGCGCAACCGCAAAGAATGCCGATGAAGTCCGCGCAATCAACTCCGCATGTCGTGATCCTGGGCGGCGGCTTCGGCGGCTTGTGGGCCACGCGCGCGCTGCGGCGCGCGCCGGTGCGCATCACACTGGTGGATCGCAGCAATCACCATCTGTTCCAGCCGCTGCTGTACCAAGTCGCGACCGCGAGCCTCAGCGGGCCGGACATCGCCGCGCCGCTGCGACACATCCTGCGCAAGCAGCGCAACGTCACGGTACTGATGGATGAAGTGCGCGGCATCGATCTCGGCGCGCGGCGCGTGGCGTTGGCGCTCGGCTCGCTGGACTACGATTTTCTGGTCGTCTCGACTGGTTCGACCCACGCTTACTTCGGTCACGACGACTGGGCGCAACGGGCGCCGGGACTGAAGACGATGGACGATGCGCTGACGATCCGCCGCAGGATCCTCAGCGCCTTCGAAGCCGCCGAACGCGAATCCGATCCCGCCGCGCGCGACGCTTCGTTGACTTTCGTGGTGGTCGGCGCCGGACCGACCGGCGTGGAACTGGCGGGCACGCTGGCCGAGATTGCACGGCATACACTGCCGCGCGAATTCCGCCGCGCCGATCCGCGCCGCGCGCGCATCCACCTGGTCGAAGCCGGTGCACGCGTGCTACCGGCGATGCCGGATTCGCTTTCGATCTGGACGCAGAGGCGGCTGCAGCGCATGGGCGTGGACGTGCACCTCGACGCCGCGGTGACTGCCGTGGGCGCCGATGGCGTCGCATTGAAGGATGGCGAACGCATCGCCGCGCGCACGGTGCTGTGGGCCGCCGGCGTTTCGTCATCCTTGCAGGGTACGTCATTCGATGCGCCGCGCGATCGGCACGGACGCGTGCGCGTCGCGCCGGATCTGTCCTTGCCGCAACATCCGGAAGTGTTCGTGATCGGCGATCTCGCGCACGTCGAACAGGACGGTGAATTGGTGCCCGGCGTGGCCACCGCCGCGAAGCAGATGGGGAATCATGCCGCGCGCGCGATCCGCGATCGTCTGCGCGGACGCGCACCGCGCGCGTTCCGCTATCGCGACTACGGCACGCTCGCGGCCATCGGACGCGGTGCGGCGGCGGTCGATCTGCGCAGGGTGAAATTCGCGGGTTTGATCGCGTGGTGGTTCTGGCTGCTCGCGCACATCTTCTTTCTGATTGGTTTCCGCAACCGGCTGGTGGTGATGATCGACTGGGCGTGGTCGTATCTCACCTGGCAGCGCAACGCGCGCATCATCGTCGGACGCGATCGGGAGCGCCCGGAGTAGGGCGGACATCGTCCGCCGCATCAACGAAGGCGGGCGGTGCCCGCCCTACCTAGTGGAGGTGAGCCGGCGCGAAGCGCGCCGTCTTGTTCGCTCGCGTCGCGCTCACGCCGCCGCGTCGAGCGCCGCCACGCCGTGCCGGCGCGGCGAATGTTCGGTGAATTCGCCTTGCGCCGCCAGCTTCGAGAACAATCCGCCGCGGCGGATCAGCTCCTCGTAGCGTCCGCGTTCGACCAGACGGCCGCGATCCAGCACCAGGATCAGGTCGGCGTTGCGCACGGTCGAAAGCCGGTGCGCAATGATGAAGGTGGTGCGGTCGCGTGCGAGATTGTCCAGCGCACGCTGGATTCGCGCCTCGGTGGCGTTGTCCAGCGCGCTGGTGGCCTCGTCCAGGATCAGGATCGGCGCGTCCTTCAACATCGCGCGCGCGATCGCCAGGCGCTGGCGCTCGCCGCCGGAAAGCGAACGCCCGCGTTCGGCCACCGGCGTGGCGTAGGCGTGCGGCTTCTGCGCAATGAACGAATGCGCATCCGCCGCGCGCGCGGCGGCTTCGACCGTCGCGGCATCCGCATGGGGATTGCCGACCTTCAGATTTTCCTCGATCGTGCGATGGAACAGTCCCGCTTCCTGGAACACCACCGCGATGTTCCTGCGCAGCGAATCCAGATTCACCGAACGGATGTCGATGCCATCGAGGGTGATGCGGCCGCTGTCGGGGTCGTGTGCGCGGTAGAGCAGGCCGAGCGCAGTGGTCTTGCCGGCGCCCGTCGGGCCGACCAGCGCCACCTTCATTCCCGGCCTCACGCGGAAAGTCAGGTCGTGCACCGCGCGCGAGGCGCCCCCGTAGCTGAAACTGACATTCTCGAAGGCGACTTCGCCGCGCACGCGCGGCAGCAGCGGCGCGTCGGGTGCTTCGACGATGGCGGGCCGGGTATCCAGCACCTCGAAGAAATCGCGCAACGACTGCGACTGGAAGAACAGGTTGGAAATGAAGGTGGCGAATTGCTCCAGCCGGCCGATCAACAGCATCGAAAAACCGACGAAGCTGACGATGCCGCCGATCGAGATGCGGCCGTGCGCATGCAGCATCGAGCCCAACGCGAAGATCGCGACCACGGTGAGCGTGCTGGCCGCGCGCGAGAAAACCGACAGCGTGGCCCAGCCGTTCAGCACCGGATACTGCGCGGCCAGCGCGCGCGCGGTGAGTTCCTTCAGGCCATGTGCCTCGTCGTGGGCGCGCGTGAAGCTCTGCACCACGGCGACATTGCCCAGGACATCGCCCGCACGGGTGGAGATCTCGTGGTAGTGCTCCTGCACGCGCTGTTGCGCGTCGTTGGTGCGGCGGATCGCCAATGCATTGAAGCCGGCGAAGCACAACAGCAGCGCGATCATCAGCAGCGCCAGCTCCCAGTTCATCGCGAATGCCATCGGCAGCAGGATCAGCAGCGACAGCATGGTGGTGAGCTGGTCGCGGAAGAAGGTGAGCCACAGCGAGAACAGATTGTCGGTGCCGGAATGCAGCACCCGCATCAGCCGGCCGGTGTGGTGCGCGCTGTGGAAGGACAGCGGCAGCTTGATCGCGTGCTCGAAGAACATGCGGATCGAGGCCATGCGGCGGCGGTAGGCCATGCGATCGGCGTGCAGCGATACCAGCACGCCCGCCACCACGCCCGCAAACCCCGCCAGCGCCCAGGCGCCGATCAGCAGTGCGGCGTGGCCGTGTTTCGATGTCAGCGCATCGACCACGCGGCCGAACAGCATCGGCTCGGCGAACAGGATGCCTGCCAGCGCCAGGTTGCCCAGGGCCAACGCGATTGCCAACGCGCGCTCGGGCGCCAGCAGGCGCAGCGCGCGCAGATACACACTCAGGATCGACATGTCCGCAGTCCGGTCGAATCACCAACGTCGCGGATACTTCAACACCCTATGCCTTTCATTGCGCTGAATGAAACCTCGAGATGCCGGCTTGGCACTCAGCCGATGAGCAAGGCGCTGCTGCATGAAAACGTTTTGATAACGTTTTCGGCCTATGCTGAAAAGCGCACCCCATTCCGGAGTACGCCGATGAAAGCGAGCACGTCAATGAAGGCGATAAGGCCCGCTGTCTTGTTGCTCGCGGTATCCCTGGGCGCCTGCGCGCAGCAGCCGGCCCGGAATGCAGCCGGGGCCGCATCCGCGGCGGAGACCGGGGCGAAGCACACCGGCATCGACTATGCGAAATATGTCACCCGCACGGTCGGGATGTTCTCGTTCTCGTCGCTGTATGACTGGGATTCGAACGACCCCACTCATGCGGTGGTTTGGACCACGCCTTTCGAGGCGTACCGGTTGACGCTGCTAGGGCCGTGCTTCGAGTTGCAGCACGCGCCGATCATCGCGCTCACTTCCAATGGTGGCACCGTGACGGCGGGCCTCGATTCGGTGCTGGTGCGCGGCGACCGCTGCACCATCCAGACCATCGAGAAGCTGGACGCCAAGGCGATCCGCGCGGCGCGCAAGCAGAAGCACCATTGAAGCCGGCGACTCCTACAACACGTCGACCGCAATCGCGCCGGACGTACGCCAGATCAACGGCTGCGGGCGATAAAGCTCCGGCAGCAGTTGTTGCAGGTGCACCACCTTGGGCGCATCGTTGATGGCGATGTAGGGCTCATCAGGATGAATGCGCGCGTAGTCCTGGTGGTATTGCTCGGCCGGATAGAACGCGTTGAACTTCGCCACCTGGGTCACGATCGGCGCATCGAATGTTTTCGCCGCGGCGAGTTGCGCGATGTAGGCCCGTGCGATCTTTTGCTGCTGCGGAGTCGAATAGAAGATCACGCCGCGATATTGCGTGCCGGTGTCCGGACCCTGCCGATTCAACTGGGTGGGATCGGTCGCGACCGAGAAATACACGCGCAGCAACTGTCCGTAGCTCACCTGCGCCGGATCGAATTCGATGCGCACGGATTCCGCGTGCCCGGTGTCGCCCTCGCTGACGCGTTCGTATTGCGCGGTATTCGCGCTGCCGCCGGAGTAACCCGAGGTCACATTGGTCACGCCTTTGACGTGCTCGAACACCCACTGCAAGCCCCAGAAGCAGCCGCCGGCCAGCACCGCGGTTTGCTTGCCGTGCTGCGCCGCGAGCGGTGCATCCAGTTTCGGCGCGGGAACGGCGCGCGCCTGTTCGGCGGCGATCGATGGAACGCAGGCGCTCAAGACCGGCAGGGCGCAGAAGGCGAGCAGGCGAAAGACGAAAGAACGTTTCATCTGATCTCTGGGAGGTTGCGGCATTCCGGCGCGTTCGATTTCAAGACCGTCTGCTGCGCCGAAAGCTTACATGGGTGCGAAACGGGGCTTGTGCAAGCATCGCCTGCGCGCGACGATGCCGCGTCCAGTTGGCGAGGCCGGCCGTGATCTACGCACGCATCCTGTTGCCGATCCTGTTGTGTTCTGCCGCGTTCGCGGCATCCGCCGCCCCGCCATGGCAGCCGCACGATCCCGGCGCGGCGCAATGCCAGGTCAAGGATGACGTCGCTGATTTGCAAAGCGGCGCGCTGCGTTTCGCCGTCGATGCGCGCAATGACGCGTTGCATCCGCAGGCATTCGACAACCGTTTCACCGGCGCCGCGCTGGCATTGCAAGGCGAGCTGTTTTCGCTCAAATCCCGCGAAGGCGGAACGATTCCCGCCGGTGCGCTGAAGCTTGCCAGTGCGGTCACATGCGAGAACATCGCCGCGCAACCGGGCGCCTCGCGCGCGGCAGATCGCCGCAAAGGCGTAGCACTGAAAGCGGTATTAAGCGACGCCGCCCAAGGCCTGACGGTGCAATGGCGCGCGAGCTTGCGCGACGGCGCGAATTACGTGCGCGAGGAGGTGCGGCTGCAACCGTCGCGCGACCTCGATCTTGCATCGGTATCGATGATCGACCTGCAACTGCCCGGCGCGCGCGTGGAGGGCACCGCGGATGGTTCGCCGATCGTGCAGGACAACGAATTCTTCGGCTTCGAATTTCCGATGGCGCAGGCGAAGGTGATCGGCGGCCACGCGACCATATCGCTGAAGCGCGCGCTGCCGCTGCGCGCCAACGTGCCGGTCAAATATTCAGCGGTGTTTGGCGTCGCGCCGAAGGATCAATTGCGGCGTGGGTTTCTCGCGTATCTCGAAGACCAGCGCGCGCATCCTTATCGCACTTTCCTGCACTACAACTCCTGGTACGACATCGGTTATTTCAATCGCTACACGCAAGCCGACGCGCTGCGCGAAATCGATGCTTTCGGCGAGCAACTGGTGCGCAAGCGCGGCGTCACAATGGATTCGTTCCTGTTCGATGACGGCTGGGACGATCCGAATCATCTGTGGCAATTCAACAGCGGCTTCCCGAACGGGTTCGTGCCGTTGAAGAACGAAGCGGCGAAATTCGGCGCGGCGCCCGGCATCTGGCTGTCGCCCTGGGGCGGTTACGGGCCGCCGCGCAAGCAGCGCCTCGCGACCGCGCGCGCGGACGGGTACGCCGTGGACGAGCAGGGCATCGCCCTGTCCGATCCGAAATACTTCGCGCTGTTCAAGTCCGTTACGGAAAAATTGCTGCGCGAGGACGGCATCAACCAGTTCAAACTCGACGGCACCGGCAGTCCTGACAAGGTCACGCCCGGCAGCGGGTTCGACAGCGATTTCGCCGCGGCCATCGCGTTGATCGACGCCTTGCGAAAGATCAAGCCGGATCTCTTCATCAATCTGACGACGGGCACCTGGCCTTCGCCGTTCTGGCTGCGCTGGGCCGATTCGATCTGGCGCGGCGGCGAGGATCATTCCTTCGCCGGCGTCGGCAGCGACCGCCAGCGCTGGATCACCTATCGCGACGCGGACACCTACGGCGGCATCGTGCGGCTGGGCCCGCTGTATCCGCTGAATTCATTGATGCTGCACGGGATCATCTACGCGCGTTACGCACAGGGCTTGAACACCGATCCGCAGCACGATTTCGCGGACGAAGTGCATTCGTATTTCGCCTCCGGCACCGGCTTGCAGGAACTGTACATCTCGCCCGATCTGTTGAGCGATCAGGACTGGAACGCGTTGGCGCACGCGGCGAAGTGGTCGCGCGAACACGCCGACGTGCTGCGCGACAGCCACTGGATCGGCGGCGATCCGGCTCGGCTGGAAGTTTACGGTTGGGCTTCATGGATGCCGGAGCAGGCGGTGCTGGCCCTGCGCAATCCTTCCGACAAACCGCAGACATTCGATGTCGATATCG
>DAIOUL010000025.1:22114-30075 GCA_036759545.1 Rhodanobacteraceae bacterium
GGCAGCGCATCGCGCAGCACGTTCGCGAACGGCTGCCGTAAAAGCCACGTGAGCAATTTCACGGTTGCCGCAGGCGTGACCAGATCCTTGCGCGACAGGCCTGCGCCGTCTTCGAACATCGCTTCGTCGTTGCCGATGCCGATGCGCGTCAGGAATGCGCGCATCGCGCACAGCCCCCAATCGGCGCTGGCCTGCGGCGGTTCCTCGCGATCCGTGCATACTCCGGTGCGCGCGATCTGGACGCCGACCTGCTGCAGCAGCATCTGCGCGTAGCGGTTGTCGGAGTGCTTCAGCATGTGCCGGAGCAGTTGCGACAGCGGCGGCGAAGCGATGCTTGCGATTTCGATCGACGCATTCGCGAGCGCCGGATCGCGCTCCGGCCAGTGCACCACGCGCACGTTGCCGTCCAGCGCGATACCGTGTCGCGTCAGCGCGTCTCGCAACAGATTGGCGGCAAAGACCGCCCCGTCCGGAGCCGACAGCGTGTAGCTCTGCTGCGGAAGACCCGCGGGCAAGCTGCCGCTGGCGTACAGCACGTTCGATCCGAGTGGACGATAGAGATCGAGCGGCGCAGCATCGCCGGTGCTATTGACGATCCGCAAACCGGACTGCGGCGGATCGACCGTGACCACGCAGCAACGTACGCCATTGCGCGCGACGTTCACGCGCGCCACGCCATCCTGCGCGCCCAGCGCACCGGCCTGCGCGCTGTAGTCGTCCTGCAGATCCAGCGCTTCCCAGCCGCCGCCGATCAACGGTCCCGAGAAATAGGTGTCGTCCGCGATCAGATCGCCGCGCACGCGTCGCACACCGCGTTCGACCACAGCTCGCGCGAAACGGTCGGCCCAGTCGGGCGATACGTCCGCTTCGCCTAGGGATGGGTCGCCGAGGCCGTAGAGGATCAAGTCGCCCGCCAACGTGCCGTCGATGCGCGGCGCGGTTGTCGCATACAGCGTTGTCGAGAAATTCGCATTCGCGCCCAACGTCTGCAGAGCCAGCGCAGCGGTGTAGAGCTTGGCGTTGGAAGCGGGCAGGAACAGCGTGTTCGCGTTGCGCGCGTACAACACTTTGCCGCTGTCCAGCGAGGCGACTTCGATCCCCCACGATGCATGCGCGAAGCGCGGCTGCGCGAGGAGCATGTCGATGTTGTTGGCGAGCAGCGATTGCGATGCAGGCAGCGAGGCCACGGCGGACGCTGGCAAAGTGCGCTGCGCGGACGCGGACGGTTTCGGCGGAGGCGCGCCGGCGCAGCCGGCCAGCAATGCGGTGGCGAGTACCACGGCGATATTTTGCTTCACCCTAGGCGCCTCTGCAGCGCCATCGCCGCCGCCGGATTGCGCGCCTTGTGCGCGCTGATGAAATAGATGAAGACATCCCGCGGCGCGGATCTCTTCTTTGCGGCCGCCAATACGCGCGGCAGATCGCCGGGTTCGCCACCTTGTGCCCACAGCCGCGCGCGTTCGGCCCAGGCGTCTAGTTCGTTCGAACGATAGCCGTCAGGCTCGGACTCGCGGCTGCGCATCAAACGCGCATAGATGAAATCGCCGGTGACATCGGCGAAGTTCGGATATTCGTGCGAGTCGGTGAACACGCAGGCGCAGCGGTGCGCGCGGGCCAGTTGCAGGAACTCTTCGCACAGGAAACTCTGATTGCGGACTTCCAGCGCATGTCGCAGCGCGCGTCCGTCCAGCTCGCGCGGCAACAGATCGAGGAATGCGGAGAAGTCATCGCGATCGAATGCGCGAGAAGGCGGTAACTGCCAAACGATTGGGCCCAGCTTGCCGCCGAATTCGGCCAGCCCGCCGAACACGAAGCCGCGCGCCAGCGAGCCTGCGCTTGCGAGCTTGCGCACCTCGGCCACCTGCCGCGGCGCTTTCAGCGAGAACACGAAACCGTCCGGCGTTTCGTCGCGCCACTTGGCATAGACCTTCGGCGTCTGCGCGCGATAGAACGTGCTGTTGATCTCGATCGCCGCCAGATGCCGGCTTGCGTATTCCAGTTCGCGCCGCTGCGGCAGTCCCTTCGGATAGAATTTGTCGCGCCACGGCGGGAAGTTCCAGCCACCGATGCCGGTCCTGATGCGCGCGCCGCGGGCGCCGGCCAGTTCGTCCGCGATGGGCGCGTCGGTCTTCTTCATCGTGCCGTTCCCGAACCCGTGTTCCGCGACAGAATGCTGCGTTCGCGCAGCCCGTGCAACGCGGCCTCGACGGTTTCTTCGGCGCGGTCGCATGCCTCCAGCGTGATGGCGCGGGGCTCGTCGGGCCGCGGTTCCTCGAGCGTTTCCAGTTGGCTGTCCAGCAACGACGCCGGCATGTAGCGATGATGTCGCGTCTCCACGCGCCGTTCGAGTTCCGCGTGCGGCACGCGCAGGTAGAGAAACCAGACCTGCGGACGATCCCGGCGCAGGAAATCGCGGTACTTGCGCTTCAGGGCCGAGCAGCCGATCACCGCCGGCGCGTGCATGCGCGACAGTTCTTCCATCCAGCGCGCGATCGCTTGCAGCCATGGTTCGCGATCGGCGTCGTTCAACGGGTGGCCTGCGCGCATTTTCTGCACGTTCGACGGCGGATGGAAGTCGTCGCCCTCGCGATAAGTCCAGCCCAGGCGCGCCGCGAGCGCGCTGCCGATCGTGGTCTTGCCGGCACCGGCCACGCCCATTACCACGATGATCAAACAAGCGGTGGCGCCGGCGTCGGACATCGGCGCATACTAACTTTTCTGCGAGGAAAGGAGTTCGAAATGCAAAGCAAGGGTTCCGCGAAATGGAAAGGCGGTTTCAAGGACGGCCGCGGCAGCATCAGCACCGCGAGCGGCGCGCTGCAGGACGAAAGCTATTCGGTGGGCTCGCGCTTCGAAGGCGAGAAGGGCACCAATCCCGAGGAGCTGATCGCCGCCGCGCACGCCGCCTGTTTCTCGATGGCGCTGTCGCTGCTGCTGGGCAAGGCCGGCATGAATCCGGAATCGATCGAAACTTCCGCGACGGTGACATTGGACAAGGCCGGCGACGGGTTCGAAATTACCTCGTCGCACCTCGATGTCAGCGCGCGCATTCCCGGCGCGGACCAGGCGAAATTCCTGGAAGTGGCCAGGCAGGCCGAACAGGGCTGCCCGGTGTCGAAAGTGTTGAAGGCGCGCATCAGCATGGACGCGCGGCTGGTGGGCTGATTCGCGGCGCTTGATTTTTCCTCCGCGCCGTCGCACTGTCGCGTCTCGCCGAACGGTTATCAGGAGGCCGCCATGAAAGGCATGGAAAAACAGAAGAAAGAAACCAAGAAGAAGCCGGCCAAGTCGCTGAAGGAGAAGCGTGCCGAGAAGCACGCCAAGAAAGCCGCACGGAGCTGAGGAGTCAAATCAGCCGCCGAGGATGCGTATAAACATTCATCGCGTTTGCGCGCGCGAACGCGATCAGAGTGACGCCTGCCTCTTCGGCGAGCTCGATCGCCAGTGAGGTCGGCGCGGAAATGGCCGCGACCACCACGATGCCGGCGGTCGCAGCCTTGTGCACGATCTCGTACGACGCGCGCGAGGTGATCGCGAGAAAACCGGTCCGCGCGCGCCATGCTGAGCTGGCGCCCGCATCGGCGTCGCGCGCGAGCCCGCCGATCAGTTTGTCCAGAGCGTTGTGCCGGCCCACGTCTTCCCGCACCATGATTCCACTGGCGTGCGCGTAAGCCGCGGCGTGCACGCCGCCGCTGCGCTCGTTCAGGGGTTGCCGCTTGGCAAGTTGGCGCAACCCCTGTTCGATCAGCGCCGATTCGATCCGGACATCGGAGTGAACGCGCGGCACCGGTCGCACAGCTTCGATCAACGATTCAACGCCGCACAAGCCGCAACCGCTGCGGCCCGCAAGATTGCGCTTGCGTCCTTCCAGCGCCTCGAAACGCGCGTGCGGGATCAGCGCCTGCAGTGAAACCCCGTGTTCGTTGCGCAGGCAATCGACAAGTTCGAGTTCCTCCGCGTGTTCGATGATGTCTTCGCTCAGTGCGAAACCCAGCGCGAAATCCTCCAGATCGCAGGGCGTCGCCATCATCACCGCATACGGCACGCCGTTGTAGAGCAGCGCGACCGGAACCTCCTCGATCACTTCATCGAAGGCTTCGGCTTTCAGAGCGTCCCGCACGCGCTGCGTGCGTGCCCGCGACAGGCCCGGTGGTAGCGGGCTCGAACTCATGCGGTGCAATTCCGGCACGGATGTTCCGGAAGTATAGGCGGGCTCATTCGACGGCGCGTGACGGCATGGCGGGCGTATACTCCAGCGCAAGCGACTGCCGCGCGGAGGTGGCGCGGTGCACGTCTTCGCCGAACTGAGGCGCCGCAACGTCTTTCGCACAGCCACGTTTTACGCCGCCGCGGCATGGCTCGTCGTGCAGATCGCCACAGGTTTTGCCGGTGTTCGGCGCCCAACTGGATACTGCAGGTGATCGTGCTCGCAGCGGTGCTGGATCGATGAAACCGCCGCTCCCGCAACGGCGTAAAATCACGCCGAAGCCCGACAAAACGGGGATGCCGCGATGACGCCTTTCATCGCCGAGCTGCAGCGACGCAACGTGTTCCGCGCGGCTACCCTGTATGCAGCCGTCGCGTGGTTGATCGTGCAGGTGGCGACGCAGGTGCTGCCGGTGTTCGGCGCGCAGAATTGGATATTGCGTCTGATCGTGATCGCCGCGGTGATCGGCTTTCCGTTCGTGCTGGCGGTCTCCTGGTACTACGAACTGACGCCCGAGGGCCTGAAGCGCGAAAACGAGGTGTCACGCACCGAGTCGATCAGGCGTCTCACCGGCAAGCGGCTGGATCGTGCGATCATCGCCGTATTGAGCGTGATCGTTGTGTTGCTGCTCGCCAACACTTTCGTCTCGCACCGCGACAGCGCGGCGATTTCCGACAAGTCGATCGCGGTGCTGCCGCTGCTCAACGAGAGCGGCGACGCGCACGACCAGTATTTTTCCGACGGGCTTTCGGAAGACCTGATTTCGATGCTGGGCCAGGTGCCCGGATTGAAGGTGATCGGCCGCAACTCCTCGTTCCGCTTCCGCGGCGACATCAGCGACAGCCGCGGGATCGGCGCGAAACTCGGCGTCGCGACCTTGCTGGAAGGCACCGTGCGCAGGCAAGGCGAGCGCGTGCGCATCGTCGCCAACCTGATCTCCGCGGTGGACAGCCGCGTGATCTGGTCGCAGACCTACGAACGGGAGATGAAGGACATTTTCGACGTGCAATCGGACATCGCGGGCTCCGTCGCGGATTCGTTGCGGGCCGCGCTGTTCGGCAAGACCATCGAATCCACCGATCGGCCGCCGGGCGGCAATCTCGATGCATACAACGCGTATTTGCAGGGCAATTTCTATCGCGCGCGCAGCAGCGAAGCCGACGACCGCACCGCCATCGCGCATTACGAAGACGCGATCCGCATCGATCCGCAGTACGCGAACGCCTATGCCTGGCTGTCCTATACATGGTCGGCGCTGGCGGGAGCGTTTCTGGACGGTCCGGCGATGCAGCAGGCCTACGGCAAGGCCCGGGCCGCGGCCGATACGGCGTTGTCGCTCGACCCGGATCTCGCGGCCGCGCACATCGCGCGCGGCAACCTGCTGTCGACGGCGGATTTCGACTGGTACGGCGCGGAAGCGGAATTCCGCCGCGCGCTGGAGTTGGCGCCCAATGACAGCAACGCGATGAGCTTGCTGGCCAGCTTGCGGGCCACGCTCGGCCGGCCGGATCAGGCGATCGATCTGAAACTGCGCGCGCTGGCAATCGATCCGTTACACGCCACATGGTACGAAGCCCTGGCGAGCTACTATTCGGCGCTCGGCCGGCTGGATGAAGCACAGCACGCGATCGAAAAAGCGATCGCCTTGCAGCCCAGCGGCGCGAGCTTCCACCAAACGCTGACCGCCATTGCCATCCAGCGTGGCGATGCGGCTGCGGCTCTGCAGGCGGCGCAGCAGGGGCCGCCGGGTTCGTGGCAGGATGTCGCGCTCACGATGGCGCGGCAGATCGGCGGCGATCAGGCGGCCGCGGACGCTGCGTTGAAGAACGTGATCGCGAACGAAGCCGAAGGCAATGCGTATCAGATCGCCGAGATCTACGCGGTGCGCAAGGAACCGGACCCGATGTTCGAATGGCTGGAGCGCGCATGGGCCAACCGCGATCCGGGAATTTCCTATTTGCTCTATGACCCGTTTCTGCTCGCCTACAAGGGCGATCCGCGTTTCGCCGCGTTCTGCAGGAAAGTCGGATTGCCGCCGCCGAAGCAGTAGACTCCGGCGGAGGCTTCATGTGATCGCGCTTCACCGTAGCGTTCAGAGGTGGTGTTGCCGCCGATGCCGGAGCGGCGCTGTATCCCCGGCAGTTCGAGTGAGGAGCCGAAATGCAGACCGAAAACGGAAGGATGAGCGGAGACGACGACTCCAGCGCAGGCGCTGACGAGATGGGCACCGACGCCAAGAAGCAGGAACGGCCATCTCCTGACGCAAAGAAACAGGAGAGATCTTTTCCCGACGCCAAAAAGCAGGAGTGATCCCTGCACTGACGCTATCATCCGCCTCGGTTGATGCGAGGCGGACATGGCGGAGCGCAAATCGAAACGTAACTGGCTGGCGCGGCAGTGGCACACCGTGCGCCGGCGGCCGCGTTACACGTTGTGCGCGCTGTTCTTCGTCGCGCTGGCCGCGGGCTTCAGCCTGGGCGGCATGCCGCCTGCGCGCGCCGTGCTGCTGGCCTTCGACATCGCCACGCTGGTCTTCCTGGTGGCGACCATCGCGATGTTCGCGCGCGCAAAAACGCAATCGATGCGCGAACGCGCGCGCACGCAGGACGAGGGATACTGGGGTTTCCTGCTGAGCAGCGCGGCGGTGGCGGTGATCGCGCTGGTGGCGCTGGGCGTGGAATTGCACGCCAGCAAGGGCGGTGGCGTGATCGAGATCGCGCTGGCCGCGGGCAGCCTGTTGCTGTCATGGCTGTTCCTCAACACCATCTTCGCGCTGCACTATGCGCACGAGTACTACGGCGAAGGCAGCAAGTGTGCCGGGCTGGAATTTCCCGGCACCGACAAACCCGATTACTGGGATTTCATCTACTTCGCTTTCGTGATCGGCATGACCTTCCAGGTTTCCGACGTGCAGATCAGCCAGCGGCAGATCCGGCATGTCGCCACCGCGCACGCGCTGATCGCGTTCTTCTTCAACGTGATCATCCTGGCGCTGAGCGTGAACGTGGTCGCCGGCCGCGCGTAGCGTTCATTCGCCGGATTCGGCCGCGCCGAGCAGCTCGGGCGAAGGCGTGGTCTGCGCGCGGCGCGCGATCAGCGGTTGCGCGAATACCGCGGCGAGGATCACCGCCACGCCGAGATAGAACCAGCCGTCAAGCTGGTGTTGTTCGCCCAGCAGCAGGATCGCCAGCACGATCGCGTATACCGGTTCCAGGTTGGTCGCGAGTTGCACGTAGAACGCGGTGAGCTCGCGCAGCGCCGCCAGCGCCAGCGCGAACGGCAGCAAGGTGCAGGCGATCGCCAGCGTCAGCAGCAGCGCGGCGTCGTGTGCATCCGGCCACTGATAAACCGCGCCCGCGTGCGGCAGCAGCGGCGCAATGATCGTCAGGAACACCGCGCCGGCGCCGAGTTCGATGCAGGTGACGGTGAGTGGATCGGCGTGCTCGACCATGCGTTTGTTCAACGCACCGAAGCAGGCCACGAACAGCGCCGACAACGCACCGACGGCGATGCCGAGCCGCATGTCCGCTGGGACGCCGCCGACCACCAGCGCCACGCCGGGCACCACCGCGGCTGCCAGCAGCAGTTCGCGCACATCGAACGCGCGGCGCGCGATCCAGGGTTCGATCAGCGCCAGGAACACCGGCGCCAGCGCGATGCAGGTCGCCGCCACCGATGCATTGGCGAGTTTCACCGCGCCGTAGAAAGTCAGCCAGTGCAGTGCGACGACCACGCCGATGCCGGCGTAGATCGC